>CALMQI010000114.1 GCA_937871935.1 uncultured Burkholderiales bacterium
ATCCCGGCCCGCAGGGCCGGGACGCCGGCGGTTGAGCGCCAGGGCGTGCCCGCCCACGGCCTTGCTCGCTCGCTCTCACCTGCGAGGCATTGAGTCATCGCGCCTTGCCGCGGACACGCCGCTGCGCGAACCCTGCCCAGGCGGCTCCGACATCCCCTCCATCCACTGCGCCCAGTGGTCGATGCAGGCGCGGATCTTCGGCAGGCGGTGGCGCTCGGGCAGCATCACGGCGTACATCGGCACTGCTTCGCTGTCCGACTGACCGGGAAGCACCGGCACCAACGCGCCGCTGGCCACCAGCGGCCGGGCCACGAATTCCACGATGCGGCCGATGCCCACGCCGTGCTGCACCAGGCTCAGCACGATGGCGGTGTTGTCGGTGCGCGTGTGGCCGCGCACTGCGAGTTGCTGTGCCCTCTTGCCGCTGCCGAAGGTCCACTGATTGAGCACCGGGCTCGCGCTGTTGGCGATCAGGCGGTGCTGCGCCAGGTCGTCCACACCGCGCGGCAGGCCGTGCGCGGCCATGTAGGCCGGCGATGCGTAGAGCGCCCGCGTCAGCGTGCCGATCTGGCGCGCCACCACGGTGTCGCTGATCAGCGCGCCGGTACGGATCGCGATGTCGATGCCGTCGCGCGCCATGTCGACCACGCGGTCGTCGGCGGCGATGTCGACCTGCACGCTCGGATGGCGCTCGTACAGCGCGGGCAGGCTCGGCACGATCACCGTCTGCGCCAGGATCGGGCTCACGCTGACGCGCACCCAGCCGCTCGGCCCGCTGATCTTGCCCGACAGCTCGGCCTGCAGCTCGGCCGCGGTGTCGAGCAGTCGCCGCGCATGGGCGAGGAACTGGTCGCCTTCGTCGGTGAGGCTCAGGCCGTGCGTCGTGCGGTGTAGCAGCCGCACGCCGCAGGCGCGCTCCAGCCGCGCCAGCGCGCGCGTCACCTGGCTCACCGGCACGTCGCGCTCGCGCGCGGCGGCCGACAGCGTGCCGAGCTCGACGATGCGCGCGAACAGGGCCACGTCGTCGAGGTGGAGCTGCATGCCGGCATGGTGCCCGGGTATTGCAGAAACTGCAACACCAATGAGCGGATCACGCCGTTTCCGATCTCACGGACCTTCCATACAGTGCAAACCACGCCTTCAAGGAGCCGACCATGAACACCTGGCACACCGCACCGCACTACACCTCCGCCGAGCTGGCCCGCCTGCACGACGAGGCGCGCGAACGCGCGCACGCCTTGCGCGCCGAGGCGATGGACAAGTTCTGGCGCGACGTCGGCGACGCGGTGGTGGCGTCGGGCCGCGCCGCCACCCGGCTCGCGCACAGCCTGCGCCGGCACGCCGGCGCGGGCGCGACGCGTAGCTCGCCGGCCGCGCACCGCAGGCCCACCGTCGAGGCCTGAGCCTTGCGCCGGCGCAGCGTGGTGATCGACGGCGCCGCGGGACGCTACGTGGTGGTGGCCCCGCGCTGCCGCCGGAAGCCCTCGCACGGGTCCGAGCGCGGCGCACGCTCGGTCTTGACCACCACGTCGTACTGGCCGGGCAGCGGCTCGCTGCCTTCGAGTTCGACGAAACCGACCACCAGCGTGCGGCTGGCGGGCACGCCGTCGAGCCAGCGCGGCACGCCGATGTCGCGCCGCACATGACCGTTGCCGGCCAGCAGCACGGCGCCGCGTGCCCCGTGGCTGCGCAGCAGATGGGCCAGCGCGGCGTCGCGGGCGAACTGCGCACGCGCCATCGACGACCACATGGCCTTCGGCAGTGCGCCGCAATGGCCCAGGTCGATTTCCTTCTCCTGCGCCGCCTGCCAGGCCGCATCGGGCACACGCTGCAGGTTCCACGCTGCCATTCGCTCGGGCCCGAGCACCGGCTCGTAACCTTCACGCATGACGCGCGCCGCCTGCGCGCGCGACAGGTTGCCCGCCCACAGCGGCAGCTCGTACTGCAGCGCCAGCGCGACGAAGGGCTCATAGTCGCGCCACGACCAGCCGCCGGTGCGGCCGGCCTGCTCGATGAGCCGCCGTGCGTCGCGCGGCTGCTCGGTGCGGCTGCGCTCGATGGCGGGTTGCTGTTCGAGGTCGAACTGCTCCATCACCAGCGCCGGGCGCCAGCCGCTCTCGCAAGCCCGGCGCAGCGCCTGCGCGCGCAGCCGGTGGTGCAGCGGGTTGTCGTGCACCTCGCCGAGCAGCGCCACGGTGTCGCCCTCCAGGCGCTGCGTCCAGGCTGACGTCGACGCGTCGGTCGGCTGCGCCGCGCAGGCGGGCAGCGCCAGCGCGGCGGCGGCCTGCAGTGCGCTCGCCAGCGCCTGGCGGCGCGCCGGGTCGTGCGGCGTCCGGCCAGGCCGGGCGAGCCGTGCGGGAGGGTTCGTCACGCCGGCATTGTGCAAGCGGGGTGCCCGACCCAGGCACACTGCCGGATCAATGAAACAGCGAATAAGGTCCCGCGCGGGGCTCGACCCGGCGTGGATCGTCATCGCGGCCGGCGTGTGCGCCGCGCTGCACGTGGGCAAGCTGCCGCCGGCGATCGCCGCGTTGCAGGCCGCGCTCGGGCTCACGCTGGTGCAGGCGGGTTTTCTGCTGTCGCTGGTGCAAGGGGCCGGCATGCTGCTCGGCGTGGTGTTCGGCCTGGCCGCCGACACGGTGGGGCCGCGGCGCAGCGTGCTGCTCGGCTTGAGCGTGCTCACGCTGGCCAGTGCGCTGGGCGGCGCGTCGACCGCAGTGCCGCTGTTGATGGCGCTGCGTGCGCTCGAGGGCTTCGGCTTCCTGCTGGTCGTGCTGCCGGCGCCGGGCCTGGTGCACCGCTTTGCGGCGCCGGGCCGCTCGAACGTGCTGCTCGGCCTGTGGGGCGCCTACATGCCGTTCGGCACCGCCGTCGCGCTGCTCGCCGGGCCGCTGTGGATCGAGGCGCTCGGCTGGCGTGCTTGGTGGTGGCTGCTGGCCGCCGTGTCGGCGGTGATGGCGCTGGTGGTCGCCCGCGGGCTGCCGGAGGTGCCGCCCGCCACCTCTGTCGCGGGCGGCGGCCCGGCGCTGGCCGCGCGGGTGCGGCGCACGCTCGGCGCGCGCGGGCCGTGGCTGGTGGCGCTCAGCTTCTCGGTCTACTCGAGCCAGTGGCTCGCGGTCATCGGTTTCCTGCCGGCCATCTACACGCAGGCCGGTGTGTCGGGCGCGGCCACCGGCGTGCTCACCGCGCTGGCCGCGGCGGTGAACATGATCGGCAACATGGCCGCCGGCCGGCTGCAGCACGCCGGCCTCGCACCGACGCGGCTGCTGACGATCGGCTTTGTCACCATGGGCCTGGCTGCCACCGCCGCTTTTGCCGGCGACGTCGGGCAGGGCCTGCCGCCGTGGGCGCGCTACGGTGCGGTGCTGGCGTTCTCGGCCGTCGGCGGCCTGATCCCGGGCACGTTGTTCTCGCTGGCCGTGCGCCTGGCGCCCGATGCGCACACGCTGGGCACCACCGTGGGCTGGGTGCAGCAATGGTCGGCGTTCGGCCAGTTCGTCGGCCCGCCGCTGGTGGCCTGGATCGCCAGCCGCGTCGGCGGCTGGCAGTACACCTGGATCGCCACCGGCGCCTGTGCCTTGCTGGGGCTGCTGTTGATGACGCGCATCCGCCGCACGCTGCCGCCCCGGTAGCACGCTGCCGTGGCGTGGCACCATCGGGTCCATGCGACAGGGTGATAGCCACTGGTGGCGCGGCGCGGTGATCTACCAGATCTACCCGCGCAGCTTTGCCGACGCCAATGGCGACGGCATCGGCGACCTGCGCGGCATCGTGCAGCACCTGCCCTACGTGGCGGCGCTGGGCGTCGATGCGATCTGGGTGTCGCCGTTCTTCCGCTCGCCGATGAAGGACTTCGGCTACGACGTGGCCGACTACCGTGCGGTGGACCCGATCTTCGGCACGCTGGCCGACTTCGACCGCCTGCTGGCGCGCGCGCACCAGCTCGGGCTCAAGGTAATGATCGACCAGGTGCTGTCGCACACGTCCGACCAGCACGCCTGGTTCCAGCAAAGCCGCACCAGCCGGCGCAACCCGCGCGCCGACTGGTACGTGTGGGCCGATCCACAGCCCGACGGCACGCCGCCGAACAACTGGCTGAGCGTGTTCGGCGGCAGCGCCTGGACCTGGAACGCGCGGCGCCGCCAGTACTACCTGCACAGCTTCCTGGCCGAGCAGCCGGATCTCAACTTCCACCACCGCCCGGTGCAGGACGCGTTGTTGAAGGAGGTGGCGTTCTGGTGCGCGCGCGGCGTCGACGGTTTCCGCTTCGACGCCTGCAACCATCAGTTCCATGACCGGCGCCTGCGCAGCAATCCGGCGGCGCGGCGCGGCGGCGCGGTCAGCACCGTGCAAGCCGACAACCCGTATGCCTTGCAGCAACATCGCTTCGACAAGAGCCAGCCGGAGAATCTCGCGTTCCTGCAGCGGCTGCGCCAGGTACTGGATCGCCACGGCGCAGCCAGCATCGGCGAGGTCGGCGACGAGCAGCCGGCGCCGCTGATGGCGCGCTACACCGAGGCCGGCAAGCGCCTGCACATGGCCTACAGCTTCTCGCTGGTCACCCGCGAGGGCAGTGCCGAGCACATCCGGCGCGAGGTGCAGACGCTCGAGCACGCACTGCGCCGCACCGGCGGCTGGGGCTGCTGGGCGATGTCGAACCACGACTCGGTGCGCGTGGCCACGCGCTGGTCGGCGCGCGGCCGGCCCGACGCGGCGCAGGTCAAGATGCTGCAGGCGCTGCTGGTGTCGTTGCGCGGCAGCGCCTGCGTCTATCAGGGCGAGGAACTCGGCTTGCCCGAGGCCGACGTGCCGTTCGAGCAGCTGCAGGACCCGTACGGCCGCGCCTTCTGGCCCGAGTTCAAGGGCCGCGACGGTTGTCGCACGCCGATGCCGTGGCAGGCCGCGCGGCCGCACGCCGGCTTCAGCACGGCGCGGCGAAGCAAGCCCTGGCTGCCGCTGTCGCCAGCCCACACGCCGCTGGCGGTGGACCGCCAACTCGCCGACGCCGATTCGCCACTGCACTGGCTGCGCCGCGTGCTGGCGTGGCGGCGCGGGCAGAGCACGCTGCGCTTGGGTGACATCCGCTTTCTCGACGCGCCGCCCGGCGTGCTGCTGTTCCAGCGCCGGTTCGGTGCGCAGCGGCAGCTTTGTGCGTTCAACCTCGGCTCGCGCCGCGTGACGGTGCCCGTGCCGGCCGGCTTCACGGTCGATGAACCGGCGCCGCAGCAGGCCGCCACGTGGTCCGCGCGCCAGTTACGGCTCGGCCGCTACGGTGTGGCCTTCGGCCGCAGGGCAGCCGCGGCATGACGGCCGTGCCGGCACTCGACGCCGCGACGCTCGCCGCGCTGATGCGCGCCGAGCACGACGATCCGTATGCCGTGCTGGGCCTGCATGCCGACGGCGACGCGTGGACGATTCGCGCGCTGCTGCCCGGTGCCGGCGTGGTGACGGCATGCCGCGCCGACGACGACGCGCCGATCGCGACGCTGCGGCGCCAGGGCGCGAGCGACTTGTTCGCCGCGCGGGTGGTCGGCCCGCGCCAGCGTTTCGCCTACCGGCTGAAGGTGCTGTGGTCCAGTGGTGACAGCTCGCGGCTGGACGATCCGTACCGCTTCGCGCCGCTGCTCACCGACATGGACCTCTGGCTGCTCGCCGAGGGCACGCACCACCGGCCGTTCGAGCGGCTGGGCGCGCACCTGGTCGAGCACGAGGGTGTGGCCGGCGTGCGGCTGGCGCTGTGGGCGCCGAACGCGAAGCGCGTGTCGGTGGTCGGCGACTTCAACCAGTGGGACGGCCGGCGCCACATGATGCGCCGGCGCCGCGAGGCCGGCGTGTGGGAGGTGTTCGTGCCGCACATGGCCACGGGCGACCTCTACAAGTTCGAGGTGCGTGGCAGCGACGGCGCCGTCGCGCTGCGCGCCGACCCCTATGCCTTCGCTGCCGAGCTGCGGCCGGGCACCGCGTCGCGCGTGGTGCGGCTGCCGCCCAAGGTGCTACGCAGCGCCGCGCGCAAGAAGGCCAATGCCTTCGACGCACCGATCAGCATCTACGAGGTGCACCTGGGCTCCTGGCTGCGCGCGCCGCACGAGGGCCAGCGCTGGCTCAGCTACCGCGAGCTCGCGGCCGCGCTGGTGCCGTATGCGCGCGACCTCGGCTTCACGCACCTGGAGCTGCTGCCGGTGCACGAGCATCCGTTCGACGGCTCCTGGGGTTACCAGCCGACCGGCCTGTACGCGCCGACCTCGCGCTTCGGCAGCCCGGACGACTTTCGCGCCTTCGTCGAGGCCGCGCACGCCGCCGGGCTCGGCGTGATCCTCGACTGGGTGCCGGGGCACTTTCCGACCGACGCGTTCGCGCTCGCGCGCTTCGACGGCACGCACCTGTACGAGCACGCCGACCCGCGCGAAGGCCTGCACCAGGACTGGAACACGCTGATCTACAACTTCGGCCGCGCCGAGGTGCGCAACTTCCTGGTCGGCAATGCCCTCTACTGGCTCGAGCACTTCGGCATCGACGGCCTGCGCGTCGACGCGGTCGCCTCGATGCTGTACCGCGACTACAGCCGCGAGCCCGGGCAGTGGATTCCCAACGTGCGCGGCGGCCGCGAGAACCTGGAGGCGGTGGACTTCCTGCGCCGCATGAACCACGTGGTCGGCACCGAGGCCGAGGGCGCCATCACCATCGCCGAGGAGTCCACCGCGTGGCCCGGCGTCAGCCGCCCGCCCGGTGACCCCGGCCAGAGCGGCGGCCTGGGTTTCCACTTCAAGTGGAACATGGGCTGGATGAACGACACGCTGGCCTACATGGCGCACGACCCGGTGCACCGCCGCCATCACCACGACCGCATGCGCTTCGGCCTGATGTACGCGTGGAGCGAGAACTTCGTGCTGCCGCTGTCGCACGACGAGGTGGTGCACGGCAAGGGCTCGCTCATCGGCCGCATGCCCGGGGACGACTGGCAGCAGTTCGCCGGCCTGCGGCTGCTGCTCGGCTACATGTGGGCCCACCCGGGCAAGAAGCTGCTGTTCATGGGCTGCGAATTCGGCCAGCGCCGCGAGTGGACGCACGAGGACAGCCTGGAGTGGCACGTGCTGCAGTACCCGCTGCACGAGGGCGTGCAGCGCTGGATGTCGGACCTCAACCGGGTCTATCGCGAGCAGCCCGCGCTTCATGCCAGGGACTTCCAGCAGGACGGATTCCGCTGGGTGCAGCGCGGCGACTGGGAGCAGAGCGCGCTGTCGTTCCTGCGCCTGGGCGCGCAGCACCAGACCAAGCCGCAGTGTCATGAAGACTTCGTCGATCGCGGCGGCCTGGTGCTGCGCGCTGTGACGTGCGTGCGCGCCTACCGCAAGCTGACGTCGCTGTACGACGTGTCGGTACTGGTGGCCACGCTCGACCAGGCGGATGCCGGCGTGCAAGGCCGCTTCGATGCGCAGGGCGTGAACTTTGCCAATGCGCTCAAACTCGCCAGCCACTATCTCGAGTCGTACGCATGGGTGCCCTAGCCGTTCTCGAGGTGCTCGACCGCGAAGGTCAGGCGCG
>CALMQI010000115.1 GCA_937871935.1 uncultured Burkholderiales bacterium
CCTGGGCGGACATTGCATCCCGATCGATCCGTTCTATCTCACCTGGAAAGCACGCGCCTGCGGCGAGACCACCCGCTTCATCGAACTCGCGGGCGATGTCGTTACGCGCATGCCGCGCTATGTAATCGAGCGTTTGTCCGAGGCTATGAGCACTCGCCTTGGCAAGGCGGTTCGCGGGTCGCGTATCTTGGTTGTCGGCCTCGCCTACAAAAAGAACGTGGACGATATGCGCGAGAGCCCGTCTCTGCATCTCATTCACATGCTGCGGGAGCGTGGCGCCGAGGTCGAGTTCTACGATCCGCTGCTCGGCGCCGGGATCGAGCCGCGCATCAAGCCCAACACGCGGTTGATCTATGCGGAAAGTCCCGGCTCGCAGACATTCGAGGTGCAGGACCTGCCCGCCATCGCCGAGGCCGCGCGCGCGGCCGCCGAGCGGGAAGCCGAGGAACGGCGCGACGCCGCGCGTCGAGCCTACGGCCGCCAGCTCGACGAAGCGGCCGACCGGCGCGAAGCGGCGGCCAAGGCTGCGCGCCCGCCCAACACGCTGCCGCTGACCTTGAGCACCGCGCGTCGCGGCAGGATCTGGGGGCGCACCGACCCCAACGCAGAGCTCATCCAGTATGCCGAGGTATGGGCCCGCAAGATCCAGTTCAACACGCTGGTCGACACCGTGCACGACATCGCGAAGCGGCCACACACCACCCCGATGGTGACGGTGGCCATCCGCAGCGACGGCTCCGTCGAGTCGGTGACCTTCGTTCTGTCCAGTGGCGTGGCCGAGGTCGACGAAGCGATCCGCCGCATCGTGCACAGTCATGCGCACTACGCGGCCTTTCCGCCTGCGCTGGCCAACGAGTACGACGTGATCGAGATCCGCCGGACCTGGACCTTCGACGTGGCCGTGCGGATGTATTGAGGTCCGATGACACGTTCGATCCTGGGCGTGCTCTTGCTGGTCGTGCTCGGCTACGTCATCGTGTGCGTCGCGGTCTACTTCTACCAACGATCGTTGATCTACTTTCCGCAGCCGCGCCACCTGAGCGCTGCGCAGTCGACCATGAGGTTGCCGGTGGACGGCGCCGAGATCGTGGTGACGGTGCGACCCCACGCGGGGCCGAAGGCCATCGTCTACTTCGGCGGCAACGCGGAAGATGTCTCGTACAGCCTCGGCGCCTTCAGCGCGTGGTTTCCGGATCATGCGCTGTACCTCATGCACTATCGGGGTTACGGCGGCAGCACGAGCTCGCCCACCGAGCATGCGAACCACGCCGACGCCGCAGCGCTGTTCCGCGTGGTCCATGCCCGGCATCCGGATGTCGTGGTCCTGGGGCGCAGCCTGGGCACCGGCGTGGCGGTGCGTCTGGCGAGCACGCAGCCCGCGTCGCGGCTCATCCTGGTGACACCCTACGACAGCATCACCGAGATCGCCGCCCGTGCGTACTGGTTCCTGCCGACTCGCTGGCTGCTGCTGGACACCTACGAGTCCGTGCGCGACGCGCCGAGCATCAAGGTACCCACGACGGTGATCGTGGCCGAGCACGACGCCGAGATACCCCGCAGCAGCACCGACAGGCTGATGGCGCGATTCGCACCCGGCATCGCCCGGCTGGTGGAAATCCCCGGCGCGGACCACAACTCGCTGCTCGGCGAACCAGGGTATCGGCCGGCGTTGCAGTCCGGTCTGTGAGGCGAGCGCAGGGAGCGAGCGACGCCTGACATAGACTGAGCCAATGGTTCAGCTTGTCCGGTCTTCTTCGCCCGATGATGCGGGCGCTCTCGGCGCGATGGCGCAACAGCTCGCCCAGGCGCTGCGCGCATCGCGGCTCACGGTGGTGGTCGGGGCGGCCGGCGCCGGCAAGTCCACGGTGCTCGCCGGCGTGTTGCCGTTGCTGCGCCGGCGCGCCATCGACGTGGCGCTGAGCGCCGCCAGCGCCACGCCCGGTGTGGTGGTGCCGTTCCCCGATCGGCGCAGCCGCGGTGCCGATCAGGCACAGCGCGAGCTGATCCACTCGATGGATCGCTGGGACGATGCGGCGCTGCAAGCGCTGCAGCGCGCGCTCGACGACGACGGGCCCGTGCGCGGCCGCCGGCCGGTCGCCGACGCCATGACGCCGGGCAACCTGGCGGACCACATCGAGCGCCACGGCGGTGCGCGGCTGCTCTTCGTGTTCGACCATTTCGAGGAGCTGCTGCAGGCCGGGCGCAGCCGGGTGGGCCTGCGGCGCCTGGTCGACACCTGGGCTGCAGCGGTGCGTTCGCCGCAGCTGCGGGCCAACTTTCTGGTCACGGTAGACGAGCGCTCGTGGCCCTGGCTGCACGCAGTGTGCGTCGGCCTGCCTTCGACCCACTGGAGCGCGCTGTGCCTGCACGCGCCGTCAGGCCAACGCACGCTGGAGCCGATGGCCCGGCCGCAGCAGGTGGCGCCCACGCTGGCGGCGCGCAGGCTGCCCGGCATCGCGCCCCGGCACGGCAAGGAGCCCACGGACGCCGACTTCCTGCGCTCGGTGAACAACCGCGTGCGCCGGGTCGCCCAGTCGGCGCGCGACCAGCACGCGCGCAACGACGACTTCGCGGCGTCGGTGCCGCCGCTCACGCAACGGCTCGCACCACGCGTAGCCGCGGTGGCGCCGCTGTCGCCCCCACCTGCGATGCTCGACGTGCCGATCGAGGCCCACGACGACGCGCCGATCGACCCCCCCACCGTCGAGCCGGCGCCCGCCATGCCGCGGCAGCGTCGGCGTCCTTCGCCGATGCGGCTGGGATTGGCAGTCCTGCTGACCTGCGCGGGCGTCGGCGCCTGGTTGTGGCACTCGAACACCGACACGCCCGTGGCCACGGCGAACGCGCCCGCGGTGGCCGTTGTTCCGCCCGCCGCACCGGCGCCGCAGCCCGCGGCGCCAACCGAGGCGGCAACCGCGACGACTGCGCCCGCCAGCTACGACGTGATCGGCGTCAGCGCGAACGGCGAGCATGCCCGCATCGCCCGCGAGCTCGTCGCCGCGCTGCCGGGTGACGGGGCGCCGCCGCGCATCGAGCCATTGGCGGGCCAGGCCGATCCGGTGGCGTGGCTGCAGCAAGCGCCCGGGCGCCTGGGCATCGCGCACTGGGACGCGCTGAACGCCGCGCCGCACGGCGGGCCCGCGGTGCCGCTGCGCGTGCTGACACCGTTGTTTGCCGAGCCGATGCTGTTTGTCGTGCGCGCCGATTCGCCGCTGCGCACGATCCGCCAGCTGCAGGGCCGGCGCATCAGCGTGGGCCCCGCGCACAGCGACGCGGCGCACAGCGTGCGCGAGCTGCTGCGCCGGCTGCTGGGCAGCCCGCCTGCGGACACGGTGGCGCTCGCGCCCGACGAAGCCGTCGCCGAGCTGGTGGCGTTCGGCGCGATCGACGCGATCGCCGTCGTCGATGCGCAGCCGATGGCGTGGTGGAACGCGCTCGACCCCGCCGTGGCGCGCCGCCTGCGCGTGCTGACACTCAACCCGACCCATCCGCGCGACCAGCGCCTGCTCGATTCGCTGGGCACCGAGCCGCTGCAAGTCAGCCTGCGGGGCGCCGTGGGTGGAGTGGCCCTCGTGCCGGCGGTGATGTCGTACCTCGTCGCGTCGGGCGAGGCCGATGCGGCCGCCGATGAGCGCCTCGCGGCCATGGCGCAGGCGCTCTGCCGCGAGCTGCCTCAACTGCAGCAGCAAGGGCATGCCGCCTGGCGCGGCCTGCGACCGCGCGCGCAGCTCGACACCGGGTGGCCCGTGGCGCAGAGCTTCCGCTCGACGGTGAGCCGCTGCGTGCGGGGCGGGTAGTTGTCGCACTGCGTGGCCCCTTGAGCCACACGTTGGGGTGTTAACCTCGTGCGACAAAAGGCGGGGGGACACACTGATGAAGCGACGTTGTGCCTTGATCGGCACCGGCGGCCTGCTGCTGGCACGGCGCGCTGCGTACGGCCAGCCCGAGCGCAAGATCCATCGCATCGGCGTGCTCACCAGTTTCACAGGCGCGGACTATGCGGGGCCGCAGCCCGCGAATGCCAACGCCAAGGCGCTGCTGCGCGGGCTGGGTGAACTCGGGTATGTGTATGGTCAGCACTACGTGACCGAGGTGCGCAGCGCTGAAGGCAACATGGGGCGCATACCCGTTGTCGCGGCCGATTTGGTGCAGCTCGGAGTGGACGTGATCGTCGCCGCCGGACCCACGCTCGTCGCGATCAAGTCGGCAACAGCGACGGTTCCCGTCGTCATGTCGGCTGGCATCGACCCCCTTGGCGATGGCCTGATCAAGAGCCTGAGCCGCCCCGGCAGCAACTTCACCGGGCTGAGCCATCAGTTTGCCGACGGGGCCGGCAAACTCCTCGAGTTACTCAAGGAGCTCGTTCCGGGCACCGCCCCCATGGCGGTGTTATGGGATCGCGGCTCGCGCTCGCCGTGGCAGGCGGCGCAGGCGGCAGCGACGTCACGCGGATGGAAACTGCAGTCGCTCGAAGTCAAGGACGCTAGCGAGATCGAGGCGGCCTTCAAGTCGGCGACCGATGCACGCGCGGGCGCCCTGCTCGTGCTCACCGGCCAACATGCGTACGCGAACCGTCAGCGCATCACCGAGCTGGCCACGCGACACCGCCTGCCTGCGATGTTCGACCTGCGGCCGTACGTCGATGCCGGCGGGTTGATCTCGTACGGCGCTGACCTGGTGGACATCTGGCGCCAGGCGGCGCGCTTCGTCGACAAGATCCTCAAGGGTGCCAAGCCCGCCGAACTACCGGTGGAGCAGCCGACCCGGTTCGAGCTGATCATCAACCTCAAGACCGCGAAGGCGATCGGCCTGACGATTCCCTCTGCGATGCGGCTGCGCGCGGACGAGTTGATCGAGTGAGTCGGGCAAGACACTGATGAACCGACGTCACGCAGGCCTTGCGCCCTTGCTGGGACTCTTGTCGTTTGGCCACGCACTGCCCGCCGCCTGGGCGCAGCAGGCGGCGAGGCTCCACCGCATCGGCTTTGTGTCGCCGACCGCTCCGGGCCCGCGAAGGCTTCGAAGGTAAGACTCGACGCGCACCACGCGGCCCATGCCGCCGAACTCGACGCGGCGTTCGCGGCGATCGGCAGCAGCGCTGCGCGCGGCTTGATCGTGATGCCCAGCCCGTTCGCGTTTGCCAGGCGCGACGAGCTCGTCCGATTCGCGGCGGACAAACGCTTGCCGGCGATCTACTTCGCCGAGGACTTCACCGACGCAGGCGGCCTGCTGTCCTACGGGCCGAGCATTTC
Organism: uncultured Burkholderiales bacterium; assembly: GCA_937871935.1. Classification (GTDB taxonomy): domain Bacteria; phylum Pseudomonadota; class Gammaproteobacteria; order Burkholderiales; family Burkholderiaceae_C; genus JAEUPI01. Next base: position 5,253 of record CALMQI010000115.1, read on the forward strand.
GGATTCGTACCGGCGAGCAGCGGCGCACGTCGACAAGATCCTCAAGGGCGCGAAGCCGGGCGATCTGCCCGTCGAGCAGCCGACGAAGTTCGAGCTGGCAATCAACCTGAAGACCGCCAAGGCGATGGGCCTCGCGATCCCGCGATCGCTGCTACTGCGCGCGGATCAGGTGATCCAGTAGACGAAGGTCCGAGCAGAGATGCTCGCGCAGGCTGGCAGTGCCCGGGCGATCAACCACGGGCACGCCACCGCTCGCGCACGCCAGCGATGAAGGCCTCGCGATCGGTCCGCATCGCACGCACCACGGCCGCCGGCGCGTCGGTGGCCTCGTGCCGCGCCGACCAGACGACCAGATCCACCAGCACCGGCGCCAGATCGATGCCCTTGGCCGTCAAGCGGTAGCTGAAGCGGCGCGCGTCCGCCGCGTCGCGCTGCTTTTCGACGATGCCTGCAGCTTCCAGCTTGCGCAGGCGATCGGCCAGGATGTTCGACGCGATGCCCTCGCCGCCCTGCAGGAACTCGTTGTAGTTGCGCCGTTCCTTGAACATCAGGTCGCGCACGATCAGCAGCGACCACGCGTCGCCGAGCGTCTCCAGCGCGATGCTGATGGGACAGCCGGAGCGCCGGCCGCGCAAGGATGCCTGGGTCATCGTGTTTCGATTCATCATAGAACACTTGCAAAACACAAGCGAATAGATAGACTTCAGCGCTCTTCAGGAGCCCCACGCGATGTCCAAATCGTTCTGGCTGGCCGTGCTGGCCTATCTGGTGCCGACGTTTCCGCTCGGCTACTTCTGGCACCTGGTGACGTTTGCCGATCGTTATCACCAACTCGCGATGTACCGCGACGACGTGATCATCCCGATCGGTCTCGCCTCGATGATCATCCAGGCCCTGCTCTTCGCCTGGGCCTATCCGCGCCTGTTCGGCGATCGCGCCACGTCGTGGCAGAGCGGGGCACTGCGGTTCGGCCTCTTCTTCGGTGTGTTGGCATGGTCGTTCGCGGTGCTGCCGGTCGCAGCCAAGTACCGCATGGCGTCGGTGGTGGACTTCATGGTGCTGGAAACACTCTTCACGATGCTGCAGTTCGCCGTCGTGTCGCCGCTGGTGGCGTTGGCGTACCGCACGGCAGGCGCTGCCGCGCCGCGCCGTGCCCCCGCCTGACGCCAAGCCACGGAGCGCCCGCCATGCCTTACGACCCGCACCTCGCCCAGCGCATGCGCACGGCGTTGCAGTCGCGCCAGGGCGTCGTCGAGAAGAAGATGTTCGGCGGCTACTGCTGGATGCTCAACGGCAACATGCTGTGTGGCGTCGAGGTCGGGCGCTTCATGTTCCGCGTCGGCAAGGAGCTCGAGGCCGACGCCCTGGCACGGCCGGGGGCGCGGCCGATGGACATCACCGGGCGGCCGATGCGCGGTTTCGTCTGGGTCAGCGCCGAGGTGGCCGAGGGCGAAGGCCTGGAACAGTGGATCGCGCTGGCGGAGCGCTACGTCGCCGCGCTGCCGGCAAAGTAGCGAAGAGCACGCCCCGAAATGACGCGGGCGCTCTCACCCATGTGAGGAGCGCCCGCGGGTCTGGCTACAGAGCCGACTACAACGTGTCGTAGGGCTCCGCCCCGGACCTAGACATTGAGTTCATGTCACCTCCTTTCGACGTAGTTGCGAGGCGTTCAGGTTACTCGCTTTGCGGCGCTGGTGCCACTCACCACCTGGGCCCCACGCCCGGCTGCAATCATGGGCCGACGTCGCAGCGCGCGGTTTCAAGCTCGCGAAAGAGGCGACGTGACTCGCAATCGCCACTGGCGCATTCGGGGCGCACCATCTGGCGGTTGGCCAGATAGCCGGCCTTGTACACGCGCTCGATCTTCAGGGTGTTCAATATGTCCTTCATCGGGCTCTCGCGCAGCAGCAGCAAGTCGGCGCGATAGCCGGGCTTCACGAAGCCGCGCGGATCGTCGCGCGGCGTGTGCCCATCCTCGATGTGCAGCCCGTATACACGCGCCGCATTGGACGATGCCGCCTTCAGCGCCTCGAGGTTTGCCGATGCACCTCTGGCGCGTGCCGAGTGCCGGTCGAGCGCCTCGCGAATCATGAACATCTCGTAGTGCAGCGCCAGGCCTTCGACCATCGGCTCCAGCGCCTCGGCGTCGGTACCCGCGAGCAGCACAGTGCCGTGGTCGAACAGGCGCGCGGTGTTGCGCAGCAGCCGCTCAGGATCGGGGCCGCCTCCACCATAGCAGCCGGCGAGCCGCAGTTCGTCGAGTGCGTTCAGGTACGGCAGCACGTCGGCCGTTTCGACGTGGTCGCGCACGAAGCTGGCTCCGGGCGAGCGCTGTGACAGCGCGTGCGTCGCGCGGTTGTTGATCGCGAACGGAGTCGCGCACGCCTGCGCGAAGGCGGTCATCGTCGGGACCACCGCCCGCACCGAGCGCGCCACCCGTTCGGCGAATGCATCGCCGATCGCCGGGCGGTCGGCGTCACTGCCGCCCGGCTGATGAATGTTGACGTCGGCGCCCGAGCGCGCCACGTCGTCGAACGTGTCCTCGCTCTCGTTGTGGACGAACACCTTCAGGCCGCGCGCGTGCGCGGCGCTCACCAACGAGCGCAAGGTCGGCGCGGACAGGCTCGGCGCCTTGGGCGCGCCGCCCCACTTTTCGTAGAACACCTTGATGTGGTCCGACCCGTCGGCCACGCGTCGGCCAACCCAGGCCGCGAGCCGGGCCTCGTCCCACGGCCCTTCGGGCGCCAGGTTGTAAACCGGGTCCATGCCGTAGTAGCCGAAGTGCAGCCCCGGCGGGATCGCCCACATGCCCGAGCCGTAGAAGTCGGCGTAGACCAGGAACTCGCGGCGCAAGTCGTTGCCTTCGGCGTCGAGCGCCGGCCGGTGCCGATTGCGTGATCGCTTTACGTAGTTGGCCGGCCACGGGTACGCCGCCATGTCGAGCACGGTGGCGACACCGAAGCGCAAGTGCTTTTCGTAGTTGGCGCTCGGCGCAATGGCGTAGCGGACACCGAGCTGCTGCGGCTGCACGCCATTGGCCAGGCGCAGGCCATGCGTGTCGATCTGGGTGAACAAGCCCCGGTCGGCGAGTGCCTGCCAGAACGCCGAACGCGACACCCTCACCACACGCCGCACGTCGTCGGGGCCGGCAGTGCACACCGGCTTGTCGCGCACGAAGAACCTGTCGAGACCGTCGGTCGGCACGCTGAAATGCCCCTCGGCGTCGATCAACGCCGGCATCAGGAACTTGCCCGCGCCGCTGACCTCGGCCAGGTCGCCGTCGGCGCACTGAGGCTGAGGGGCCGCGCAGACCTGGGTGACGAAACCATCGCGCACGACGACCGTGGCACGATCCACCACGCGCTCGCCATCAAACAACGTGACGTCGGTGATGCGCAGGCTGTTGCCCATGGCGAGGGCCGCGTCGGAACTGCGCCACGCGATGCCCTGCGGCAGCGCGGCAGGATCCGCTGCCAACGCCGTCAGCGGCAGCACCAGCGCGAAGGCGCGCGTCGCGATTGCAATGGCAACCCTGCTCATCACGAATCGACGCCGGCTCGAACGAACCGGCGAAGCCGACATGGCGTTGCGCATCGGCCAACCCTCCCCTTGGTGGCGTTGCGGAAGAGGCCAATGCTAGGGCCTCGTTCACTCGGAGGCAAAGGCGCTACAGTGGCCTCGCCATGGCAGAGACCGCCACCTGGACCGTCGTGCCCGATTCGCCGCAAGACATTGCTGCGGTGGCGCGACAGTGCCGCCGGCTCGTCACGAAGCGCGCGCTGCTGGCGGCGGGCGTGGCGGCAGTGCCGGTGCCGGGCATCGACTGGATCACCGACGTGGGCGTGCTGCTGAAGGTGATCCCCGAGATCAACGCGAAGTTCGGCCTCTCGCCCGAGCAGATCGAATACGTCGTCGGCGACGCGGGCGCGCGGGCCGTGATCGTCGAACGGCCGGGCCGGGCCG
>CALMQI010000116.1 GCA_937871935.1 uncultured Burkholderiales bacterium
GGTGTAGGTGCCGTCGGCGTTGCGCACGTACTTGTCGCCGCTCTTGGTCCAGGCGCCCTGGAAAGTGTCGCGCGACTTCTCGCGGTTGGCCCAGTACATCAGTGCGGCGCTCGGGCCGCGGATGTACAGGTCGCCGATCTCGCCGTCGGCCACCGCGCGGCCGTCGTCGCCGCGCAGTTCGATGTCGTAGCCCGGCACCGGCCGGCCGGTGGTGCCGTAGTGCACATCGCCGGGTCGGTTGGACAGGAACACGTGCAGCATCTCGGTCGAGCCGATGCCGTCGATGATCTCGACGCCGTAGCGCTCGCTGAAACGCTCGCCGATGTCGCGCGGCAGCGCCTCGCCGGCCGACGAGCACATGCGCAGCGCGACATCCTGCCGCTTGGGTGCGTCGGTCGCCACCAGCATGCCGGCGTAGCCGGTCGGCGCGCCGAAGAACACGGTCGGCCGCAGCGCGGCGCCCTGCTGCGCCGGCTGTCCGGTCCAGCGCTTGAACACTGCGTCGGGTGTCGGCCGCTCGGCCATCAGCACCGTGGTGGCGCCCGCCCACAGCGGGAAGGTGAGGGCGTTGCCCAGCCCATAGGCGAAGAACAGCTTGGCCGCCGAGAAGCAGACGTCGCTCTCGCGCAGCGCGAGCACGCCGTGGCCGTACAGCTCGGCCGTCCAGTACAGGTTGCCATGCGTGTGCACGGTGCCCTTGGGCCGGCCTGTGGAGCCCGACGAATACAACCAGAACGCGGGCTCGTCGGGCGACGTGGCGGCGCATCGGGCGAGCGGCTCTGCCGCGTCAATGCGCTGCGCCAGGTCGGCCTGGCGCTCGGCCAGCGCGGCGGTGGGGCGCGAGATCCAGACCTGCTGCACTTCGTGCGGCGCCTTCGCCATCGCGCTGTCGAGCACCGGCAGCAGCGCGGCCGACACCAGCGCGAGCTGCGCGCGGCTGTGCGCCAGCATGTAGGCGAAGTCGTCGGCCGTCAGCAGCGTGTTCACCGCCACCGGCACCACGCCGGCATACAGGCAGCCGAGAAAACACACCGGCCAGTCGTTGTTGTCGTGCATCAGCAGCAGCACACGTTCCTCGCGCCGGATGCCGGCGGCGCGCAGCGCCGCGCCGAAGCGCCGCGCGCGCTCGTCGAGCGCGGCGTAGCTCAGCCGCCCGTGGTCGTCGACATACGCAACCCTGGCGCCGCGCGCTGCGTTGCGCGCGAACAGGTGCTGCGCGAAGTTGAAGACCGGGCCTGGCTCGGCGATGTCGGACATCAGCGTCTCCTCAGCGCGTGAACGTGATTTGCCCCTCGGGCAGCAGGTAGAGCACCAGCGCACGGCCGCCGGTGACGGTGGGCACGTGCGCGCTGCCCGGGCCGTAGACGCACCAGCCGGCGCCGTGGCCGTCGAAGCGCGCGTCGCCCTCCAGCGGCATCACGAGGTCGATCTCGCCGTTGGGGTGCACGTGGTGGCCGCCGGCGCAGTCGTTCATGTCGACCACGTCGACCGAGAAGCGGCCGACATCGTCGTCGGGCTTGATGACGCGGCCGTAGCGGATGCCGGCGTGCTCGCGGTTGCACATCCAGCCCGCGGCCACGCCGGCCAGGCAGGCCTGCTTGAGCGCATGGAAGGTGGCGCTGTCGGGGCCGTGGTGGCGGTTGAGCCACTGCTGCAACTCGCCGTCGAGCGCGCGGCCTTGCAGCGGGGTGGTGACCTCGACGATCAATCGACGAAAGACTTCTGCCGTCATCTGTGTCTCCTCGGCGCGCCGGCTGGCTTGCGGCAAGGCTGGATATGCATTATTGTGCTTGCGGCCGAACCATAGTGGCATGGCCGGTAACTGTCAAGCACTATATTGCATGAGTCGAATCACGAGTCCTCCGCCCCGCCGCGCCCAGCCGCCGAGCCGCAAGCGTGCCACCAAGTCACCCGCCGGCGCATCGGCCAAGACCCGAGGCCGGACCACCGCTGCCGCCGCGCCGGTCGCGGCTGAGACCAGCCCGTTGCTGCGAACGCTCGGTGAGCGGGTGCGCGGGCTGCGCGCCCGGCGCGGGCTGACGCGCAAGGCGGTGGCGCTGACGGCCGGTGTGTCCGAGCGGCACCTGGCCAACCTGGAATACGGCATCGGCAACGCGTCGATCCTGATCCTGTCGCAGGTGGCGCAGGCGCTGCAGTGTCCGCTGGCCGAACTGATCGGCGACGTCAGCACCTCGTCGCCCGAGTGGCTGCTGATCCGCGAGCTGCTCGAACACCGCAACGAGGCCGACCTGCGGCGGGCGCGGGTCGCGCTGGGCGAGATGTTCGGCACCCGCGGCGATGCCGGCGCGAAGAGCCAGCGCATCGCGCTGGTCGGGCTGCGTGGTGCCGGCAAGTCGACGCTGGGCCAGATGATCGCCGACGATCTGGACTATCCGTTCATCGAGCTGAGTCGCGAGATCGAGAAGTTCGCCGGCTGCACCATCCGCGAGATCCACGACCTCTACGGCACCAATGCCTACCGGCGCTACGAGCGCCGCGCGCTCGAGGAGGCGATCCAGATCTACCCCGAGGTGGTGATCGCCACGCCGGGCGGCATCGTGTCGGACGCGGCCACATTCAACGAGCTGCTCGCGCACTGCACGACGGTCTGGCTGCAGGCCAGCCCCGAGGATCACATGCGCCGCGTGGCGGCGCAGGGCGACATGCGGCCGATGCAGGCCAGCCCCGAGGCGATGGACGATCTGCGGCGCATCCTGGCCGGACGCTCGGCGTTCTATTCGAAGGCCGACCTGGTGTTCGACACCAGCGTGCAGCCGCTGACGCCGACCTTCCAGGCGTTGCGCGCACAGGTGCGAGAGCGCGTCGGCCTGCCGGCCTGAATGCGCCACCAGCAGGGGTATCGCCTGCTGTTTGCGGTGTCCGGTGCTTTGGCCGATGCTGGGTTCGCCGGGCGGCGTCGAAAGGCGCTTGACCGTCGCGGGAACATGCACTATCATGCATGTCACTCGCCAGCAAATCTGCACTATGATTCATATCAGGAGACCGGCATGACCCCCACTTCCCCGCGTGTCGACTACCGCACCGACCCTTCGCAGTACCGCCACTGGAAGCTCAGCTTCGACGGCGCCATCGCCACGCTGGGCATGCAGGTGGCCGAGGACGGCGGCATCCGTCCCGGCTACAAGCTCAAGCTCAACAGCTACGACCTGGGTGTCGACATCGAGCTGCACGACGCGTTGCAGCGCGTGCGCTTCGAGCATCCCGAGGTGCGCACGGTGATCGTGACCTCGCTGCGCGAGAAGGTGTTCTGCTCGGGCGCCAACATCTTCATGCTCGGCCTGTCGACCCACGGCTGGAAGGTGAACTTCTGCAAGTTCACCAACGAGAC
>CALMQI010000117.1 GCA_937871935.1 uncultured Burkholderiales bacterium
AGCGCCGCGTGATCCATGTCTTCACCCACGACTCGATCGGCCTCGGCGAGGACGGGCCGACGCATCAGAGCGTCGAGCATGCGGCCAGCCTGCGGTTGATCCCCGGGCTGGAGGTCTGGCGCCCCTGCGATGCCGCCGAGACCGCGGTGGCCTGGCTGCAGGCGGTGACGAGCGCCGAGCGGCCGAGTGCGCTGCTGCTGTCGCGACAGAACCTGGCCGCGCAGACCCGCAGTGCGCAGCAGTTGGCCGACATCGCGCGCGGCGGCTACGTGTTGAGCGAGCGGCCGCAGGCCGTGGCCGCCATCCTGGCCACCGGATCGGAGGTGTCGCTGGCGATGGCGGCGCAGTCCCTGCTCGATGCGCGTGGCGTGCCGGTGCGGGTGGTGTCGTTGCCGTCGACGACGCTGTTCGATCGGCAGGACGCCGCCTATCGCGAGGCCGTGCTCGGCGAGCGCGACTTCCCGCGCATCGGCGTCGAGGCCGGCGTCACGCGCTGGTGGGGGCAGTATGGCTGCCGAGCGACGCTGGGCGTCGATAGCTACGGCGAGTCTGCGCCGGCGGCGGCCGTGTTCGAGCATTTCGGCCTGACCGCACAGAACCTGGCCGATCGGGTGCAGCAGTGCTGCGACGAGGCCCATTGATGACAACGCCGAGCTACGACGTCGTGAGCTTCGACCTCGACGGCACGCACCGTTTCACATTCCAGGACATTCGCATGACGCTCAAGCTCGGCATCAACGGCTTCGGCCGCATCGGGCGCATGGTGTTTCGCGCCGCCGTGCAGAACTTCAACGACATCGAGGTGGTCGCGATCAACGACCTGCTCGAGCCCGACTACCTCGCCTACATGCTGCGCTACGACTCGGTGCACGGCCGCTTCAAGGGCGACATCGCGATCGACGGGTCGACGCTCGTCGTCAACGGCCGGCGCATCCGCCTCAGCGCCGTCAAGGACCCGGCCGAGCTGCAGTGGGGCGCCGTCGGCGCGGACATCGTGATCGAGTCGACGGGCCTGTTCCTGACGCTGGACACCTGCGCCAAGCACCTCGCCGCCGGCGCGAAGAAGGTGATCCAGTCGGCGCCGTCGAAGGACGACACGCCGATGTTCGTCTACGGCGTCAACCACACCGCCTATGCCGGGCAGGCGATCATCAGCAACGCGAGCTGCACCACCAACTGCCTGGCCCCGGTGGCCAAGGTGCTGCACGATCGCTTCGGCATCAAGCGTGGGTTGATGACGACCGTGCATGCCGCCACCGCGACCCAGAAGACCGTCGACGGCCCGAGCAACAAGGACTGGCGCGGCGGCCGCGGCATCCTTGAGAACATCATTCCCTCCAGCACCGGCGCGGCCAAGGCCGTGGGCGTGGTGATCCCCGAGCTGAACAAGAAGCTGACCGGCATGTCGTTCCGCGTGCCGACCTCCGACGTGTCGGTGATCGACCTGACCGTCGAGCTGGTCAGGGAAGCCAGCTACAAGGACATCTGCGCCGAGATGAAAGCGCAGTCCGAAGGGGCGATGAAAGGCGTGCTCGGTTACACCGAAGACAAGGTGGTGTCGACCGACTTCCGCGGTGAGCCCATGACCTCGGTGTTCGACGCCGACGCCGGCATCGCGCTCGACAGCACCTTCGTGAAGGTGGTGGCCTGGTACGACAACGAGTGGGGTTACTCGAACAAGGTGCTCGAGATGGTGCGGGTGCTGGGGTCGGCACGATGAACGTGCTCCGATTCGAAGACCTCGTCGCTCAAGGGCGCGTTGCCGGCCAGCGTGTGTTCATCCGCGCCGACCTGAACGTGCCGCTCGACGCGGCCGGCCACATCACCGAAGACACCCGCGTGCGCGCTTCGATCCCCTGCATCGAACTGGCGCTGAAGGCGGGCGCGGCGGTGATGGTCACGTCGCACCTGGGCCGGCCCACCGAAGGCGAGTTCAAGGCCGAAGATTCGCTCGCGCCGGTGGCCAAACGCCTCGGCGAACTGCTGGGCCGCGAGGTGCCGCTGCTGGCGAACTGGGTCGACGGCGTGAAGGTTGCGCCCGGCCAGCTCGTGCTGCTCGAGAACTGCCGCGTGAACAAGGGCGAAAAGAAAAACGACGAAGCCTTGTCACGGAAGATGGCGGCGCTGTGCGACATCTTCGTGCACGACGCTTTCGGCACCGCACACCGCGCCGAAGCCTCGACCTACGGCATCGCGCAGTACGCCAAGATCGCCTGCGCCGGGCCGCTGCTCGCCGGCGAACTCGACGAGGCCGAGCGACTGGCTGACCGGATGGTGATCATCGACCACGGCACCCTGGTGGCCGATGGCACCTTGGCCGAGCTGCGCAGGGGTCACGACGAGATCCGGTTTCGCAGCGATCCAGGACTGGATCTCCGAGCCCTGGCCACTGCCACGGGCATCGTCGCCAGCGCTGTTGGTACCGACGAGTACGTCATCGACGCCCCACCCCAACCGCGGCTGATGGCCCAACTCGGTGATTGGCTGGCGGGAGCCGGCCATCCACTGCACGACCTGCGTGCCGGCGGACAACGCCTGGAAGACGTGTTCCGTCGGCTCATCCGTGGTGATCAGTCGTGAACGTCGCGCTGGTGCAACTGCGCGCCGAGCTCCGGCGAGTGGCCGGCAATGGCGAGCAGTTGCTGTTGACCCTGGGCATCCCCGTGTTGCTCTTGGTGTTCTTCAGCCTGGTCGATGTACTGCCGACCGACACGCCGGAGCCGATCGATTTCCTCGCGCCCGGCATCCTCGCCCTGGCCACGATGAGCACGGCAATGGTCAGCCTGGGCATCGGTACCGGATTCGAACGCAGCTATCACGTGCTGAAGCGCCTCGGCACCACACCACTCGGCCGTCCACGGCTGGTCGCGGCCAAGATCGGGTCGGTGATCGCCGTCGAGATCGTCCAGTGTGCGGTCCTGATCCCAGTCGCATTCGCACTCGGCTGGGACCCGGCTTCACCGAGCTGGCTGCTCGCCGTGGCCGGTGTGATCGTCGGCACGATGGCCTTTGCCGGCATTGGACTGACCATGGCTGGGCGGCTGCCGGGCGAGGTGAACCTGGCTGCGCAGAACGGGCTGTACGTCGTGCTGCTGCTGCTCGGCGGCATGGTCATCCCGTTCGCCGAGCTGCCCGGCGCGATACGCGCCGTCGCGCATGTCCTACCGTCGGGCGCTCTGGCCGACGTGCTGCGCGACGCCCTTGGCAGCGCGGCGACGCAGCCGACTCGGTCGTGGATCGTGCTGTGTGTCTGGGCGGTGGTGACACCGTTGCTGGCGTCTCGCCTGTTTCGCTGGGACTAGCTCACCTTCTCGGGCGGAGCAGGTGTGCTGTCGAACTCGGACTGCACCTGATCGAACGTCAGCGGCGGCCGGCGATACGTGTTGTCTTCTTTCCAGCTCGTCGCGAAGCGCTTGAAGAAGTAGAAGATGACGAGCGTCCACAAGAAGAACGACCCGCCGATCTTCATGATCGCGCCGGCGATCTGCTGGTCGTCGGTCGGGCTGATGCCCCACACGCGCACCGGCTGGTTGTAGTGCTTGTAGACCACGCCCTCGGCGAATGTCAGCCAGCCGGCCGGCACGGTTGGGACCACACTCTGCAGGAACAGATAGATCGGTTTGGCCGCATCGCTGATTCGCAGTTCGTGGAACGGCCCGACGACGGGCATCCACATCAGCACGGCGGTGAGCACCAGCAGCAGATGGAGTGCGTAGTGCAGTGGCGCGCTCTGCACCGAGGCGTTGACGACGGGCGGGATGTGGGTGACCATCACCGCGACGTTGAACACAACCGCGGCAACCACCGGCTTGGTCATGAATGTGACGACCCGCCATGTGCGGCCGGTGCCGACGAGCAATCGCAGCAACCACGTGGGCGTGGCCAGCAGCACCAGCGGCGGCATGAAGTAGCTGAGCATCATGTGCTGCAGCATGTGCGCCGAGTAGAGGTAGTCCTCGGCGATGTGGTGCAGCGGCCACGTGCTGGCGGTGAACAACAACACCATTGCCCCGGTGAAGCACCACACGTTGCGGTGCGTGAACACGGGCTGGCCATGGGCGACGGCTCGAGGACCGATCACGCGCATGGCGTACACGTATGCGGCGATCAAGAAGACGACCAGCAGATAGACCTCAGGGTTCGCCTCGAACTTCCACGGGTCGGCGAAGGTCGCGCCGAGCATCTGCTAGCTGCCGTCGAAGAATCGGAACGTCGTCAGCGCAGCGATGTAGACCAGCAACGCGAGGATCAGTCCGGAGTAGAACAACATGGCGAAGATCTTGTTGTCGTACTTGAGGTGCATGAACAACGAGACGACCGTGAGGAACTTGACGACCATCAGAAGCAGCAGGATCGGCATGTACCACGCGCCGAGGTCGAGGTAGTAGAGACCGACCTCGACTGCCGTCACGATCGCAAGCGCCGCGGCAACCTTGATGTAGAAGCTGTTCGGCTTGTGCCCGTGGTCGTCGCCGTGATCTCCGTGGCCGGTGTGCGTGGCATCGTCGGCGAGTCGTTCGACCCGGCGGTCGTCGCCCGCTTCTCCGCGGCGTTCGCGCGGGCATTGCCCGGCAGTGGCCCGATCGTGATCGGCCGGGACGCTCGGCTCACCGGTCCGATGGTGCGGCTCGCGGCATGCGCGGGCTTGAACGCCGCGGGGCGCGATGTCATCGACATCGGGCTGGCGACCACACCGACGACCCAGCTGGCGGTCGAACACCTGCGTGCCGCGGGCGGCATCATCCTGACGGCGAGTCACAATCCCGCTCCGTGGAACGCGCTCAAGTTCCTGAGCGCCGCGGGCGAGTTCCTGGGGCACGCCGCAGGCAGCGAAGTGCGCGACCGCTTCGAGACGAATCGTGATCTGTGGGCGAGCTGGGATCGGGTCGGCAGCGTGCGCGAGGAGTCGAACGCGCTGGGCTGGCACCTCGAGCGCGTCCTCGGCC
>CALMQI010000118.1 GCA_937871935.1 uncultured Burkholderiales bacterium
CCCAGGTCGGCCACCATGCCGATGTGGATCTCCTGCACGGTGAAGAACGCGTCGGCCGTGCATACGCGCATGTCGCAGGCCAGCGCCAGGTCGAGCCCGCCGCCGATGCAGCCGCCCTGCACCGCGCAGACGACCGGGAAGCGTGCCGTCTCCAGCACGTCGAAGCAGGCCATCAGGCGGCGCAGCCCGTCCTGGAACGCCAGGCGGGCACGGGCGTCGCGTGTGTTCAGCAGCTCGAAGCCACCGCCGAAGACGTCGAGCGACATCCCGGCCGAGAAATGCTTGCCGGTCGAACGCAGCAGCAGCACGCGGGTGCGGCCGTCCTGGTCGAGCGCCTGCACGGCGTCGCGCAGGGCGGGAAAGAACGCCGGTGTCATCGCATTCAGCCGCGCCGGCTGGTTGAGGACGAGCTCGGCCACGCCGCGCGCGACGTCGTGTGTCAGGTCGAAAAAGTCGCTCATGCGCTGCTCCGGTCGGAGGCTGAGCCGACGGCCAGCCGCAGCAGCAAGGTTAACCCGAGCCAATGGCGCAGCGATTGCACCGCGGCCTGCCCCTACACTGCCGCGCATGCAAGCGCTGCATACCCGCGACGATCTTCCGCTGCACCTGCGGCAGTGGTCGATCCGGGCACCGGCGCATGGCACCGTGCTGCTGGTTCATGGGCTGGGCGAGCACATCGGTCGTTATGAACAACTGGCCGAGCGGCTCAATGCTTCCGGCTGGAACGTCGCCGGTTACGACCAGCGTGGCCATGGCGCCTCCGGTGGCGAGCGCGGTGCCATCGCGCACGACGACAGCCTGCTCGACGACCTGGCGCTGGTGATCGACGCGCTGCATGGCGACCGGCCGGCGCCGCTGGTGCTGCTGGGCCACAGCATGGGCGGTGCGGTGGCGGCGCGCTTCGTCGCCGAAGGGCTGGCCGCCCAGCCGGCGCCCTGGTGGCGTGCGGTGACGGCGCTGGTGCTGTCGTCGCCGGCGCTGCACCTCGGCATGAGCGGCGTCCAGCGCGCCTTGCTGAGGCTGCTCAAGCCGCTGCTGCCGAGGCTGGCGGTCAGCAACGGCCTGAAGCCGGAGTGGATCTCGCGCGACCCGTCGGTCGTCAAGGCCTATGTCGACGACCCGTTGGTGCACGACCGCGTGACGCCGCGGCTGGTGCAGTTCCTGCTGGAAGCTGGCGAGCGCGTGCGCCGCGATGCCGCCGGCTGGCAGGTGCCGACGCTGTTGCTGTGGGCCGGCGCCGATCGCTGCGTCAACCCGCAGGGCAGCGCCGCCTTCGCGGCGGCAGCACCGCCGAGCCTGGTGCGGCACAAACGCTATGCGCCGATGGCGCACGAGATCTTCAACGAACCCGAACGCGAAGAGGTCATCGCCGACCTGGCGCGCTGGCTGCAATCCCTGCACGCCAATCTGCGGCTGGTCGCGGGGCGTAGCTGAGCTGCCAACGAAGGACCACCATGAACGCACGCGACGCCCAATCCGCCGCGGCCCACGATCCGGCCTCGGCGTTGGCCGCTTTTGCCGATCGCGCCTGGGACGAGCGCATCGTGCCGGCGCTGAAGAGCTACATCGAGGTGCCCGCCAAGAGCCCGATGTTCGATGCGCAGTGGCAGCAGCACGGTTATCTGGACCGCGTGACGCGCGACGCGGCGGCATGGGTCGAGTCGCGCAGGGTCGCGGGGTTGAAGCTCGAGCTGATCCGCATCGAAGGTCGCACGCCGCTAATCCTGTTCGAGGTGCCGGCCACGCGTGCCGGCAGCACCGACACCGTGGTGATGTACGGCCACCTCGACAAGCAGCCCGAGTTCACCGGCTGGCGTGCCGGCCTGGGGCCGTGGACGCCGAAGCTCGACGACGGCCTGCTCTATGGCCGCGGCGGCGCCGACGATGGTTATGCGGTGTACGCGGCCATCACGGCGATCGAAGCGCTCGATGCGCAGGGCATTCCGCGGCCGCGCATCGTGGGGCTGATCGAGAGCTGCGAGGAGAGCGGCTCGTTCGACCTGCCGGTCTACCTCGACAGACTCAAGCCGCGCCTGGGCAACGTGGCGCTCGTCGTCTGCCTCGACTCCGGCGCCGGCAACTACGACCAGCTGTGGCTGACGACGTCGCTGCGCGGCATGGTGTCTGGCGTGCTGAAAGTGGAGATCCTCACCGAGGGTGTGCATTCGGGCGACGCCAGCGGGCTGGTGCCATCAAGCTTTCGCATCCTGCGCCAGCTGCTCGACCGGCTCGAGGACGCGCGCACCGGCGAGTTGCTGCCGGGCAGTTTCCATTGCGAGGTGCCGGCCGAGCGCGTTGCCCAGGCGCGTGCTGCCGCGGCGACACTCGGCGACGCCGTGTGGCGGCGTTTTCCGTGGACGTGCGGCGCCGATGGCGCAGCCTCGCTGCCGACCACGACCGATCCGGTGGATGCCCTGATTCGCCGCACTTGGCGGCCGACGTTGTCGGTCACCGGGGTCGACGGCATGCCCGAGATGGGCAATGCCGGCAACGTGCTGCGGCCGTATACGGCCTTCAAGCTCAGCCTGCGGCTGCCGCCGCTGGTGGATGCGCATGCCGCGTCGGAGCAGCTCAAGACCTTGCTGGAGGACAACGCCCCGTACAACGCGCGGGTGACCTTCCATGCCGATGGTCGCGCCGGCGCGCTCGGTGCGACCGGCTGGAACGCGCCCACGCTGTCACCCTGGCTCGAGAAGGCACTCAATGGCGCATCGATGGCGCAGTACGGCACGCCGCTCGGCTACATCGGACAGGGCGGCACCATCCCGCTGATGAACATGCTGGCCGAGGGCTTTCCGCAGGCACAGATGATGGTCTGCGGCGTCCTCGGCCCGAAGGCCAATGCGCATGGACCCAACGAGTTCCTGCACGTGCCGTACGCCAAGCGGCTCACCGCCGCGGTGGCGCAGGTGGTGGCGGCCTGTTCCTGAAGCGGCGCGCGCCGGGCCCCCGCGGCACGAACGGGTCGCGTGGCTAGAAGGTGTAGCCGGCCCTGACCGCCTGTCCCGACAGGGGCTCGAGCAGGGCGAGCAGCGGCTTGAGCGGGGCGTAGCGCGTGGCCACGCGGGTGGCGTAGCCGAAGAAGCGCGGCAGGTCGGCGCTGTACTTCGGCTTGCCGTCGCGGTGCTTCAGGCGGCAGAAGATGCCCGCCACCTTCAGGTGGCGCTGCAGGCCCATCCATTCGAGCGCGCGCCAGCATTCGCCGAAGTCGTCGGCGAAGGCATGACCGGCCATCGCGTCGCCCCGCCGCGACTGCTGCCACCAGCGCACCGCCCAGTCGAGTTCACGCTCCTCGTCCCACGACAGGAACGCATCACGCAGCAGCGAGGCCACGTCGTAGGTCACCGGCCCCCGCACGGCATCCTGGAAGTCGAGGATGCCGGGGTTGGGTTCGCTGACCATCAGGTTGCGCGGCATCCAGTCGCGGTGCACCGCCACCTGCGGCTGGGCGAGTGCGCTGGCCACCAGCAGGTCGCAGATGCGCTGCCAGTCGGCGCGCTGCGCGTCCGACCAGGTCTGGCCGAACTCGCGCTGCGCGCACCAGTCGGGAAACAACGCGAGCTCGCGGCGCAGCAATGCGTCGTCGTACGCCGGCAGGCCGTGCGCGTCGACCCGGGCCTGCCACTGCACCAGCGCGGCGATCGCCTGCGCCATCAGGCGGTCGGCCTGCGGTGCGCCGGCGTCGCGCAACGCGTCGAGGTAGAGCCGTGTGCCGAGATCGCTGAGCAACAGGAAGCCGTGCGACTCGTCGGCCGCGATCACGCGCGGGGCGTGCAGTCCGGCCGCGGCGATGCGGCTGGCGACCGCGACGAAGGGGCGTACGTCCTCCTGCGGCGGCGGCGCGTCCATCACGATGAAGCTGCCTTGCCGGCCCTGGATGCGCAGGTAACGGCGAAAGCTGGCGTCGGCCGATGCCGGCGCCAGCGTGGCGGGGTCTAGGCCGTGGGCCGACATGAGCGGCGACAACCAGGCGCCGAAGGCCGCGTGGCGCGCGGCATCCGGCCATTCAACGGCGCCGGCCGCCGGGCCGGAGAGGGATGTCGGCATCGCGTGCGGTCCGATTTCGCGCATGGATAATCCGGCGCATTCTACGAACGCTGCCTGCCGATGCGAGCGATGCGCCGGACGCTCGGCACCTGCTGCCGGGCTTCGCGGCCCCGTTGCGCCCCCACCGCTGTCTTGAACCGCCCACGTGCCGACGCTCCGATCCCTTCGCGATGGTCTGACGCTGGCGTCGGCTGGCGTGCTCGTCGCGATCGCGCAAGGCGCCGGCGCACAGACACCCGACGAGCAGCCGCTCATCTTGCGGCCGAGCCTGCAGCTGGCACCGGCGAGCGGCGGGAACAGCACACGGCGATCGGTGGTGCTGCTGGCCGATCGGCTGCGCGCGCGGCCTGACCTCGAAGTCGCCGCCGAAGGCAACGTGGAGTTCCGCCATGCCGGCAGCGTGATCCGCGCCGACCGTTTCGTCTATGACAATGCCGACGATCTGGCCTCCGCGCATGGCCGCGTACGCATCACGCGTGACGGCAACGTCTACGGCGGGCCGGAACTTCAATTGCACGTGCAGCGCTTCGAAGGCTTCTTCCTGAAACCGGAGTTCCATCTCGCCCGCAATGGTGCCGGCGGTCGCGCCGACCGCGTGGACTTCCTCGATGCTTCGCGCTCGGTCGCCTGGAATGCCACCTACACCAGCTGCCCGCGTGACGGTTCGGGCGACCCCGACTGGCTGCTGTCGGCCGACCGCGTGCGCATCGACTTGGAGGCCAACGAAGGCGTCGCCGACGGCGCCGTGCTGCGTTTCCTCGGCGTGCCGATCCTCGCGATGCCCGTGTTGAGCTTTCCGCTCACCGACGACCGCAAGTCCGGTTGGTTGCCGCCGAGCGTGAACCTCGACTCGCGCAGCGGCATCGAGGTGGCGGTGCCGTACTACTGGAACATCGCGCCGAACCGCGACGCGACGATCACGCCGGTGATGTCGACCCGGCGTGGTGCGGGCATCGGCACCGAATTTCGCTACCTCGAGGCGCACGACGAAGGTCGCCTGGATCTTCAGTTTCTGCCGCACGACCGCGTCGAATCGACGAGCCGTTCGCTCGGTCGTTTCGAGCACGATGGCACCACCGGCCCCGGCCTGCACTACAGCGCGCAGGCGATCCGCGTGTCGGACGACAACTACTGGAAGGACTTCCCGCGGCAGATCCCGACGCTGACGCCGCGCCTGCTGCCGCTGACGCTGCGCGTCGATCAAGGCGGCGAGACGACCCACTTGACGCACCGCTGGTACGCCGGCGTGCGTCGCTGGCAGGTACTGCAGTCGACCGATCCGAGCAGCGTGATCGTGGCGCCGTACGACCGGTTGTGGCAGTTGGGGGTGCGCGCGGACGCGCCGGGCGTCGGTGGCGTGAACCTGAGCCTCGAGTCCGAGTTGAACCGCTTCGTGCGTCCCGAAGGCAACCAGGCCACCTCGTTGGCCGAAGGCACGCGCTGGCACGCAGTCGGCAGCCTGGCGCGGACCTGGAGCACGCCGGGCTGGTGGGTCCAGCCCAAGCTGTCCGTCAATGCGGCCAGCTACGAGATGGAACAGCCCCTGAGCGACGGCCGCACCCATGTCTCGCGGGTGATTCCGACCGCCAGCGTCGACGCCGGCGCGGTGTTCGAGCGCGACAGCGAATGGTTCGGACGTTTGCAGCGACAGACGCTGGAGCCGCGTCTGCTCTATGTGAACACACCATTCCGCGAGCAGTCGCATCTGCCGACCTTCGACACCGGCGCCTTCGACTTCAATGCGGTGTCGATCTACTCGGAGAACGCGTTCGCCGGCGTGGACCGGGTCGCCGACGCCCATCAGCTGACCGCCGGCGCGACGACCCGGTTGCTCGATCCGGCCACCGGCGCCGAGACCCTGCGCCTGGGCGTGGCCCAGCGTTATCTCTTCCGCGACCAGCGGATCACGCCGGACGGTGTGCCGCTGACGCAACGTTTCTCCGATCTGCTGATAGAAGGTTCATCGTCGCTGGTCACCCGGTGGCGCATCGACGCCGCCATGCAGTACAGCGCCGAGATCGGGCGGCCGGTGCGCTCGATCATCGGTGTGCGCTACCTGCCGGCCCCTTTCCACGCGCTCAGCGCCACCTACCGGCTGGCGCGCGGGCTGTCGGAGCAGGTCGAACTCGGCTGGCAGTGGCCGGTCTACCGCGGACGCGGCGCCGACGGTGGCAGCGGCGGCACCGGGCGCTGCCAGGGCAACCTGTATGCCGTGGGCCGCGTCAACTACAGCATGCGTGACAGCCGCATCACCGACTCGATCGCCGGCCTGGAATACGACGCCGGCTGCTGGATCGCGCGTGTGGTCGGCGAGCGGCTGTCGACCGGCCGCAGCGAGGCGACGACGCGGCTGCTGCTGCAGCTCGAACTGGTGGGGTTGTCCCGCCTCGGTTCGAACCCGCTGCAGGTGTTGAAGGACAATATCCCCGGCTACAAGCTGTTGCGCGAGGAGCGCAACGCGCCCACTGCCAACTCCGTCAATGATTGAGTCCTCCACTGCATCGATGCGGCTGCGCGCCGTGATTCTGGCCGCGGCGCTGTGCGGCGCAGCAGTCGCCATGGGGCAGGCAGGCGACCGGGTGCTGCGCCTCGGCGACTACATCGTGGCGGTCGTCAACAGCGAGCTCGTCACCGCCAATGAGGTCGAGCAGCGCGCCGCGCGGGCTCGCGAGGAGGCGCGGCGCGGCAACACGCGGCTGCCCGCCGCCGATGCGTTGCGCAAGCAGATCGTCGATGCGCTGATCGACGAGCGGGTGCTGGTCACCTACGCGCGCGACAGCGGCATGAAGGTCGACGATGTCGAGCTCGACCGCGCCGTCTCCAGCGTGGCGTCGCAGAACAAGCTCAGCGTGCGCGATCTGCGCGGCCGGCTGGCAGCCGAGGGCATCGACTTCACACGCTTCCGCAACAGCCTGCGCGACCAGATCCTGGTCGAGCGCGTGCGCGAGCGCGAGGTGCAGCAGCGCATCCGCATCAGCGACAGCGACATCGACCGCTTCGTCGAACGGCAGCGCGGGGCTGCCGCGTCCGACGCCGAGGTCAACCTGGCGCAGATCCTCGTCACGGTGCCCGAAGGCGCCGCCGAGGCCGTGATCGCCGAACGCCGGGCGCGCATCGAGCAGGTCCTCGTGAACCTGAATGCAGGCGCCGACTTCGCCACGGTGGCGCGTGAATTCTCCGAGGACGGCAACCGAGCCAAGGGTGGCGAAATCGGCCTGCGGCCGGCCTCGCGACTACCTGACTTGTTCGTCGAGGCGACGCGGGGTTTGCAGGTGGGCGCCATCACCCCGGCGGCCCTGAGGAGCGGCGCCGGCTTTCATGTGCTCAAGGTGGTCGACCGGCGCGACGGGTCGGCTTTCCGCGTCAGCCAGACGCGAGCGCGACACATTCTGCTGCGCACGTCGGCCCAGGCCAGCCAGCAGGACGCCGTGCGCCGCCTCGAGGAGCTCAAGCGCGTCATCGAGACCGGCCAACGGCGCTTCGAGGACGTGGCCCGCGAGGTGTCCGAGGATGGCAGCGCCAGTGCCGGTGGCGACCTGGGCTGGGTGTCGCCGGGCAGCTTCGTGCCCGAGTTCGAGGAGTCGATGAATCGCCTGGCTCCCGGCGGCATGTCGGCGCCGGTGGTGTCGCGTTTCGGCGTGCACCTGATCCAGGTGATCGAGCGCCGCGAGACTCAGCTCAGCGACAAGGAGGTGCGCGAGCAGGCCCGCAACGCGCTGCGCGAGCAGAAGTTCGAGTCCGAGTACCGCGACTGGGCCCGCGACCTGCGCGCGCGCGCCTACATCGAGATGCGCGAGCCGCCGCAGTGATCTGCACCGCTGGACCGCTGCTCGAGCGAGCCTGATGCGGCACACCGCCCGCAAGCGGTTCGGGCAGCACTTCCTGACCGACAGCGCGGTGATCGACCGCATCGTGCGCGCGATCGATCCGCAGCCGGCTGACGCGCTGGTCGAGATCGGCCCCGGCCTCGGCGCGCTGACCCGCCCCTTGCTGGACCGGGCCGGACGGATGACCGCGATCGAGCTCGATCGCGACCTGGCGGCACGCTGGCGCAGTGAGGCCCGGCTGCAGGTGATCGAAGCCGACGCGCTGGGCGTCGACTTCGCACAGTTGGCCCGGATGGCAGGCCGGCCGTTGCGGGTGGTCGGCAACCTGCCCTACAACATCTCGACGCCGATCCTGTTCCGGCTGCTCGAGGCTGCCGAAGCGATCGAGGACCAGACCTTGATGCTGCAGAAGGAGGTCGTCGAGCGCATGGCGGCCTCGCCGCCTGGGCGTGACTATGGCCGCCTGAGCGTGATGCTGCAGTGGCGATACGACATCGAACCGCTGTTCGACGTGCCGCCGGACGCGTTCGAGCCGCCGCCGCGCGTATGGTCGACGGTCGTGCGCATGCGGCCGCTGCCGTCACCGCCCGCGCTGGACCGCGCCCTGCTCGGCGAGGTCGTCGGCGTGGCGTTCTCGCAGCGGCGCAAGTTGTTGCGCAACACGCTGGGCACCTGGTTGGCGCGCACCGGTCACGCGGTCGAATTCGAACTGCAGCGCCGGGCCGAGGAGGTGCCGGTCGGCGAGTACGTGGCGCTGACACAAACCCTGGTCCGGCTGGGTGTGCGCCCGGCCGTCCACGCGCAGGCTATCGACTGAGTTCGCGCCGCAGGCTGTGGCGGGCGGCGTCCCGAGTGCGCGGCCGTTCAGGCCGCGTTGAGCCACATCGCGGTGTCGAAGGCGCTGCTCATCAGCGGCATGTTCATGCCGAAGTTCGGGTTCGCGCCGTTTTTCGGCACGGTCTTCGCTGCGGGCTTTTCCGGCGCGCTGACCGCGGGCTCGCCGGTGCGCTCCCAATTGCCGGCTTCGGCGCTGCGCGCCACCGCGAACGAGTAGAAGCAGCGGAAGGCGATCTTGCGCTCGGCCCAGAAGTCGGCCGCGTCGCGGAAGACGTCGAGCAGTTGCTCGCGGGCCTCGCGGTCGAAACGCGGGTTGTCAGGCAACTGCTCGAGCACGACCACGAAGCCGGGTTGGGCGCCGGCCTTGTGCACCAGGTCGGTCATGCAGTCGAACAGGGCATCGAGGTTCTTGCCGAAATGCATCGGGAACAGGAACGACTCGGCAATCTTGTCCAGCACCTCCTGTTTCGACTGGGCGGTCGACAGGTCGGCATACAGGAAGTGCTGGCCGGCGTTTTCGGCGGCCTGCATCAGCTCGTCCACGCGATAGGCGCGGATCGACTGGACGATATTGGGACGGACTGTCTGAAGCAGCATGGTCTCGGTCCTTCGGCGGTCAGGGCAAGGTCTCTAGGTTGGCGCTCACTGCGCGATACGGCGAAAGCTCGCGTAGTGATCGTCTGTGTAATAACAAGTCTCGGGTTCCCGGACCTTGGCACCACCGCAGACGATGCGGCGGGCGCCTCGGTTGTGCGCTCCCGGCGTTGGTACGGTGTATTCGCGGTAGTAGCCGCGCTCGCGCCTCGGGAGCTGCCTTTCGCGATTGCCGAACCAGACGCCATCCTTGGCGTAGGGAAACGGGCCACCGGAGCGGATCAACCTCTCGGTTTGCTGGGCCTCGCGGGGCAGCTCCGTCAGTGCCACCGAGTCACTCGCCGTGACCGGACCCTTGGCCAGAACCGGTTGGAACGTCGCAAAAGCGACGACTACTGTAGCAAGCCCTAACTTTCGCCAAGACCCCGACAGCAGTGACCGACCGGTCCAATCCACGGGATTACCCTGAACTTTGAATACGGCATCTTATCGGAACGACAGAAAAAGCTCAAGACCGATGCCTCAAAACAGGGCAGGACGCGTGACCCGGAGTGACTGCTAGCTCTTTGGAAGACCTTCGCGAACTGCCAGGAAATCCGGGTGAACCTCGACGCGCACACAGGCTGATTCGCGGACGCTGCTTCCCCTCAGGCGCGGGCCGCATTCGCGTCAGCCACGGTCACCGCGGTCATGTTGACGATGCGCCGCACGGTGGCAGACGGCGTCAGGATCTGCACGGGTTTGGCCGCCCCCAGCAGTACCGGACCGATCGCGATGCCGCCGCCAGCGGCCGTCTTGAGCAGGTTGTAGGCGATATTGGCGCTGTCGATGTCGGGCAGCACCAGCAAGTTGGCCTCGCCGCTCAGCGTGGAACGTGGCATCAGCTCCTTGCGATAGGCCGCATCGAGGGCAGCGTCGCCATGCATCTCCCCGTCGACTTCGAGCCAGGGCGCCCGGCCGCGGATCAATTCCAGCGCCTCGCGCATCTTCTGTGCCGAGGGCAGGCTGCTCGAGCCGAAGTTCGAATGCGATAACAGCGCTGCCTTCGGCTGCAGCCCGAAGCGGCGCATCTCCTCGGCCGCCAGCACCGTGATCTCGGCCAGCTCGGCGGCGTTGGGATTGGCGTTGACGTGGGTGTCGACCAGGAACAGCTGGCGTCCGGGCAGAATCAGTCCGTTCATGCAGGCATAGGTCTTGACCCCGGCACGCTTGCCGATGACCTGGTCGACAAAGACCAGGTGCGTGGCCGTCGACCCCCAGGTGCCGCAGATCATGCCGTCGACGTGGTCCTTGTGCAGCAGCATCGCGCCGATCAGCGTCAGTCGCCGGCGCATCTCGATCTTGGCCAGTTGCTGCGTGACGCCCTTGCGCTCGGTGAGACGGTGATAGGTCTGCCAATAGTCGCGGTAGCGCTCGTCGTGATCGGTATTGACGACATCGTAGTCGCGCTCCTGCAGCAGGCGCAGGCCGAACTTCTCGCAGCGCTGGGCGATGATCGGCGGCCGGCCGATCAGCGTCGGCCGCGCCAGGCCCTCGTCGACGACGACCTGCACTGCGCGCAGCACGCGCTCCTCCTCGCCCTCGCAGAACACAACACGTTTGCGCGTCGCGCGTTTGGCCAG
The DNA here is from genome assembly GCA_937871935.1 of uncultured Burkholderiales bacterium. Classification (GTDB taxonomy): domain Bacteria; phylum Pseudomonadota; class Gammaproteobacteria; order Burkholderiales; family Burkholderiaceae_C; genus JAEUPI01. The sequence continues at coordinate 10,928 of CALMQI010000118.1, forward strand.
CGTGAAGATCGGCTTCATCGTCGTGCCCGAGGCATAGACGAAGCTCTGCAGCTTCTCGCGATAGGCGTCCATGTCGGCGATCGGCCGCAGCGCAACCTTGGACTGCTCGGCCGCGCGCGCCACCGCGGGGGCGATGCGCATCATCAGCCGAGGGTCGAACGGCTTGGGAATCAGGTACTCGGGGCCGAAGCTGAGCGTCGTGCCCGCATAGGCGGCAGCGACCACGTCACTTTGCTCCACTTGGGCCAGCTCGGCGATCGCGTGCACCGCGGCGACCTCCATCTCGTCGGTGATGGTGGTGGCCCCGCAGTCGAGCGCACCGCGGAAGATGTAGGGGAAGCACAGGACGTTGTTGACCTGGTTCGGATAGTCGGTGCGCCCGGTCGCCATGATCGCGTCGTTGCGCACGGCCAGGACCTCCTCGGGCATGATCTCCGGCGTCGGGTTGGCCAGCGCGAAGATCAGCGGGCGCGCGGCCATCGCCTTCACCATCGGGGGCTTCAGCACGCCGCCAGCCGACAGGCCGAGGAAGACGTCGGCACCGGCGATGGCCTCGCCCAACGTGCGCATCGTCGTATCCTGCGCGAACTCGGCCTTGTCGGGGTCCATCAGCTCGGTGCGACCCTTCCACACCAGACCCGCGAGATCGCTGACCCAGATGTGTTCGCGAGGCAGGCCCAGCTTGATCAGCAGGTTCAGGCAGGCCAGTGCCGCCGCGCCGGCGCCCGAGGCGACCAGCTTGACCTGGCGGATGTCCTTGCCGACGACCTTCAGGCCGTTCAGCAGAGCCGCGCCGACGACGATCGCGGTGCCATGCTGGTCGTCGTGAAAGACGGGAATCTTCAGCCGCTCGCGGAGTCTGCGCTCGACATAGAAGCAGTCGGGTGCCTTGATGTCCTCGAGGTTGATGCCGCCAAAGGTCGGTTCCAGCGCGGCGATGATCTCGACCAGCTTGTCGACGTCCTTCTCGTTGATCTCGAGGTCGAACACGTCGATGCCGGCGAACTTCTTGAACAGCACCCCTTTGCCTTCCATCACCGGCTTGGCGGCCAGCGGCCCGATGTCGCCGAGGCCCAGGACGGCCGTGCCGTTGGTCACTACCGCCACCAGGTTGCCGCGCGCCGTGTAGCGATAGGCGTTCACCGGGTCGGTGACGATCTCCTCGCAGGCCGCGGCGACCCCCGGCGAGTAGGCGAGCGCCAGGTCGCGCTGGTTGATCATCTGCTTGGTCGCGGCGATGGCCACCTTGCCCGGGACCGGAAACTCGTGGTACTCGAGTGCGGCGCGGCGCAGCTCGGCACGTTTGGCTTCATAACTAGACATTGGCTGGTCCGGTCCGGCGGGTTCGAGGTCGGCGATTGTAGGAGTCGCGCGGCGCGGTGCCGGAGTCGGTAGCGCGAGGGTGTCGATGCGCGAAACTGCTTAAGCAGCCAGCCGGCTTGGCGCGTCAAGATGCCGCCATGTCGCCGACACCTGCGCCCGCTGCCCACACCCCACGCGCCGCGCCAGCACGCCGCCGGGTGCTGTTGTGGAGCTCGCTGGTGCTGCTGCTGCTCATCGCGCAAACCTGGCTGGTCGTGCTGACCATCGATTTCGAGGCCAACCGCGTGCAGGACCGTGCCGATGCCGCAGCCATCGCCGCGGCGGCCGAGGTCAAGAGCCTGGGCCTGCAGACCATTCGCCTTCTGCAGGAGCTGTCATGGATCGACGGCACAGCTGGCCCGGCTGCCGACGGCGGCGCCCGCGAGTTGCTGCGTCGCCATCGCGAAATCGTGCGCATCGAGTGGCGCGATGCGGGGATGCGCGTGGCCGCGGCGATGGACACGCCTTACACGCCGCGCTGGTTCGAGGCAATCGCCCGCGAGGCCATCGACTTCGAGGCCGAGGTGGTTTGCGCGGCGGCCGCACGCGCGGCCTCGCCGCTGTATTCGCGCAGCTACTTCGTTCCGGTGGCACAGGGGTATGGCCAGGAAGTGATCGACCTGTGCGTGCCGGTCCAGTCGGCCGGTCGCAGCGGTGGCTTCGTCGTCGCCAGCGTGCTGGTCGGGGGCTGGCTCGACGATGCGCGGCGCGCGACGCGCGACGTCGGCCACGAACTGTCGTTCGTCGACGGCGACGGATCGCGCCTGGCCCGCGCCGGCGTCCTGCGAGGCACCGGCATCTTTCGCGCCGAGCGCCTGGTCGAACTGCCGGGACAGACGCTGCTGCTGCGCGCCGACGCGGCCGAGGGCAGCCCGCGGCTGATCCCGAACCTGGCGACGGCGCTCGTGCTGGGTCTGTCGTGCGTGCTGTTCGGCGTGGTGCTGCTGCTGGTGCGCGACGTGCGCCGGCGGGCACGCGCCGAAGCAGCACTGGCCGAGGCATTGGCGTTTCGCAAGGCGATGGAGGACTCGCTGGTGACCGGTTTGCGCGCGCGCGACCTGCGCGGTCGGATCACCTATGCCAACCCGGCCTTCTGTGCCATGGTCGGCTACTCGATCGACGAGTTGCGCGACAGGGATCCCCCGCCCTATTGGCCGCCGGAACGGGCCGATGAATACCGGGCGCGGCAAGAGGACCGTCAGCGCCAGGATGCCAGCCGGGTCGGCCGCGAAGGCTACGAGTCAGAGTTCATCCGCAAGTCGGGCGAGCGCTTCCCGGTCGTCGTGTTCGACGCGCCGCTGGTCGATGCGCAGGGGCGGCATGCGGGCTGGATGAGTGCGATGGTCGACATCACCGAGCGGCGCCGCGTCGAGGAACTTGCCCGCCAGCAGCAGGAGCGGTTGCAGGCCAGCGCGCGCCTGGCCACCGTCGGCGAGATGGCATCGCTGCTGAGCCACGAGTTGAACCAGCCGCTGGCGGCCATCGCGAGCTACGCCAATGGATCGCTCAATCTGCTGCAGACGCCCGGCGCCGGATCGGCCGGCGAGGTGCGGCAGGCCATCGCGCGCATCGCCGAGCAGGCCGACCGCGCGGGGCGCGTGATCAAGAGCGTGCACGACTTCGTGCGCCGCCGCGAGCAGTCGCGCGAACCGGTGGCCGTATCGGTGCTGATCGACGCGGTGCTGCCGCTGGTGCGATTGCACGCGCGCAAGAACGGCACCCGCATCGAGCTCGACGTGACCGAACCGCAGGCCGAGGTGATGGTCGACCGCACGATGGTCGAGCAGGTGCTGCTGAACCTGGCGCGCAATGCGATCCAGGCAATGGACCTCGACACGGAGGCCGCGCAACGGGTGGTGCGGCTGGACGTTCGTGCAGTGCAGCAGCGCTGGCTGCTGTTCAGCGTGCGCGACGCCGGTCCGGGCATTGCGCCGGAGATCGCGCGGCGCCTGTTCACGCCGTTCTTCACCACGCGCGTGGAGGGTATGGGGCTCGGCCTGTCGCTGTGCCGCACGGTGGTCGAGCAGCACGGCGGAGCCCTCGACTTCGAATCCAGCACCCGCGGTGCCGACGGTACTGGCGGCGGCACCGACTTCAGGTTTACGCTGCCGCGGGTGACAGCTCCGCCAGACGTTACCGCGCCTACGCCATGAACCCGCTCGATCTACCCCCACGACCTGCTGTGCCGCCGGTGGTCTATCTGGTCGACGACGAGGCCGTGGTGCGCGATGCGCTGGCGTGGTTGCTGCGTTCGCGGCGCATCGTGTCGGAGTCGTTTCACAGCGCCGAGGCATTCGAGCACATGCGCACGGCGCGGTCGGATGGCTGGCCGGATGCGGCCTCGTGCCTGCTGCTCGATGTGCGCATGCCGGGTCTGAGCGGGCTCGGCCTGTTCGACCGCCTGCTGCAGACGGGCCTGGCCGGCACGCTGCCGGTGATCTTTCTCACCGGACACGGCGATGTGCCGACTGCGGTGGCCGCTGTACAGCGTGGTGCGTTCGACTTCTTCGAGAAGCCGTTCTCCGACAACCGGCTGGTCGATCGCATCGAGCAGGCCCTGGCCGCCAGCGCCGATGCGATCGCCCGGCGTGACGGCCATGCGCGGGCGTCGCGGGCATTGGCCGACCTCACCGATCGTGAGCGCCAGGTGATGCGCCTCATCGTCGCCGGCCGGCCAAACAAGCTGATTGCCGACGAGCTCGACATCAGCGTGCGCACGGTGGAGGTGCATCGGGCCCGCATCTTCGACAAGATGCACGTCAGGTCGGCCGTCGAGCTGGCCAACCGGTTGCGCGACCACGGCCTCGGCTGACCTGGGCCACAATTCGCGCGATGCCGCCGGGTGAGTTCGAGCTGATCGACAAGTACTTCGCGCGCCCGGCGCGCCGGGCGGTGCTGGGCATCGGCGACGACTGTGCGTTGATCGCGCCGACGTCTGGCATGCAGCTGGCCATCTCGAGCGACATGCTGATCGAGGGCCGGCACTTCCTGTCGACGGTGCCGCCCGACGCGCTCGGCCACAAGGCCTTGGCCGTCAACCTGAGTGATCTCGCCGCCTGCGGGGCGCGGCCGCTGGCCTACACGCTGGCGCTGGCGATGCCGGCGGTGGACGAGACCTTTCTCGCTGCGTTCAGCCTGGGCTTGCACGCGCTGGCCGATGAGCACGACATCGAGCTGGTCGGTGGCGACACCACGGCCGGGCCGCTGGCCATCTGCATCACCGTCGTCGGCGAGGTCGAGGCCGGCCGCGCGCTGCGCCGCGACGGTGCACGCGCCGGTGACGAGCTGTGGGTCAGCCATCCGGTGGACGGTGGCCTTGGCGACGCCCGCCTCGCGCTCGAAGCGTTCCGCGATCGGGTGCGCCTGTCGGGCGACGGCTTGGCGCGGGTGCGCCGCGTGATGGAGCGGCCCAACCCACGCGTCGCGCTCGGGCGCGCCCTGGTCGGCGTGGCGACCAGTGCGATCGACCTGAGCGACGGCCTGGCCGGCGATGCCGGTCACGTGCTCGCCCGCTCGCGTGTCGGCGCCACGCTGCAGGCGGCGGCGTTGCCGCGCTCGTCGCTGCTGGCCGAGCAGGACACGGCGCTGCAGCAGCTGTGTCTGCTGCACGGCGGCGACGACTACGAGCTGCTCTTTACGGCGCCCGCCGGACGGGACGCCGCGGTACGGCAGGCCGCCGTCGAGGCGGGTGTCGCGGTCTCGTGCATCGGCCGCATCGATGCGCGGCCGGGACTGCGCGTCGTCGGCGCCGACGGCGCGGCCCGCGAGATCGCAGCGCGCGGCTTCGATCACTTCGCCGCGCAGGGGTCCGGCGTGTGAACACGCTCGACGCCACTCTCGACACGACAGCCCCGCGGCGCGCGGACCTGCGCTTCCTGTTGTCGCACCCGGCGCATCTGATCGCGCTCGGCTTCGGCAGCGGCCTGTCGCCCAAGGCGCCGGGCACCGTCGGCACCTTGTGGGCCTGGGTCGCGTGGCTGGTGCTCGATCCCTGGCTCGGCGAGTGGCAGTGGGGTGTCGTGCTGGTGGTGACGGCGCCGATCGGCTGGTGGGCCTGTCTGCACAGCGCTCGCGCGCTGCGACAGGCCGACCCCGGGTCGATCGTCTGGGACGAGATCTGGGCCTTCTGGCTGGTGCTGTGGCTGGTGATGCCCACCGGGTTCTGGGGACAACTCGCTGCGTTCGCGATCTTTCGCCTGTTCGATGCCGCCAAGCCGGGGCCGGTGGGCTGGGCCGACCGCGCCTTCAAGCCCCGCGCTGGCGAGCCTTTTGGCGCGCGCGCGGGCTTCGGCATCCTGTTCGACGACGTGGCGGCGGCGTTGTGCACGCTGCTGATCGTCGCGCTGTGGCGCACATGAGACCGAGCGCCGGCTCCGTACCGGCGATCGCGACCCTGGTGGGTGAACTCGCTGTGCGGCTGCGAGCGCGCGGCTGGCGCATCGCCACTGCCGAGAGCTGCACCGGGGGCCTGATCGCAGGCGCCTGCACCGATCTGGCGGGCTCCAGCGACTGGTTCGAGCGCGGTGTGGTCAGCTACAGCAACGCGGCCAAGCAGGAGCTGCTGGGTGTCGGCGCGCCGAGCCTGGCGGCGCACGGCGCCGTCAGCGAGATCGTGGCGCGCGAGATGGTCGAAGGCCTGCTGCGCCGCTCGGGTGTCGAGCTGGCCGTGTCGGTGACGGGAGTGGCCGGCCCCGGCGGCGGCAGTGCCGACAAGCCGGTTGGCACCGTGTGGATCGGCTACGGCCAGCGCAGTCCCGACGGCGCCATCACCACCAGCGCGCAGCGTCATCGCTTCGATGGCGATCGCGCGCAGGTGCGCGCGGCCAGCGTGCGCGTGGCGCTGCAGGGCCTGCTCGAGCGGGCCACCCGCCGGCCATGAACCTGCTGCTCGCCGGCAGCTTCGACGACGCCGAGCGCGCTCGCTGGCACGAGGTGCTCGCCGCCGCACTGCCGCAGCATCGGCTGCTGCTGTCGGTCGACGGGGTGTCGCGCGCCGACATCGAAGTGGCGATCGTGGCCAACCCCCCCGCCGGCGCACTGCGCGAGTTGCCGGGCCTGCGGCTGATCCAGTCGCTGTGGGCCGGCGTCGATCGACTGCTCGGTGACCCGACGATCCCGCCCGAGGTGCCGATCGCCCGCATGGTCGACCCGGCGCTGGCCGTCGCGATGGCCGAGACGGCGCTGTGGGCGGTGCTGTCGCTGCACCGGGGCTTCTTTGTCTATCAGCAGCGCCAGCGGCAGGCGCTGTGGCAGCAGCATGCGCAGCGCCGGGCCGACGAGGTGGGCATCACGCTGCTCGGCTTCGGCGCCATGGGGCAGGCCTGCGCGCAGGCGCTGCTGTGCGGAGGTTATGCGGTGACCGCATGGACCCGTGGCGCCGGCGCACCCGTGTCGGCGGTGCCGGGCGTGCAGCGCATCAACGGGCATGAGGCCTTGTGGCGACGGCTGGCCGACAGCGACATCGTGATCAACCTGCTGCCGCTGACCGCCGACACGAGCGGGCTGCTCGACGCCACGTTCTTCGGTGCGATGCCACGGCACGGGGCCATCGTCAACCTCGGACGCGGCGGCCATGTCGTCGAGGCCGATCTGCTGCAGCGCCTGGACCAGGGCCTGCTGCGCCATGCAGTGCTCGATGTCTTTCCGATCGAGCCGCTGCCGCGCGAACATCCGTACTGGCGCCACGAGCGCATCACCGTGCTGCCGCATGCCGCGGCGCTGACCGATCCGCGCAGCGCCGCGCAGGTGGTGGCTGCCAACGTGCTGGCGCTCGCCGAGGGCCGCATACCGGCCCACCTGATAAACCGCGCCCGCGGTTACTGACGCCTCGGTCTAGCTAGAAGCTCGCTTGCAGTGCCAGCCGCAACGGCGGCGTCGCTCGCGGCGAGGCGGTGTGCTGCGTCACCATCAGCGCCAGTCGCTTGAGGCCGTCCCACGCGTCGACCGGCCAATGCGGATGCTTCAGTCCCTTGACCAGGCCGTCGCAGATGCTGGCCGACTCGACCCAGTGCGCCAGCGTATGGTCCGACAGCAGCGGTACCAGCCGCTCGAACAGGCGCTCCTTGGCGCCCCAGACGCGCGCCTCGCGCAGCGCCATCGGCAACGGCTTGCCTTGCTCGGTGGCGTCCTTCACGCGTTTGAGCGCGCGGATGTCCTCGGCCAGCGTCCAGTGCACCAGCACCGGCGCCTCGCCCTCGGCGCGCAGCCCGTCGAGCATGCGCAGTACGCGGGCCGTCTGGCCGGCGAGCACGGCCTCGCCGAGCTTGAAGACGTCGTAGCGGGCGACGTTCAGCACGGCCGATTCGACCTGCTCAAAGCTCAGCGGGCCGGCCGGGAACAGCAGCGCCAGCTTCTGCAGCTCCTGATGCGCGGCCAGCAGGTTGCCTTCGACGCGGTCGGCGAAGAAGGCCAGTGTGTGCGCGCCGGCCTCGCCGTCCGCGACGCGCTGGCCCTGCACGGCCAGGCGCTGCGCGATCCACTGCGGCAGCGCCTTGCGCTCCACCGGATCGACACGGATCGTCATGCCGGCGGCGTCGAGCGCCAGGAACCAGCCGCTCTGCTGCTGCTGACGATCCAGCCTCGGCAGGTGGATCAGCGTGACCACGTCGTCCGACAGCGTCTCGCAGTAGCGCTGTAGTGCCTCGGAGCCTTCTTTGCCCGGCTTGCCGTTCGGAATGCGGATCTCGATCAGCTGCCGATCGGCGAACAGGCTCATCGCCTGCGCGGCGCCGAGCAGGCCCGACCAGTCGAAGTGCGCGCCGCTGACGCTGAACACCTTGCGGTCGGTGTAGCCGGCGCCTCGTGCCGTGGCGCGAATCAGGTCGCCCGCCTCCTGCGCCAGCAAGGGTTCGTCGCCGTGCACCGTGTACAGCGGCTTCAGCTCGCGCGCGAGCGCGGCGCTCAGCTGGTCGGCGCGCAGTTGCATGCCGTTCAGCCTCGCGTGATCTTCACGCGGGCGAGCCGCCGCAGCACCTGCGACACGATGTCGGACTGCATCGCACGATAGAGCTGCACCTCTTCGTACTCCTTGGCCAGCGCGAGGCTCTCGCTGTAGCTCATGTCGCGCGTCAGCAGCAGTTCGGTCTGCGGAATCAGCTCGGCACCTGCGGGTGTGCTCAACCGGAACGTGAGGCGCACGCGCAACTGCAGTTCACGCACCTGGCCATCGGCGGTGGAGGCGACGACGCCGCGCTCACGCGCGTCGGTCAGCGCGTGCAGGACCACCTGGGCGCGGTCGCTGGCGGGCACGACTTCGGCCGCCTGGGCGAGCGCGCGCCTGAGTTCCTCGGCCAGAGGCGAACGCGTCGCAAATCCATCGAGCGCGATGCGCGAGAACGGCAGCTCCGGGGTGCCGCGCAACTCGAAACCGCAGCTCGCCAGCAGCCCACCACCCATCGTGAGCAGCAGTGTTCGGCGTGCGCGCATCGACATGGCCGGGCGCCTGCCGTCAGACCACCAGGTTGACCAGGCGGCCGGGCACGATGACGGCCTTCTTGAGCGGGCGGCCTTCGCCGAACTTGGCGAACTCGGGGCTGGCCAATGCCACGGCCTCGATGGTCGCCTTGTCGGCCGCAGCCGCGACCTTGATCGCGCCGCGGGTCTTGCCGCTGACCTGCAGCACGAGCTCGATCTCGTCCTGCACCAGTGCGGTCTCGTCGACCTCGGGCATGGCCGTGTCCAGCAGCGCACCGGCGAAGCCCAGCTCGGTCCACAGCACCTGGGTGATATGCGGGCAGGCCGGGTACAGCACGCGCAGCAGCACCGACAGGCCCTCGCGCAGGACGGCGGCCGGCGTATCGGCAGTGCGCGAAAAGTCCTCGAGTGCGTTGAGCAGCTTCATCGCACCGGAGACCACGGTGTTGTACTGCATGCGCTCGTAGTCGTAGCGCACCTGCTTGAGCACGGCGTGGATCTCGCGGCGCAGCGGTCGGGTCGAGGCGTCGAACTTGCCCGCGTCCGGCGGCGCCGAGCGCACGCGTTCGCGATGCTGCATCGCGAACTGCCAGACGCGACGCAGGAAGCGCGACGATCCCTCGACGCCGGAGTCCGACCACACCGAGGCGTCCTCCGGCCCGCCGACGAACATGACGAACAGCCGCGCCGTGTCGGCGCCGTACTGGTCGATCAGGTCCTGCGGGTCGACGCCGTTGCGCTCGGTCTTGCCCATCTTGCCGATGCCGCCGTACTCGACCTGCTTGCCGTCGGCCGTGGTGCCGCCGACGATGTGGCCCTGCGCGTCGAGCGTGGGCTTCACCTCGCTGGGCGGCACGTAGTCCTTGCCGCCCAAGTCGCCGCGGGCGAAGAAGATCTGGTTCAGCAGCATGCCGTGATTGACCATGCGCACGAACGGCTCGTCGAAGTGCAGCAGGCCCATGTCACGCATGGCCTTGGTCCAGAAGCGCGCGTACAGCAGGTGCAGCACGGCATGCTCGATGCCGCCGATGTAGACGTCCATCGGCATCCAGTAGTCGTTGCGTGCATCCACCATCGTCGGCGCACCCGGCGTGCAGTACCGCATGTAGTACCACGCGCTGTCGACGAAGGTGTCCATCGTGTCGGTCTCGCGCCGGGCGGGCTTGCCGCACGTCGGGCAGGTGCACTTCAGAAATGACTCACACTTGTTCAGCGGGTTGCCGCTGCCGTCGGGCACCAAGTCCTCGGGCAGCACGACGGGCAGGTCCTTCTCGGGCACCGGCACCACGCCACAGGCATCGCAGTGGATGATCGGGATCGGCGTGCCCCAGTAGCGCTGGCGGCTGATGCCCCAGTCGCGCAGGCGGTACTGCACCTGCTTGTCGCCCAGGCCCTGGGCCTTCAGGTCGGTGGCGATGGCGTCGACGGCCGCTTCATATGCCAGGCCATCGTACTTGCCGGAGTGGATGCACACGCCGCCCTGCTTGTCGGCGTACCACTCCTGCCAGCCGTCGGTCGAGAAGCTCTTGCCGGGGACAGCGATCACCTGCGGGATCGGCAGCCCGTACTTCTTGGCGAACGCGAAGTCGCGCTCGTCGTGCGCCGGCACACCCATCACCGCGCCCTCGCCATAGGCCATCAGCACGTAGTTGCCGATCCACACCTCCACCGGCGCGCCGGTGAGCGGATGCGACACGTGGAATCCGGTGGGCATGCCCTCCTTGTCCGTCGTGGCCATATCGGCTTCCATCACCGAGCCGGTCTTGCACTTGTGAATGAAGGGCTTGAGCTCGGGCTTGTCGACGGCCAGACGCGCTGCCAGCGGATGCTCGGCGGCGACGGCGACGAAGGTGACGCCCATGATGGTGTCAGCGCGCGTGGTGTATACGCGCAGCTGCTTCTGCTCGCCGTCGATCGTGTACGGGAAGCCGAAGTTGACGCCGTAGCTCTTGCCGATCCAGTTCTCCTGAATCAAGCGCAGGCGCTCGCTCCAGCCGGGCAGCTTGTGCAGCGTGCTGTCGAGCAGCTCGTCGGCATACTGGGTGATGTTCAGGTAGTAGCCCGGAATCTCGCGCTTTTCCACCGGCGCGCCGGAGCGCCAGCCATGGCCGTCGATCACCTGCTCGTTGGCGAGCACGGTCTGGTCGACCGGATCCCAGTTGACGACCTGGGTCTTGCGGTAGGCGATGCCTTTGTCGAGCATCTTCAGGAAGAACCACTGGTTCCACCGGTAGTACGCGGGGTCGCAGGTCGCCAGCTCGCGCGACCAGTCGATCGCCAGGCCGAGCGCCTGGCACTGGGCCTTCATGACGCGGATGTTCTCGTAGGTCCACGCGGCCGGGGCCTGCCGGCTCTTGATCGCCGCGTTCTCGGCCGGCAAACCGAAGGCGTCCCAGCCCATCGGCATCAGCACGTTGAAGCCCTGCATGCGCTTGTAGCGCGCGAGCATGTCGTTGATGGTGTAGTTGCGCACATGCCCCATGTGCAGCCGGCCGCTCGGGTACGGCAGCATCGAGCAGGCGTAGTACTTCTTCTTCTTGGGATCTTCGACGACGCGGTAGGCATCGCTCGCGGCCCACTGGGCCTGCGCGGCGGCCTCGACGTCGCGGGGGATGTACTTGTCGTTCATCCCGGCGATTGTAGGAGGGGCTACCTGGCGGGCGCCGCCGTGCTCGACTCGGTGACGAAGCCCACGCGCGACAGCCCGCCGTCCTGCACCACGCCGATCAGCTCGGCGACACGGCCATAGGGCACGGTCTTGTCGGCGCGCAGCTGCACCTCGGTGGCCGGGTTGCGCACCGCGGCCTCGCGCACGCGCAGACGCAGCGCCTCGAGCGTGACCGGCTCGTCGCCCCAGAAGGTACGGCCCTGCGGGTCGATCGCCAGCGTGACGAACTGCTGTGCGTCGGTGGGTTTGGCGCCCTCGGCCTTGGGCAGGTCGAGCTTGAGGCTCGAGGTCATCAACGGCGCGGTGATCATGAAGATCACCAGCAGCACCAGCATGACGTCGATCAGCGGCGTCATGTTGATGTCGCTCATCGGCCGCGACGCCTCGGTGCGCTCAAGGCGGCCGAACGCCATGCGCTAGGCCCTGTCGGAGGGCGTGGTCAGCGCCATCTCGCGCAGATCGTGGGCGAAGCCCTCGAGCTCGGCCTCGCAGGCGGCGACCCACTTGCCGTACAGGTTGTAGGCCAGCACCGCAGGGATGGCCACCGCCAGGCCGGCGGCCGTCATGATCAATGCCTCACCGACCGGGCCCGCGACCTTCTCGATCGTGATCGAGCCGGCGGCGGAGATGCTGACCAATGCGTGGTAGATGCCCCAGACGGTGCCGAACAGACCGATGAAGGGCGCTGTGCTGCCGATCGAAGCCAGCAGCACCTGGCCGAACTGCAGATGGGCGAGCGCGCCGTGTAGCGCGTCGCGCAGACGCCGCGTCAGTTGCGAATCGAGCCGGCCGCTGGTTTCGAGCGTCCCGCTGCCCGGCAATGCAGCGGCCGCCTGGAGCAACGGCCCCAGCACCTGCTCGCGGTCGAGCGCACCGAGCCGCGCGCGGCCGCTGGCCAGCGACTCGGCGGCCCAGAAGGCCGGCACCGCGCGTGCGATATCGCGGCGCGCGCGCTGCAGCACCCAGAACTTCCACAGGATCACCACCCACGCGCTGACCGACATCGCGAGCAGCAGCATCGCCACCGCGCGGCCGACGCCGTCTGTCTGCTGCCAGAACTGCTGCAGGCCTTGCATCAGCGCAAGCCGAGCACGTCGTGCATGTCGAACAGCCCGTTCTTCTGGCCGGCGATGAAACGCGCCGCGCGCAGGCTGCCTTGCGCATAGTTGGCGCGGCTCGCCGATCGATGGGTGATCTCGATGCGCTCGCCGGTGCCGGCAAACAGCACCGTGTGATCGCCGACGATGTCGCCGCCGCGTATCGCGGCGAAGCCGATCGTCGACGGATCGCGTTCGCCGGTGACGCCTTCACGTGCATAGACAGCGCACTGCGCGAGATCACGACCTAGCGCGGCAGCCACCACCTCGCCCATGCGCAGCGCGGTGCCGCTCGGCGCGTCGACCTTGTGGCGGTGGTGGGCCTCGATGATCTCGATGTCGTAGCCCTGGGCCAGCGCCCGTGCTGCCACGTCGAGCAGCTTGAAGACGACGTTGACGCCGACACTCATGTTGGGCGCCATCACCACCGGGATATGAACCGCATGCGCTGCCACCTCGGCCTTCTGGGTTGGCGACAGCCCGGTGGTGCCGACCACCGCCGCCACGCCGAGTTCGCGGCACACCGCCAGGTGCGCCAGCGTGCCTTCGGGCCGGGTGAAGTCGATCAGCACGCGCGCGCCACTGAGGCCCTGGCGCACATCGCTGGTGATGGCCACGGCGCTCGACCGGCCGAGGAAAGCCGCCGCGTCCTGCCCGAGCGCCGGGCTGGCAGCGACATCGAGCGCGCCGGCAAGCCGGCAGTCGCCGGACTGCAGCACGGCCTCGATCAGCATGCGGCCCATGCGGCCGGAGGCGCCGGCGATGGCGATCGGCAGTGACGCGTCCGATGCGTTCAATTCGGCTCCAGCGGCGGGTAGATGCGGGCCGGCGCGGGCACGGCGGGTGTGCTCTCTTGCGCCGGCTTGGCCGGCAGCGGCAGCGCCTTGCGCTGCTCGTCGGTCAGTTCCAGCGGAACCAGCGCGCCGCGGGCGACCGGCCGGCCGATGGCGGCGACGAATTCGCGCTCAGCCGGCACGTCGTCGGGCGCGTCCAGCTTCTTCAGCGTGTCGCCGTCGAACCAGGCCACGATGCTGCGACGTTGCGGCTGGGTACCGGGTCGCTTGATGGTGAACACATAGTCCCAGCGGTCGGCGTGGAACATGTCGGCCAGCAGCGGCGAGCCCAGCAGGTCACGCACCTGCACGCGGCTCATGCCGGGCTTGACCAGGGCGAGCTGCTCCTTGGTCACGACGTTGCCCTGCACGATGTCGATGCGGTACGGCGTGATCAGGCCGAGCACGTTGCCTTCGGATTGCAGCGACGTGCAACCGGCCAGGCCGAGCACGATCACGCCGCAGACCAGGGCCGGCCGCAGGCATGGGAGTATCGAAAGGCCGGGCATGAAACGGGGGCTCTCGCGCTGGGTCGCAGCGCTCGGCTGGCTATGATGCTGCGATTCTATCGGCCCCATCCCGGTGCCCCGATGGCGAGCGCGCATATGACCCATGTCGAGGAACTCAAGAGCAGCGGACTGAAGGCGACGCTGCCGCGCATCAAGATCCTGGAGATCTTCCAGAAGACCACGCTGCGCCACATGACGGCCGAGGACGTCTACAAGGCATTGCTGGCAGAGGGGGCCGACATCGGGCTGGCCACTGTGTACCGGGTGCTGATGCAGTTCGAGCAGGCGGGGCTGCTGACGCGCAGCCACTTCGAGTCGGGCAAGTCGGTGTTCGAGCTCAATCAGGGCCAGCACCACGATCACCTGGTGTGCCTGACCTGCGGCCGCGTCGAGGAGTTCTACGACGCGCAGATCGAGCAGCGCCAGCGCGCCGTCGCGCAGACGCGCGGCTTCGAACTGCACGAACACGCGCTGTCGCTGTACGCCACCTGCACCAAGAAGGCCTGTCCGCACCGACCTTCCACCAAGTGAGGGCGGACGGGGGTGCGTGCGCTCAGGTGTTGCCGCGCTCCATGGCCTTCTGGTGGCGCGCGATGAATTCCTGGTAGGTGTCGATGCCGCGCAGTTGCAGGATGGTGTTGCGCACGGCCGCCTCCACCAGGACCGCCAGGTTGCGGCCGGCGTCCACGGCGATCACCACCTTGCGCACAGGGATCGCGAGCATCTCCTCGAACAGCGGCTCGTAGGGCAGCCGTTCGAACTCGCGTTCCATGGTCTCCTTGCGCACCAGGTGGACGATCAGCTTCAGGCGCATCTTGCGGCGCACCGCGGTCTCGCCGAAGATGGCCTTGATGTCGAGCAGCCCGATGCCGCGCACCTCGAGCAGGTTGGCCAGCAGCTCGGGGCAGCGGCCCTCCAGCGAGGTCTGCGAGACCTTGTAGAGGTCCACCGCATCGTCGGCCACCAGGCCGTGGCCGCGGGAGATGAGCTCCAGCCCGAGTTCGCTCTTGCCCAGGCCCGACTCGCCGGTGAGCAGCACGCCCAGGCCGAGGATGTCCATGAAGACGCCATGGCGTGTGGTGCGCTCGGCGAAGTGCTGCGCGAGGTAGCTGCGCACCACGTCGATCACCTGGCCCGCGGACTCGCCGGTGACGAACAGCGGGATCTCGGCGCGGTCGCACATCGCCACCAGCCGCGGCGGTGGCGTCACGCCGTCGGCGGCGATGATCACCGGCGGCTCCAGCGTCACGATGCGCGAAATGCGACGCTCCTGGTCCTCGGCCGACACCGACGAGAGATAGGCCACCTCGCGGCGCCCGACGATCTGCACCCGGTAGGGGTGGATGTAGTTCAGGTAACCCACCAGGTCGGCCGCCGATTGCGCGTCGCGCACCGCGGCATCGTCGAAGCGGCGTTCCGGGTGGGCGTGGCCGGCGATCCATTCCCAGTGCACGGCCTCGCGCTGGGCTTCGAACAGGGCCTCGGCGCTGACGGAGGTGGGTTTCATCGGGTTCCGCGCCGCAGCGTCAGGCGTGGGCGGCGGGGCCGCTCAGGCCACCGACTTCAGGGCTTGCCAGTCGTGGATCAGCCGGTGCACCGTGGCCGCGTCGGGCTCGGCCTTCAGGCGTTCGCGCAGTTCACGGTCGGACAACATCTCGGCGATCTCGGACAGGATCTCCAGGTGCCGCTGCGTCGCCGCCTCGGGCACCAGCAGGAAGATCAACAAGCCCACCGGCTCGTCGTCGGGCGCGTCGAAGGCGATCGGCTCGGCCAGACGCAACACGGCGGCAAGCGGGTTCTTCAGCCCCTTGATGCGGCCATGCGGAATCGCCACACCGTGTCCCAGCCCGGTGGAGCCGAGCCGCTCGCGGGCGAACAGGTTGTCAGTCACCGTCGCGCGGGCGAGCGCGTGCAGGTTCTCGAACAGCAAACCCGCGTGTTCGAACGCGCGCTTCTTGCTGGTGGCCTCCACGTTCACCAGCACGTTGCTGGCGGGCAGGATGGCGGCGAGACGATTCATGGTGTTGAACCCCCGGAGCGACCGCTGTGTGCCGGCCGCAACGACGAGCCCCGTGGCAGTTCGATGAATTATAGAAACGCATTGCTGCACCGCACCGTGGACAGGACCCGCGCCTGCGGGGTGTTGCTAAGTTACCGAAATAGAGAGCCGCCCCAATGGAAAACGGCCCCGAAGGGCCGTCCATCTGTTGCCTGCGTCGCAGGCCGCTCTAGGCGGCCAGCCGCTTGGCGGCCGCGTGGTGGTGGTCCTGCATGCGGTCCTTGTGCCGGCAGACCTGCCGGTCCAGCTTGTCCATCAACTGGTCGATGGCGGCATAGAGATCCTCGTGGGCCTGCTCGACAAAGATGTCGCGACCCTTGACGTGCAGGGTCACCTCGGCTCGCTGCCGTCGTTCCTTCTCGCGCAGCTTTTCGACCGTCAACAGCACGTTCACATCGACGACCTGATCGAAGTGCCGGGTCACGCGGTCCAGTTTGGTGAGTACGTACTCGCGCAGAGCGGGCGTGACTTCCAGATGATGCCCGCTGATCGTCAAATTCATCAAAGCCTCCTTCCGACGGTTGAGGAACCGGCTCGCCGGGCGTCGGGGCAGGCCGCGAGGCCACTTCGATGCGCGACGGGTCGAACCCAGTGTGCGCCCGAAAAAGCCCGCGTGACAACCCCATATCGGCGTGTAGGATGTGTGGGTTGTGAGCGGACGAGACGCGCCGTGTCGACACGGCGGCCGCCCCGTTGTCGGCGCTCCCGGCTTGATGCGCGATGTGATAATTCCGCGCTTCAGATTGCCTGGAGCCTCCCGCTTGGACCTGCCCCATCCGCGCTGACTGACCCGCGACGATGACCGGCCGCCTGCACGCGGCCCGGCGTCTGGGCGGGGCGGTCACCTACACCATGCCCCACCCCGCCGGACGCCTTGCCACTTCGCAGGTGTTCGCGTGTCGGAGAGCCCGATGCTCAACGTCTTCACGCTCGTCAACGGGCGCCTGTTCCAGGAAGAAATCGAAAGCGCCGACGGACTGGCCGCCGTGCGCCCGATCTGGGTCGACCTGGAAGCACCGACGCCGCAGGAGAAGCAGTGGATCGCCGCTCGCTTCAGTCTGGCGATACCCGAGGACATCGTCGACGAGGACCTGGAGGAGTCGGCTCGCTTCTACGAGGAGGACAACGGCGAGCTGCACATCCGCTCCGACTTCCTGATCGACGACGATGCGACTTCTCGCAACGTGCGCGTGGCCTTTGTGCTGAAGAGCGGCGTGCTGTACTCGGTGCACGCCGAGGACCTGCCGGTGTTTCGGCTGCTGCGCATGCGCGCACGCCGCATCCCGGCGCTGATCGAGGACGCCAAGGACGTGCTGCTCAAGCTCTATGACGCCGATGCAGAGTATTCGGCCGACGCGCTGGAGGGCATCTACGACAGCCTCGAGCTGGTCGGCAACGGCGTGCTGAAGCAGGAGGTCGACGACAAGGCGGCGGCGGCGGCGCTGGCCGCGATCGCGCGCCAGGAAGATCTGAACGGGCGCATCCGCCGCAACGTGATGGACACGCGCCGCGCGCTCAGCTTCATGATGCGCAGCCGCATGCTCAACGCCGACCAGTTCGAGGAGGCGCGACAAATCCTGCGCGACATCGATTCGCTCGACTCGCACACCGCGTTCCTGTTCGACAAGATCAACTTCCTGATGGACGCGATCGTCGGCTTCATCAACATCAACCAGAACAAGATCATCAAGATCTTCTCGGTGGCGTCGGTCGCGCTGCTGCCGCCGACGCTGATTGCCAGCATCTACGGCATGAACTTCCGCTTCATGCCGGAGATCGGCCAGCCCTGGGGCTACCCGATGGCGCTGGCGCTGATGGCAGCGTCGGTGGCGGCGCCGTTCATCTACTTTCGGCGCAAGGGCTGGTTGCGCTAGCTCGAGCCGGCGCTGGCTCGGCGACGCAGCCAGCGCATCAGCGTGCCCAGGACGGGCAGCTTCTCATACAGCTCCTCGGCGGCGTCCCAATAGTCGCGATGGCGGGTGACCCGTCCGTCGGCACCGAACTCGATGTGCGACGCGCCGCGGATGCGCAGCGGCGCACCTGACCCCCGCTGGAAGTGAAAGTCCCAGATCAGTACGCAGGCGCAGGCGTCGCACACCGCGTCGACGATCGTGAATCGCGGGGAGCGCAGCGTCGCGAACATGTGCTCGAAGAGGTGCGCGATCGCGGTGCGGCCTTGCACCTCGTTGAACGGGTCCTTGAAGCGGGCCTCGTCGGCGTACAGGGCTTCGATGTCGCGCAGGCTGGCGGGGGTGAGCCGCTCGTACCAGTCGACCAGGCGGGCCACCCGGGCGTCGTCGGTTGCGATCACGCCGCCGGTCAATCGCGCAGCGCGCGGCCGACCAGCCGCAGATAGAGTCCCTGCCCCAGCGCGCGCAGCGCCTTCATGGCCCAGGTGAACTGCCACGGGAAGTGGATCTCGAAGCGGCCCGAGCGCCAGCCGCTCACGATGGCCACCGCGGCCTGCTCGGGAGTCAGCAATGCGGGCATGGAGAACGCATTGTGCGCGGTGAGCGGCGTGCGCACGAAGCCCGGGTTGACCAGCGACACGGCCACGCCGTGCGGCGCCAGGTCGAGGTACAGCGTCTCGGCCAGGTTGATCAGCGCCGCCTTGGTCGGGCCGTAGGCCAACGCGCGCGGCAGGCCGCGGTAACCGGCGACGCTGGCCACGATGCTCAAATGGGCCGGGGCGCCGCCCTCGGCCTGGCACAGCAGTTGCGGCAGCACGCCGGCCAGCCAGTGCAGCACACCGCCCACATTGACCTGTTGGTGGCGCAGTGCCTCGTCGAGATCGAACTGCGTCGCGCTCATGGCGCTGTAGTGGCCGGCGCAATACATCGTCAGGTCGATGCGCCCGTGCCGGCGCACGATGGCCTCGCAGGCCGCGCGCATGCTGTCGCGCGAGGTCACGTCGACAACCACTGCCTCGCTGTCGACATGCCCGGCGACGAATTCGTCGAGCGCGGCCGCGTTGCGGGCCGACACGATCACCGTTGCGCCCAGCGTGTGCAGCCGGTGGGCCGTGGCGCGGCCGATGCCGCTGGAGGCGCCGACCAGCCAGACCACGCGGCCCTGCCAGTCGATGATCCGGGCGTTCAGCGACATGCCGAGTCCTTCAGGGGCGCCGGAACGCCAGCAGCACTTCGCCGAGCCGAATGCCGAACTTGCCGATCGTCGCCCGATCGATCAGCGCCGTGTCGTCGATGAGGACCATCCAGTCGTCGAACTGCACCTCGACCGCGCGGCCCTCGACCGGCGGGTGACGGTGCCAAGGCCACTCATCGGCGATGCTGCAGCGTGAACTGCACGACGTCGGTCTGGCCGGTGGCGAAGGCCGCTTCGCAGTAGGCGAGGTAGAAGTTCCAGGTGCGCAGGAAGCGGCGATCGAAGCCGAGTTGCAGCACGGCCGCCTCCTGGCGCTGGAATCGCACCTGCCAGCGGCGCAGCGTCTCGGCATAGTCGGGGCCGAACGCCAGCTCGTCGACCACCACCAGCCCGGCGCGTTCTGCCTCGGCACGGAACGCGGCGCGGCTGGGCAGCAGGCCGCCCGGAAAGACGTATTGCTGGATGAAGTCGGTGCCCGACAGATAGCGCGCGAACAGATCGTCGCGGATCGTGATCGACTGGATGCAGGCGCGGCCGCCCGGTTTGAGCCGGTCGCGCAGCAGCGCGAAGAACGACGGCCAGTAGGCGTGGCCGACCGCCTCGAACATCTCGATCGAGACGATCGCCTCGAACGGTTCGTCGTCGATGTCGCGGTAGTCCTGCAGACGCAGTTCGGCCTTTGACGATGCGCCCGAGGCGGCCAGTCGGGCCCGCGCGAAGGCCAGCTGCTCGGTCGACAGGGTCACGCCGGTGACGCGGCTGCCGAAGTGGTGCACGGCGCAGTCGGCGAGTGCGCCCCAGCCGCACCCCACCTCGAGCACGCGAGCGCCTGGCCCCGCACCGCATTGCTGCAGGGCGCGCCGCATCTTGGCCTGCTGGGCGGCCTCGGTCGATTGCGTCTGGTCAGCGCCGAACCAGCCGCTCGAATAGCTCATCGTGTCGTCGAGCCACAGGCGGTAGAACGCATTGCCGAGGTCGTAGTGGGCGTGGATGTTGCGGCGGCTGCCCTCGCGCGTGTTGCGATGGCGCAGGTGGCGCAGGCGATGCATCCAGCCTGCCCACGACTTGCCGTACACCAGCGGCTGCAGCGCGTCGCGGTTCACCATCGCCAGCCGCAGCAGCGTGGTCAGGTCGGGCGTAGTCCACTCGGCGGCCAGGAAGGTTTCGGCAAAGCCGATGTCGCCGCCGCGCAGCGCGGCCACCAACGGTTGCCAGCTGCTCAGGCAAAGGGTTGCGTGCGGGTGCGCCGTCGACGGCTGGCCGAAGCGGACCCAGTCGCCACCCGGGAGCCGCAGGTCCAGGCAGCCGTGCTGCAGGCGGCGCAGCACGGCCAGCACGGTGCGGGCCGCCCACGGCACCCGGCCGTGGGCCTGCGCAGTCGGCGCCGTTTGCGCCAGGGTGCGCATCGACAGGAGGGGCGGGTTCGATCTCATCGGGTGAAGGCCACCGAAGGTGGGCTCGGCTTCGAGAACCAGGGCACGCGCTTGATCCACAGGCGCAAGGCGTGCCAGTGGATGCGCAACAGCACGCCCGAGACGGCCAGTGGCATGCGCCACAGCACGCGGCGCAGACCGGCGGACGTGAGCGGACGGGACACGCCGCCGACGCTCGTCGTCAGCAGCGGGCCGGCATCGTCGTCGACGTCGATGCGCACCAGCACGCGTCCCGTGGACACAGCGTCTGCCAGATCGGTGCGCATGAAGCGAAAGCGATAGGTGCCACGCAGATCGCAGAACGGCGACACGTGAAAGACCTTGCTGGCGCGCTGTTCGACGCCGAAGGCGAGCGTCGGCCCGTCGAGCACATAGCAGTGGCGCTCACCGAAGGTGTTGTTGACCTCGGCGATCACCGCGCGCAACGTGCCGTCGTGCCGATGGCAGTACCAGAAGCTGACCGGCTTGAAGGCATGGCCCAGCACGCGCAGAGAGGTCTGCAGCCAGATCTCGCCGTCGACACCGTCGATGCCCTGAGCCGTGAGCAGCGACTCGATCCACGCCAGGCAATCGGGACCGCCGGCACCGTGATCGGCGTCATGAAAGGCGACCCCGCCGCGTCGATTGCGCCGCAACAGCGCGCACGGCACGTCGCGCAGCCGGCGCAGCGGCAGCATGACGAACCAATGCCCATAGCAGAGCGCGTGTGCCGTCGGCCGCAACCGCGCATGCCGCACCGTGCCGACGACGAGCCGCACGCCCGGCTCGGCAATGGGCCCGGCGCTCATGCCGCCACCGGGCGCGGCAGGTCGGCGGCGGCCAGCCGCTCGTGCAGCCGGCGCGTCACGCGCAGCGCCGATTGCAGACCATCTTCGTGAAAACCATGGCCGGCCCAGGCGCCGCAGAACCAGACACCGGCGTCGCCCTGGATCGTGTCGAGCCGGCCTTGCGCGGCGAGCGCTTCGACATCGAACACCGGATGATCGAAGTCGTGTTCCTCGATCACCGACTCCGTCCGCGGCTCGCGCAGCGGATTGAGCGACACGATGACCGGCCGTTGCCACGGCAGCGGTTGCAGGCGATTGATCAGGTAGTGCAGGCACGCGCTGCGCTGGCCGTCGGCCTCGCCGGACTCGAAGTTCCAGGCGGCCCAGGCCTTGCGCCGCCGTGGCAGCAACTGCTCGTCGGTGTGCAGCACCGCCCGGTTGCGCTGGTAGCGGACGGCACCGAGCACCGAGCGCTCGACGGGCGACGCATCGGCCAGAAGGGCCAGCGCCTGCGGGCTGTGGCAGGCCATCACCACGTCGTCGAAGCGTTCGCTGCCTTGGGCGTGGCAGACCCACACCCCGGCGCCGCCGCGCCCCGGTGGCCGCCGCCGGATTCGTGGCCTGGGAGCGGGTGGTGGAGCACCCTCTGCTGCCGCTGCGCTACTTCGCCAACCGCCGCTTCACCATCCCCATGGTCACCCAGGCGCTGTGCCAGATCTCCTACCAGGGCGGTTTCGCCTACGTCGAAGCCGAATACGGCGACGAGAGTGCGAGTGTGTTCGAAGTCGGCTTCAAGCGCGACTTCAGTGACGTGCGCCTGAACGTCGCTGCGTTCTACGGCGACTACGAGGATCTTCAGGTCT
>CALMQI010000119.1 GCA_937871935.1 uncultured Burkholderiales bacterium
CTCGGGGCGCGGATTCGGCAGGCGGCCGAAGTAACCGGCGTAGTGGCCCGCGGTCATGAGGCCGAGTCCGAGCGCCGCCAGGCCGGTCAGGGGCGTATTGGGGCTCAGGGCGAGTGCGGTCCCGAGCGCGCTGTAGAGGACCGCGGCGAGAATCAGGGTGAAGGTCGAGACTCGCCGGGAGGCCGTTCCGACGGGCCAGAATACCGAGAAGAGATGTCCGGGAATCAAGCCGGCCGCGATCGGCCCGGGATCCTTGAGGGTCTGGTCGATGAGGGCTCTGACCATCAGCGCAACTCCGCCCGCGAAGGAGGCAAGAGCGAGCCCCACCCAGAACACGCGGCCCCGGGCGGGCGGGGAGTTGGGCACCAGGGGTGTAAACGCCTGCTCAACGAGCTCCTCCGGATCGAACTCGCGTCCTCGAAAACGGTCCTGGATGTCGCTGGTCGCAACCGTGTCCGGGTTTCCGAACAATTCCTGGACGACCTTCCGTTCGAGGCTGTTCAAACGATCGCGAGGCACGGTGAGCCGCATGGAGACGAGGGGGTCGGTCTCATCTGTTGCCGGCTTGTCGACGGTGATCGAGAGCTTCCGCTGCGCCGCCATCCGCAGCATGAGTTCCTCGAATGAGGGCGACATCGCGCCGTTCCCGTAACGTGCGGCGACCGCTTCTTTGGGCAAGGGTTCAACGATGCGTTCGAAGAGCTGTCGATCACCGCGAGGGGGAGCGCCGAGCAGACGGTTCGAGGCCAGGAAGAGGGCCAGCAGCATCAAACACAGGGCGAACGGTCCGAAAGCGCCGGCGAGGCGGAAGGCGGCGGCTTGCGCGTCGACTTCCTTTGGCTTTCCTTCGGGCAGGTAACGGAGATGCCGCTGGACGCGATAGTCGACGTCGGGTGTGGCGACGCCGATCTCGCGGTCCTTGTCGAGGAGAACCCACGCGGTGTCGTATTCGAAGCGGTAGTTGAGTTCGGGGAGAGCGTTCGGCGAGCCCCGCGTGGGGAACTCGACGTCGTGGTCGAAACGATAGATGCGGTGAAGATCGGGCCACGCGGCTTTCCATCCCGCGAGCACTTCACGGGCGCGAGCGAACGGGCTGCGCGGCATCGTTCCCGAGTCGAGAGGTTCTACGCCCGCGGCGATGTCCCAGGACGGTGTCACCGCGCCTTGAAGTGTGTACTCGATCAGATAGCTTCTACGCACACCCGGTTCGATGGGCGGATCCGCCTCGGCCCGGAACCAGATCTGCAGACCCCACGACCAGGACTGATAGGAATCGGGTCCGTCGGGCCCGTTTCTGAGCGCCTTCTTCACACCGAGGGAATCGACGATCGAAACGCTCTGGACAACCGCGCTCTGATCGGCGCCCACGAGAAGATTGCGATAGGCGTACGTGACCTCGCCCGAGATCGTGAGCTCGTGCGTCTCTTCCACCCGGACGGCGCCGTTATTGTCGAGCTTCGCCACGACACTCGTCCGGTTCCACTCGAGCTGGCCCTGGGCGGCAGCGGGCAGAGAACCGAGAAGGGCCAGAAGACCGACCGCGATCGTCCGTTTCATCGCGGCATTCTCTCAGGCCTCACGGCTGCGAAAGGCCTTTCTGTAGGATTCGCTCCAGGAGACACGAGACGATGTTCAATCCGGAACAACTATTGGGACAGCTGCTCAAGAGCGGACTGGGCGGCAGCCTCGGCGGCGGCCCCGAAGGCCGAGACGCGCATGCGCGAGGAGTTCGACGCCCGGGCAGCGGATGCGGCTGCCGAGGCTGGGCGGTGGCGGCGTGGTGGCCTCGGGCGCGGGCGCTGCTGCGATCGCCTGCCTCGACATATTCGTCAGCCTGGGTGTGCGCATCGAGAACATCTTTGCTGTCGACTCCAAGGGGGTCATCCGCGCCGGCCGCGGCGACAAGCTCGATGAGTCGAAGCAGCGCTACTGCCAGAAGACCGAGGCACGCACGCTGGCCGACGTGGTGAAGGGCGCCGACGTCTTTCTCGGCTGCTCGACGTCCGGCGTGCTGACCGGCGAGATGGTGTCCACGATGGGGCCAAAGCCCATCATCCTGGCGCTGGCCAACCCCGAGCCCGAGATCCGTCCCGAGCTGGCCAAGAAAGCACGACCCGACTGCATCATCGCCACCGGGCGTTCGGACTACCCGAACCAGGTGAACAACGTGCTGTGCTTCCCTTACATCTTCCGCGGCGCACTCGATTGCGGCGCAACCAAGATCACCGAGGCGATGAAGCTCGCCTGCGTGCGCGAGATCGCCGCGCTGGCCAAGGCCGAGACGAGCGACGAGGTAGCGTCCGCCTACGCCGGGCAGGAGCTCAAGTTCGGCCCCGACTACATCATCCCGACGCCGTTCGACGTGCGGCTGATCCTGCGCATCGCGCCGGCGGTGGCCAAGGCGGCCGCCGAGTCGGGCGTGGCCACGCGCCCGATCACCGACTACGACGCGTATCGACAGTCGCTGACCCGCTTTGTCTACCAGACCGGCATGTTCATGCGCCCAGTATTCGCCGCCGCCAAGGCGCAACCCGCCCGCGTGGTCTACGCAGAAGGCGAGGACGAGCGGGTGCTGCGGGCGGTGCAGGTCGTGCTCGACGAGCACATGGCCCGCCCGATCCTGGTCGGCCGGCCTGCCGTGATCCAGATGCGCATCGAGCGGGCCGGTCTGCGACTCGCCGCCGGGAGCGACTTCGAGATCGTCGACCCCGAGAACGACGCGCGCTTCCGCAGCTACTGGGAGCTGTACCACCAGCTGATGGGGCGCGACGGCATCTCGCCCGAGGCGGCCAAGGCCGCGGTGCGGCGCTCGAACACGCTGATCAGTGCGCTGATGCTGCGCCGCGGTGAGGCCGACGGCATGTTGTGCGGGCTGGTCGGCCGCTACGACAGTCATCTCGACCATGTGCGCTCGGTGATCGGCATGCGCAGCGACGCCCGCACGCTGGCGGCGATGAACGCGCTGATGCTGGAACAGCACACGCTGTTCATCGCCGACACCTTCGTCAACGAGGAGCCGAGCGCCGAGGAGCTGGCCGACATCGCCCGCATGGCGGCGGCGGAGGTGCAGCGCTTCGGTGTGCCGCCGAAGGTGGCGTTCCTGTCGCACTCGATCTACGGCTCGTCCAAGCGCGCATCGGCACAGCGCATGCGTGCGGCGCGCGACCTGTTCGTCCGCCAGGTGCCCGACGTCGAATGCGACGGCGAGCTGCACGGCGATGCCGCCTTGTCCGAAGACGTGCGCAAGGGTTACCTGACCGACGGCACGCTCACCGGCTCGGCCAATGTGCTGGTGCTGCCGAACCTGGATGCCGCCAACATCCTGTTCAACGTGCTCAAGGTCACCGGTGGGCACAACGTGACGGTGGGGCCGATCCTGCTCGGCGCCGCAGCGCCGGTGCATGTGCTGACGCCTTCGGCGACGATGCGGCGCATTGTCAACATGACAGCGCTGGCGGTGGCCGATGCCGCCGCGATGCGCGACACGGCGCGCTGAGACAGTCTTGCCAGTACCCACGGCCGTGCGCTTCGGCGTGCGGCCGCGATAATGCGCGGGATTCGCCCGCGCCACCGGAGAACGCTGCCACATGACCCGCGCCACCAAGATCGTCGCCACGCTGGGGCCTGCCTCCAGCGATCCGGCCGTGCTGGAGCGGCTGCTGCGTGCCGGCGTCGACGTGGTGCGACTGAACTTCAGCCACGGCACCGCCGCCGACCACATCGGCCGAGCCCAGCTGGTCCGCGACACCGCCGAGCGCGTCGGCAAGCCGGTGGCGCTGATGGCCGACCTGCAGGGGCCGAAGATCCGCGTCGGCAAGTTCGTCGACGGCAAGGTAACGCTGAAGAACGGCACGCCCTTCGTGCTGGACGCCGGCCGCACCACGCCGGGCGACGCCGGCGCCGTCGGCCTCGACTACAAGGAGCTTCCGCGCGACGTGAAACCCGGCGACACGCTGCTGCTCAACGACGGACTGATCGTGCTGACCGTCGACACGGTGCGCGGCGAGCAGGTGCACACGCTGGTCAAGGTGGGCGGCGTGCTGTCCAACAACAAGGGCATCAACAAGCAGGGCGGCGGCCTCACGGCGCCGGCGCTGACCGCCAAGGACATGGAAGACATCCGGACGGCGATGGCCTTCCAGGCCGACTTCGTGGCGGTGAGTTTTCCGAAGAACGCCACCGACATGGAGATGGCGCGCCAGCTCGCCAACGTGGCCGGCGAGTCGTTGCGGCACAAGCCGGCGATGATCGCCAAGATCGAACGCAGCGAGGCGATCCCGCAGCTCGAGGCGATCCTGCGCGCCAGCGACGGCATCATGGTCGCCCGCGGCGACCTCGCAATCGAGGTTGGCAACGCGGCCGTGCCGGCGCTGCAGAAACGCATGATCCGCATGGCCCGTGAGATGGACAAGCTGACCATTACCGCGACGCAGATGATGGAAAGCATGATCAACAACCCGGTGCCCACACGCGCCGAGGTCAGCGACGTGGCCAACGCCGTGCTCGACGGCACCGACGCCGTGATGCTGAGCGCCGAGACGGCCGCCGGCATGTACCCGGTGGAAACCGTCGAGCACATGGCGCTGATCGCGCTCGAGGCCGAGCGCGCTGAGGATCTGCAGCTCGACGCCGATTTCACCAACAAGCACTTCGGGCGCATCGACCAGAGCATCGCGATGGGCGCGCTCTTCACCGCTCACCACCTCGGCTGCAAGGCGATCATCGCGCTGACCGAGAGTGGCTCCACCGCGTTGTGGATGAGCCGGCACCTGATCCACGTGCCGATCTTCGGCCTGACGTCCAAGCCCGGCTCGGAGCGTCGCATGGCGTTGTACCGCAACGTCTACCCGATCCAGATGCCCGCCCACACCGACCGCGACCAGGCGCTGGCCGAGGCCGAGCGCCTGCTGGTCAAGCGCGGCGTGCTGATGCCCGGCGACACCTACGCCATCACCTGCGGCGAGCCGATGGGCTATCCGGGAGGCACCAACATGCTCAAGGTGTGCCGGGTCGGCTGATGCCCGTCGCACTTGAGCCTGGTGGCAACGCGGCGGCCCGCATGCCGTCGCCATCGATCCTGCTGCAGGCGCGCCATAGGCATGTGGTTTGCCCGGCATCACGCCGGCTCAAGGCGCGGCCCCCCTTGAGCATGGCGTCGCGGATACGCGGGGGTGCCTCGTAGAATCGACAGCAATCTCGCGCGGCCGCTGGCCGGCGACCGGATTCTTCATCTGCAAGGACTTCCACCATGGCACTCGTGTCGATGCGACAGTTGCTGGACCATGCCGCCGAGCACCGCTACGGCATTCCGGCCTTCAACGTGAACAACCTCGAGCAGGTGCAGGCGGTCATGACCGCCGCGGCCGAAGTCGGCGCGCCGGTCATCCTGCAGGCCAGCGCCGGCGCGCGCAAGTACGCCGGCGAGGCCTTCATCAAGCACCTGATCCTCGCCGCCACCGAGGCCTACCCGAACGTGCCGCTGGTGATGCACCAGGACCACGGCCAGAGCCCCGAGATCTGCAAGGGCGCGATCGACCTCGGCTTTAGCTCGGTGATGATGGACGGCTCGCTGCAGGCCGACGGGAAGAGCATCGCCAGCTACGACTACAACGTCGACGTGACCAAGAAGGTCGTCGACATGGCGCACCGCCAGGGCATTACCGTCGAGGGAGAGCTCGGTTGCCTGGGCTCGCTCGAGACCATGAAGGGCGACAAGGAAGACGGCCACGGCGCCGAGGGCACGATGACGCGCGAACAGCTGCTCACCGACCCCGAACAGGCCGCCGACTTCGTGAAGAAGACGCAGCTCGACGCACTGGCCATCGCCATCGGCACCAGCCACGGCGCCTACAAGTTCAGCCGCAAGCCCACCGGCGACATCCTGGCGATCAGCCGGATCAAGGAGATCAACAAGAGGATCCCGAACACGCACTTGGTGATGCACGGCAGCTCCAGCGTGCCGCAGGATCTGCTCGAGCAGATCCGCCTGTTCGGCGGCAAGATGAAAGAGACCTACGGCGTTCCGGTGTCCGAGATCCAAGAGGCCATCAAGTACGGCGTGCGCAAGATCAACATCGACACCGACATCCGCCTGGCGATGACCGGCGCGGTGCGCAAGTTCCTGGCCGAGAACCCGGACAAGTTCGACGCGCGCGAGTGGCTCAAGCCGGCCCGCGAAGCGGCCTACCGCATCTGCAAGGAGCGCTACCTGCAGTTCGGCTGCGAGGGCCAGGCCGGCAAGATCAAGCCGGTCGAGTTGACGACGATGGCCAGGAAGTACAGCCAAGGCGAACTGGCGCAGACCGTGGTCTGACAGACGGTCGGCGCAGGACGGTCGGACCGGACTGCCCAACCGAACAGCCCGCCCGCTCGGCCAGAGCCGGCGGGCTTGTTTTTCGATCGGCTCGCGAAGGCACAATAGCCGCTACCACAGTCCAGCCTGGTGCAAATCGCCCATGACGCGTGCACTCTTCGAATCCCACCTGCACTCGTTGAAGCTCTTGGCGCGCGGCAAGGTGCGCGACAACTACGCCGTCGGCGCCGACCGCATTCTCATGGTCGCCAGCGACCGCATCTCGGCGTTCGACGTCGTGATGGGCGAACCCATCCCGGGCAAGGGCGAGATGCTGACTCGAATGGCACTGTTCTGGTTCGCACGCCTGTCGCACGTGGTGCCGAATCACCTGACCGGCGAGGCGCCCGAGTCCGTGGTGGCGCCCGACGAGGTGGAGCAGGTCCGCGGCCGCTCGATGCTCGTGAAGCGGCTCAAGCCGTTGCCGATCGAGGCCGTCGTGCGCGGTTATCTCGCCGGGTCGGGCTGGAAGGAGTACCAGCAAACCGGCAACGTATGCGGCGTGCCCTTGCCGCCCGGATTGAAGAATTCGTCGCGCCTGCCACAACCCATCTTCACACCGGCCACCAAGGCGGCTGCCGGCGACCACGACGAGAACATCACCTTCGAGCAGGCCAGCGCCATCATCGGGCGCGAGATGGCCGAGACCGTGCGCGACGTCTCCATCCGCCTGTACCGCGAGGCGGCCGACTACGCACGCGAGCGCGGCATCATCATCGCTGATACCAAGTTCGAGTTTGGCCTGGACGAGCGTGGCGTACTGACGTTGATGGACGAGATCCTCACCCCTGACTCGTCCCGCTTCTGGCCTGCGACGTCGTATGCGGAAGGCATCAATCCACCTAGCTATGACAAGCAGTTCCTGCGGGACTGGCTGGAGGCGGTACGGGTGGGTGGGAGTCCCTGGAACAAGCGGGCGCCGGCGCCGGAGATTCCGGATCAAGTAGTCTCAGAAACACAAAACCGGTACAGATCCGCCTGGTCCGACCTAACAAACTATTCGCCACATGGAATCACGACTCACTCGTGACTTGCAGAGCTCAATCAGAGCCAGCTCCGACAGAATCGAGTGGGCACGGAATCTATGCCGCCTCGCGTCGCATGACGCGCGGCAAGGTCTCGAGAGCCAATCCGCCGCTGCAATTGAGGCAGTGCGCAAGTCCTTCGGGAGTGGCCTTGAACCCGAAGTCGCTGCGTGGCTAATGCTCGCTGAAGGAATTGCTTGCTTCGTTCGGGGCGACTTTGATCTCGCTCGTGATCGCATCCGACGTGCTTATGGAATCGCAGCCGCCATGAATGCGCGGCGCGCTCAACCCAGTTGTGCAGCCTGGCTCGCGCATCTGGAGTTCAATCTGAGCAGTTTCTCAGCTATTGCCCCACCGCTCCAGGACGCATTGTTGTTGGCAGGAATAGACGATCATCAGGCGCTCGCGCGCGCGTCACTGGTCATGGCAGATGGACTGCACTTCTCCGGCAGCTTTCGCAGCGCGCGCCGATGGTATGACGAGGCTCGAGTGCATGCGCTCAAGGAGGGCGACGATGCCACGGTCAGTGCGTTACTACACAACGTAGCCGCGTTCAGAGCAGCTAACGTGAGGCTCGCACATGCTCTAGGCACCGAAATGAAGGACGAGGCCCGCCGCGCACAGCTCGAGGCAACGTCAGCATTGAGCTATGACGCAGCTATTGGTACCCAGTCATTCAAGTCACTTTCTGCACTGGTTAGAGGGCAGCTGCTACTGGTCGAGGAACGGTTCGACAAAGCGATCGAGGCTCTAGTGAGCATACCGATGCAGACCCTTCCTGAACGATTGCGTTGCGTGCTCCTCACTGACATTGCATGGTGCGCGAGGGGACAAGGACAACACGAGACAGCGCTGGACGTCGCTAGAAGCGCGGTTTCTGAGATGAGCGAAGGCGTCGATACGGACGATCTGGTGTACGTATGCGCTCGCCTGTCGCAACTGTTCGCTTCGTTCGGGGATGCGGCTCTTTCGCGCCGCCTAGCCGCCGATACAAGAGTGGCGATGGACCGTCATCGATCCATACAGCAAAGTCTCCAGGCCGAATTGCTCAACGTCGAGCGCATGGTCTTAGCCGAGAGACAAAGAAATAGCCCGGCCTGAGCCGGGCTGTCTTCGCTGGCGAAGAGACTAGGGCTTGTTGCCCGTAGGGAAGGGCCATGCAGCCGCCGGACTTAGCGCGGTCTTTGCTGCCGGTGCGGCCGCAGCAGCAGGCGCAGCCTTCTTAGCTGGCGCCTTTTTTTTTGCAGCCTTCTTCTTTGCAGGCGCCTTCTTCTTGGCTGCCTTCTTCTTCGCTGGGGCCTTCTTCTTGGCTGCCTTCTTCTTGGCTGCCTTCTTCTTTGCGGGCGCCTTCTTCTTGGCTGGAGCCTTCTTCTTCGCAGCGGCCTTCTTCTTGGCTGGAGCCTTCTTCTTCGCAGCGGCCTCTTGGTTGCAGGCTTCTTCGCAGCAGCCTTCCTGGCCGGAGCCTTCTTCTTCGCAGCAGCCTTCTTGGCCGGAGCCTTCTTCTTCGCAGTTGCCATTTCGATCTCCTTGATCAAGTTGCGAAAAGCACCTTGCCGCTTCTTGCAGCTCGGCGATTCACCGCTGTGAACTCAAACCTGCCTCTCGGCGTGCTGGAATCCCTTCGCGATGAATGGGGGGTGGCGACGTTCGTCAGTTCTATCGACAACGATCCGTCAACCACGAGTCTTGATCTCTTCAGCTGGGTCGGCTCTGCGGTGTGCTGCAGAACATCAGTCCCAGGTCAATGCGCCACCGGATTGGTACTCGATGACACGCGTTTCGAAAAAATTGCGTTCCTTCTTCAGGTCGATCATCTCGCTCATCCACGGAAACGGGTTCTCTTCGTTCGGGTAGAGCAGCTCCAGGCCAATCTGCGTCGCACGCCGGTTGGCGATGTAGCGCAGATAACCCTTGAACATCGAGGCATTCATGCCGAGCACGCCGCGGGGCATGGTGTCCTCGGCGTAGCGGTACTCCAGATCCACGGCCTTGAGAAACAGGTCCTTGATCTCCGCACGGAATTGCGGCGTCCACAACTGCGGATTCTCGAGCTTGATCTGATTGATCAGGTCGATCCCGAAATTGCAGTGCATCGACTCGTCGCGCAGGATGTACTGGTACTGCTCGGCAGCGCCGGTCATCTTGTTCTGCCGGCCCAGCGCCAGAATCTGCGTGAAACCGACGTAGAAGAACAGGCCTTCCATCAGGCAGGCAAAGACGATCAGCGACTTCAGCAATGTCTGGTCGGTCTCGGGCGTGCCGGTCTTGAAGTTCGGATCCATGATCGCGTCGATGAACGGGATCAGGAACTCGTCCTTGTCGCGGATCGACGCGACCTCGTGATAGGCATTGAAGATCTCGCCTTCGTCTAGACCCAGCGACTCCACGATGTACTGGTAGGCGTGGGTGTGGATGGCTTCCTCGAAAGCCTGGCGCAGCAGGAACTGTCGTGCCTCGGGTGCCGTCACGTGACGGTAGGTGCCGAGCACGATGTTATTGGCGGCGAGCGAGTCGGCAGTGACGAAGAAGCCGAGATTGCGCTTGATGATGCGGCGCTCGTCGTCGGTCAGGCCGTTGGGATCCTTCCACGTCGCGATGTCGCGCGACATGTTGATCTCCTGCGGCATCCAGTGGTTGGCACAGGTGGCGAGGTACTTCTCCCACGCCCACTTGTACTTGAAAGGGACCAGCTGGTTGACGTCGGTCTGGCCGTTGATGATGCGCTTGTCGGCAGCCGAGACGCGGCGGGTGCTGCGCGCCTGCACCGTGGCGGCGACCAACGTTGGCGCCGGCAGCGAGGGCTGTTGCTCGACGAAGACCGACGCTTCGGTCATCCGGGACTGCAGCAGCGGCTGGGGAAGATGCATCCCGTGCGCCGCATCAGGTGTGATCGGCGCAGCGCTTCTCTGAGGGTGTGTCGGTTGGACTCTGATTTCGTCTTCCCAGACCAGCATGTGAGTGCTTCCTGTGGTGGCGGATTATGGGAGTGTTGCGTTCAAACACCAAGCACTTCTTGACTTTTGGACAGTCGCGATGTTGCGAACCTGCATCGTTGTTCGACGCGCGCACTGCGTGATGCGCATACATCGCGCGTCGATGACGAGCGCGTGCACATCACTGACACGCCTCGCAATCGGGATCGTCGATCGAGCAAAATTTCACATCCGATGCAGGTGCTGCATCGACCGCTTCGCGCGCGCCGCCGATGCCGTCCGACATCGAGCCACCCGAGTGCACGGCATTCAGCGCGCCGGCCTTGATGGTGGATTTCTCGGCGTGCGTCGCACCCATCGTGCGCAGGTAGTAGGTCGTCTTCAGGCCGCGCAGCCAGGCGAGCTTGTAGATCTCGTCGAGCTTCTTGCCCGAGGCACCGGCCATGTAGATGTTGAGCGACTGCGCCTGGTCGATCCATTTCTGCCGCCGCGCGGCGGCCTCCACCAGCCACTGCGGCTCGACTTCGAAGGCGGTGGCGTAGAGCTGCTTCACGTCGTCGGGCACGCGGTCGATGCGGCGCAACGAGCCATCGAAGTGCTTGAGGTCCATCACCATCACGTCGTCCCACAGGCCCAGACGCTTGAGGTCACGCACCAGATACTCGTTGACGATCGTGAACTCGCCGGACAGGTTGGACTTGACCGACAGATTGCCGAAGCAAGGCTCGATGGACGCATCGACGCCGATGATGTTGCTGATGGTGGCCGTCGGTGCGATCGCCACGCAGTTGGAGTTGCGCATGCCGTGCGCCGCGATGCGAGAGCGCAGCGCCGTCCAGTCCATCGTCGACGAACGATCGATCTCCAGGTAGGGGCCGGTATCCTGGCCCTCGCCCGACGCTTGGCCGCGCTGGCCGGCCAACAGGTCGAGCGTGTCCTGCGGCAGGATGCCGCGATCCCACAGCGAGCCGCGGAAGGTGGAGTAGCGACCGCGTTCTTCGGCCAGCTCGGTGGAGGCCCAGTAGGCGTGATAACAAACAGCTTCCATCGACTGGTCGGCGAAGTCCACAGCCTCCTGCGAGGCATACGGCACGCGCAGCTGGTACAGCGCGTCCTGGAAGCCCATGATGCCCAGGCCCACCGGGCGGTGCCGCAGGTTGGAGTCGCGCGCCTTCTTGACCGCGTAGTAGTTGATGTCGATGACGTTGTCGAGCATCCGCATCGCAGTGGCGACGGTCCTCTTCAGCTTGGCCTGGTCGATGCTGCCCTGTTGGAGGTGCTGCGCCAGGTTCACCGAGCCGAGGTTGCAGACGGCGATCTCCGACGGACCGGTGTTCAGCGTGATCTCGGTGCACAGGTTGGACGAGTGCACGACGCCGGTGTGCTGTTGCGGCGAGCGCACGTTGCACGAGTCCTTGAAAGTGATCCACGGATGCCCGGTCTCGAACAGCATCGTCAGCATCTTGCGCCACAGGTCGCGTGCCGCGATGCGCCTGAAGAGCTTGAGCTCGCCGCGTTCGACCTTGGCCTCGTACGCCACGTACGCCTGCTCGAAGTCGGTGCCGAAGCGGTCGTGCAGGTCGGGGCAGGTCGAGGGCGAGAACAGCGTCCAGTCGCGGCCTTGCAGCACCCTCTTCATGAAGAGGTCAGGAATCCAGCTCGCGGTGTTCATGTCGTGCGTGCGCCGCCGGTCGTCGCCGGTGTTCTTGCGCAGCTCGAGGAACTCCTCGATGTCCAGGTGCCAGGTCTCCAGGTAGGCGCAGACCGCGCCCTTGCGCTTGCCCCCCTGGTTGACCGCCACGGCCGTGTCGTTGACGACCTTGAGGAACGGCACCACACCCTGGCTCTTGCCGTTGGTGCCCTTGATGTAGGAGCCGAGCGCACGCACCGGCGTCCAGTCGTTGCCCAAGCCGCCCGCATACTTGGACAACAGGGCGTTCTCCTTCAGCGCCTCGTAGATGCCGTCCAGGTCATCGGCCACCGTCGTGAGGTAGCAGCTCGACAACTGCGAGCGCTGCGTGCCCGCGTTGAACAGCGTCGGCGTGCTCGACATGAAGTCGAACGACGACAGGACGTTGTAGAACTCGACGGCGCGCGCCTCCCGATCGATCTCGTTGAGGGCCAGACCCATGGCCACTCGCATGAAGAAGGCCTGCGGCAGCTCGATGCGCTGTTCACCCACATGCAGGAAGTAGCGGTCGTACAGCGTCTGCAAGCCCAGGTAGTCGAACTGCAGGTCGCGCTCCGGCTTCAGCGCCGCACCCAGGCGGGCCAGGTCGTACTGGCGCAGTCGTGGATCGAGCAGTTCGTGTTCGACGCCTCGTGCGATGAACTGCGGAAAGTACTCGGCATAGCGGCCGGCCATGCCGGCCTGGTCGACCTCTTCGCCGAGGATCTCCTTGCGGATCGTGTGCAGCAACAGGCGAGCGGTGGCGCGCGTGTAGGCCGGCTCCTTTTCGATCAGCGTACGGGCGGCCAGGATCGCGGCCTTGTGCACCTCGTCGATGGGCACGCCGTCATAGAGATTGCGGCGTGTCTCGGCCAGAATCGGGTCGGCCTTCACATCGGCACCGAGTCCGGCGCAGGCCGACTCCATCAGCGCTTGCAGCCTGGCCATGTCGAGCGGCAGGCGCTGGCCGCGGTCGGTAACGTGCAGCTGGGCCTCGCGGCGGGGCACCGTTGCCAGCTGGCGCGCCCTTTCCTGGGCCCGGCGCTCACGGTACAACACGTAGGCGCGCGCAACCTCGTGGTGGCCGCCGCGCATGAGACCCAGCTCGACCTGATCCTGCACGTCCTCGATGTGGAACGTGCCACCACCCGGCCGTGAGCGCAACAGCCCGCGCACCACCATTTCGGTCAGCGTGTCGACGGTCTCGCGCACGCTGGCCGAGGCGGCGCCTTGCGTTCCGTGCACCGCCAGGAAAGCCTTCATCAGCGCCACCGCAATCTTGTTCGGCTCGAATGACACCACCGCGCCGTTGCGACGAATGATCTGGTAGCCCGCGTAAGCCGTCTCCGTGACCACCGCTGTCGTCAGGACCGACGCCTGTGCAAAGGATTCGGTGGCGCGGACAGACGCTGCTTGCATGGATTCCCCTCTTCTGATGTCGAAAGAAAAGCGACGGACGGTGAACGAGCGCGAGCCCCAGTGGCCGTGGACTGGCTTCAGCGAGTGACGCCGGATGCCGGGACTGCTGGCGAGGCGCTCATGGTGTTCTGGCTGGACCTGGTCTGCTGATGTTCTGCGTGTGGACGCGCCACTCGCGGTGACGCCTGCCCACAAAGTGCGGACTCTGCTGCCGAACAGGTGGACGATGAGCGCGGAGCAGACTGTTCACGTCGGTCGCAGGATAGCACGGAGAAACACTATATCTGGGGCCTCGAGCAGCTTCAACCGCTACCCGTAGCGTGCTTGCCCCTCTTGACGGATGACGCTGTTTTTGCGTTCCGGGGCCATGCGCTCGCGTGTTCGCCACGTCGATCACCCGCGATGCCGCGTCGGCGCGTGTGTCGTCGCGCGGACCCCGCGTGTTCACTGGCTCAAAGCGCCGATTCGCGCGCGTCGACCGCATCGTTGCTGGATCGCGAGGCGAACGGGATGCGCGCCGCACGCCAACGCAGCAGGCTCGCCAGCAACGCCCAATCAAACCCTGCTCCCGGGTCGTGTTTTCGCGCCGGCGCGACATGCTCGTGGCCGACGATCTGCAGCGCACGATGACGACGCGCGAGTGATCGCAGCAGGGTCACCAGCGCGGCGTACTGCGCCGGCTCGAACGTCTGCCCTTCGAGGCCTTCGAGTTCAACGCCGATCGAATAGTCGTTGCAGTTGTCGCGTCCGCGCCATGTCGACACGCCGGCATGCCAGGCGCGCTGATCGCAGGATACGAACTGCAACAATTTTCCGTCGCGCCGGATCACGAAATGCGCCGACACGCGCAGATCGCGAATCGACTGGTAGTACGGATGCGCGTTCCAGTCCAGCCGATTGGTGAACAGCCGCTCGATCGCGTCGCCGCCGTAGCTCCCCGGCGGCAGGCTGATCGAGTGCAAGACCACCAGCGAGACGATGATGCCCGGCGGGCGCGCGCTGCAGTTCGGCGAGGGTATCGCTACCGCCCGCCGCCACCAGCCGCTCTGCCAGGCCGCGCGCGTGCGCTCAGAAACCGGTGTCGCCGCGTTCGCCGACATGATCGGCCACGTTCACGCCAAGCCGGGCCATGCGGTAGCGCATCTGCCGCAGCGACAGGCCCAGGCTGGCGCCCGCGGCGGTGCGATTGAATCGGTGCTGCTCCAGCGCGCGCACCAGGATGTCGCGCTCGATGTCGTCGAGATATCGCGCCAGGTCGTCCGGCAACGCGCCGGGCTCAGGCGCCGTCGCCTGGGCCGCGGCGCTGGCAGCGTGCAAGGCGTCGAGGTCGACGATGCCGCTGTCGATGAACACATCGTCGGCAAGGCCGAGGTCGGCCCATTCGATCTTCTCGCCGCTGGACAAGGCCACCGCACGATGCAGCAGGTTCTCGAGTTCACGCACGTTGCCCGGAAATGCATAGTCCGACATGTGCGCCATCGCCTTGTCAGACAACCGCGGCGGCGGCGAGACACCCGCCTCGCCGGCAATCCGCGCCAGCACCAGGTCGCAGATCGCGGGCAGATCGTCCATGCGCTCGCGCAGCGGCGGCACACGAATCTGAATCACGTTGAGCCGGTAGTACAGGTCCTGTCGGAACCGGCTCTCGTGCACCTCGGTGGCGAGGTCCTTGTGGGTGGCGCTGACCACGCGCACGTTGATCGGCGTTTCGCTGACGGCACCGACTGGCCGCACCGACCGCTCCTGGATCACGCGCAGCAGCTTGCTCTGCATTGCCAGCGGCAGGTCGCCAATCTCGTCGAGGAACAGCGTGCCGCCCTGCGCCGCCTGCACGAAGCCCTCGCGATCCTCGTGCGCGCCGGTGAACGAGCCCTTGCGGTAGCCGAAGAACTCAGCCTCGAGCAGCTGTTCGGGGATCGCACCGCAGTTCACTGCGATGAACGGCTGCTCGGCCCGGCTGCTGCAACCATGGATCGCGCGCGCCACCAGTTCCTTGCCGGTGCCGGACTCGCCTTGCACCAGCACCGGCGCCATGCTGCGCGCCACGCGTTCGACCAGCGAACGCACCTGCTGCATGGCGAGGGAGCGGCCGGCCAGGCGCGAAAGCGCCGGATGCAGCCGGGTTGCCTCGGCCGCCTGCGCCTCGCGCGAATCGCTCGCGGCGGCTTGCGATTCGTCGCGCGCCGCGGCGGCCTGCGCGGCGCCGGCGATGGTCGGCGCCCGGCCGAGAGCCGACGCCACCACGCTGCGAAACTGCCGCAGATCGACCGGCTTGGTCAGGTAGTCGAACGCCCCGGCCTTCAGTGCCTCGACCGCGCCCTCGGCCGAACCGTAGGCCGTGATGACAATGGCCTTCTCGCGGCGGCGCGCCGAATCCAGCCGCTTCAGCAACTCGAGCCCGGTGCCGTCCGGCAGCCGCATGTCGGTGATCACGGCGCTGTAGGTGCGGTCGGCCAGCCGCTGCCAGGCTTCTTCGACCGTGCCGGCGGTCTCGACGTCGTAGCCTTCACGCAGCAACGTCAGCTCGTACAGCGTGCGCAGGTCGGGCTCGTCGTCAACGACGAGCAGGCTGTAATGCGCGGGGCTGTTCATGGTATCGGGGCTTCGCTCGCGGGCAGCGCGGCGCGCTGCATGGAAATCTGGAACTCGTTGCGGTGCCTGTGCTCCTCGCCATGCGGCCTGTATTCGATGCTGGCACCGTAGCGGGCGCACAGCTCGCGGCAAATATACAGGCCCAGCCCGGTGCCGCGGCTTCGCGTCGAGAAGAACGGCTCGAACAGGTAACGCTCCACGTCGAGTGGAATCGGATCGCCATCGCTGTCCACCGACAGCGTGACGGTGCGCTCGTCATCGCCCTCGGCCAGCCGCAGCTGAATCGCACCGGGCTGTTCGCTCGCGTAGCGGCGCGCATTGTCGAGCAGGTTGATCAGCACACGCCGCAGGTGCTCGGCGTCGAACTGCACGCCGACCGCGCCCGGCGGCAGATCGACGCGCAGGCGACTCGCAACCCCTAGCGACAGCTGGGCTGCGCGTGCCCATTCAGCACAGACCGCGGCGATCTGCGCCGCCGCATCGATCGTGCGCAGTTCGGGCGCGGCGCCGGGCGCCACCGCCATCACGTCGTCGACGATGCGCTTCAGGCGCTCCACGTTGTCGGCCACCATGCGGGCCAGCCGGTGCTGGTCGGGCGGCAGCGCATCTTCGAGCATCAACGCATTGGCCTGCGAGATGGCGGCCAGCGGATTGCGGATCTCGTGCGCAATGCCCGCCGACACGCGGCCCATCGCCGCCAGCTTGTCCTGCCGCATGCGCGACTGCACACTGCGCAGGTCCTCGAGGAAGACGACGCAGAACTCCTCCGGTGGCAGCGCGTCGCTGTCGGGAGCGCGGCGGCGCGTGAAGCGCGCGCGCAGCTGCAGCGTACGGCTGGCGTCGTTGCCGAATTGCAGGCGCACCTCGCGCGCCGACTCGGGCCATTCGCCTTGCACGAATGCCTGCTCGACCGCAGCGAGCAGGCCGGCCCAGGCCTGCTCGCCCTGTAGCTGAAACGGCGCCGGCTTGGCCAGCCCTTGCGACGCGAGCAAGGCACGCGCAGCCGGATTGGCGGCGCGGACGCGGGCGCGCCGGTCCACCACCAGCACGCCGTCGGCCATCTCCTCGATCACCAGGCGATTGAGCTGCGCCTGCTGGCGAGCCAGCTCCAGACTGCCGCGGGCGGC
This sequence comes from uncultured Burkholderiales bacterium, assembly GCA_937871935.1. Taxonomy (GTDB): domain Bacteria; phylum Pseudomonadota; class Gammaproteobacteria; order Burkholderiales; family Burkholderiaceae_C; genus JAEUPI01. The sequence continues at coordinate 17,118 of CALMQI010000119.1, forward strand.
CATCTCCTCGCGCGCGAGCCGGCCGGAGAGCTCGCCCGCCAGCAATGCGATCATGAAGATGCCGATGCCGGCCAGCCCGGCCTGAGTCAACGGCACGGCCATGTCGAAGACGTTCGGCCCCGAGCGCCACACCCCCGCCAGCAATACCAGCGCCGCCACGGCCGCGGTGGCCATCGCGGTCAGGCGCGTCGTCATCACGCCGGCCATCAGAACCGGCAGCACCAGCAGCGCGGCGAAGTTGAGGTTGGCCTGCGGATCGAACAGGTGCAGCGCCGCAAACGCAAACAGGTCCACACCGATCGTCGCCAGCCACTGGCGCCGCCTCAAGTGCGTCATCGGCGGCATGTCTTCCGCGGCGCGCAGCTGCGGCAGCAGCCACAGCGAGACGCTCTGGACACCGTAGGCGACGCACAGCACGATCAGCGGCAGCGTACTGTGGCCTCCGGACAGGGCCGCGACCCACGGCACCGCCGCCAACAGCACGCCCAGCGCCGCACGAGCCGCAACATAGGTGCCGAAGACGCGCCGCAGGCCGGTTTCACCGGAAGTGGCGACACGACGCGCCTCGCGCGTCTCTTCGCGTCGCTCGTGCGCGGTCGGGCCGATAGGTGGGGCGGCCACCGCGCTCGCATCGCCAGCCGCCCGCGTTCGGCGCGCAAAGCCCGATTCGCCGGGCGCGTCCTGGAACTCGGTGTCACCGCCGACGCCGAGCGCGCCGAACAGGGACTCCTCGGTCATCGGCCGCGTGTCGTTGCGGCGATCGGGCCGCCGTCGGTCGCCCCGGCGTCGCTCGGGATAGACCGAGTCGGTCATCGGGGCCCGGGTTCGGCCGGCCCGGCGAGCCGGTGCGCGTCGCTGCAATAGGCGAGCGCGCCGTCCTTCACCGCATCGGTCGACGGCAGGTGAACGCCACAGTGCGCGCAGACGAGAAAGGCCGTCGGGCTTGCTCGCCGGCCATCAGCGGCGCGCTGGCTCCCGCCGTGCCGCGGTCGGCGCAACAGCACCCACCACACCAGGGCGATGACGACGAGAAGGACGAGGTACTTCATCGGCGGACTAAATGACTGGGCGACCGAGCACGACCTCGAGCACGAAGCGTGATCCCACATAGGCCAGCAGGAGCAGCGCCGCGCCGGCATACAGCCAACGCGTGGCGTGTCGGCCGCGCCAGCCGTGCAGCGCGCGACCCGCGAGCAGCGCCGCGAAGACCAGCCAGCCGAGCAGCGAGAACACCGTCTTGTGATCCCAGCGCCAGCGCGTGGCGGTGACCACACCCAGCAGCAACGCCAGCGTCAGCACGATGAAGCCGGCTTCGACGAAACGAAACGTCAAGCGCTCCAGGCGCAACAAGGGCATGCCGAGCACCGCGTTGTCGCCCGGGCGCCGCATGCGCATGCGGCGCTCGGCGGCGTCGAGCAGCGACGCATGCAGCACCGCTACGCCGAACAGGCCGTATGACGCGACACCGAGCACCCAGTGCATCGGCGCCCACGGGCTGGCGGTGCTCAGGCGGGCCTCACCAGGGAACACCACCGCGAGCAATACCGCCGCGATGCCAGCCAGCGCCAGCGTACGACGGACCACGGGGATCGGGACCAGCCGGCTCTCGATCACATGCACGAGAATGACGAGCCACACAGTCAGTGACAGCACCGGTGCAAAGCCGAGCCGCGCGCCAGCGTCGCCGCTCAACAGATCGGCCACTGCGGAAGCTGCATGCAGAACCCACCCCAGGACCAGCGCAGCCGACTCGACGCGCGACGATGTCGACGCGGACCAGGCTGCGACGGCATAGGCGGCCGACGCGCACAGCGCGACGGCAAGCGTGGGGACTGCCACCGATAGAATCATCGTCCCACAGTGTACTTTCGCGGCTTGACCGCGCGCGTGTCGCGCGGTGGCCGACGGCCCATGGCATCCACGTTGACCGACCGACTATCGCGCCTGGTGAAGACCATGCGCGGCCAGGCGCGCATCACTGAAAGCAACGTGCAGGACATGCTGCGCGAGGTACGCGTGGCGCTGCTCGAGGCCGACGTCGCGCTGCCGGTCGTGCGCGAGTTCGTCGCTCGCGTCAAGGACAAGGCGCTCGGCCAGGAAGTGACCGGCTCCCTAAACCCCGGCCAGGCGCTGGTCGGCATCGTGCACAAGGAACTCGCCGCGACGATGGGCGGCGCTGCCCCTGCGGATGGTGGCTCCCGCCCGGTCGCCGAACTCGACCTGGCAACGCAACCGCCCGCGGTGATCCTGATGGCCGGCCTGCAGGGCGCCGGCAAGACGACGACGACCGCCAAGCTGGCACGCCACCTGATCGAACGGCGCAAGAAGAAGGTGCTCACCGTGTCGGCCGACGTGTACCGACCGGCTGCGATCGAGCAGCTCAAGGTGGTCACGCAGCAGGCCGGTGCCGAGTGGTTCCCGTCGCAAGCCGCCCAGAAGCCGCGTGACATCGCTCTGGCGGCGCTCGACCACGCGCGCCGGCACTACTTCGACGTGCTGCTGGTCGACACGGCGGGACGCCTCGCCATTGACCAGGCGATGATGGACGAGATTCGCGACCTGCATGCGGCCCTCAAGCCGGTCGAGACGCTGTTCGTCGTCGACGCCATGCAAGGTCAGGACGCAGTCAACGTCGCCAAGGCATTCAAGGAAGCGCTGCCGCTGACCGGCATTGTGCTCACCAAGATGGATGGCGACTCGCGTGGCGGTGCAGCGCTGTCGGTGCGCCAGGTGACCGGTGCGCCGATCAAGTTTGCCGGCACATCGGAGAAGATCGACGGGCTCGAAGTGTTCGACGCCGAGCGCCATGCCGGCCGCGTGCTCGGCATGGGTGACATTGTCGCGCTGGTCGAGGAAGTGCAGAAGGGCGTCGACGTCCAGGCCGCACAGCAGTTGGCGGCCAAGGTGAAATCGGGCGATGCCTTCGACCTCGACGATTTCGTGATGCAGCTCGGCCAGATGCGCAAGATGGGCGGCCTGAGCGGGCTGATCGACAAGTTGCCCAGCCAGCTCGCCGCCAAGGCCGGCCAGGCCGATCTGGACCGCGCCGAACGCGATGTGCGGCGCATGACCGGCATCATCCATTCGATGACGCGCGAGGAGCGGCGCAAGCCCGAGCTCCTCAAGGCCAACCGCAAGCGGCGCATCGCGGCCGGGGCCGGCGTGCAGGTGCAGGAGGTCAATCGGTTGCTCAACCAGTTCGACCAGATGCGCACAATGATGAAGAAGATGAAGGGCGGCGGCCTGATGAAGATGATGCGGCGCATGGGCGGCATGGGTGGTCTCGGCGGCCTGGGCGGCATGGGCCGTTGACGCTCTGCGCCGGGGCGAGCCGAGCGCGCGGTAATAGTTGGCACCGCGCGAAGACGTTACCCCCGTCCGAGGGAAGCCGAAACGTGTTCTTACGCCTTTCGCGCGACGCCGGTTGACCCCATGCGGTGTGCCCCGTAACTTGGCGACACAACACGCTTGCTCTCATCGATCATCACATGCTCGCCACCGATCCTACCTTCGCCGTCGCACTGACAGCCGCGCTGATCCTGTTGCTGTCGTTCGTGTTCATGCGCAAGCGACCGACGAAGACCCGCGCACGTTCGGAGCGGCAAGACGCGCTCGACACGGTGGCCTCCTGGCAACCCGAGGCAGCCCGCGTGCTGACCGCGTCGGAACGCAAGGCGTTCGAGACGGTGCGCAAGGCGCTGCCGGGGCACGTGGTGCTGGCGCAGGTGCCGCTGTCGCGCTTCTTGAAAGTGCCGACGCGCAACTCGTACAGTCAGTGGCTGTCACGGGTGGGCCACCTGAACGCCGACCTCGTGGTCTGTGACGCCGGCTCATTGGTGCTGGCGGTGATCGACATCCGTCCGACCAACCAGAGTGCGCGCGGTCGTCAGCGTCACGAGCGCATGTCGCGCGTGCTGCGCGCCGCCGGCATCAACGTGCTCATCTGGTCGGAGAACCACCTGCCCAGCCTGTCGGAAGTGCGCTCGCAGATGGCACCTTTGCTGCAGGACGGTCGCGTAACCGGCTTCGACACGAACTTCAGCGGATCGAAGTCGATGCCACTGATTCCGGTGGCCGAAATGGAGGAGATGCTCGCGCACGGCGACGCACTCGCCCAGGACGCAACGATGGAGCCGGTGCCGTCGACGCTGTTCGACGAGTTCGACCCCTTGCCGGCCACCGGCACCGGCGGCCGGCGATAAGCCCGGCACCGTGATCCCCGTCAACTGAGCAGGGCCTGCGCGAACTCGCTAGCGCTGAACGTCTGCAAGTCCTGCAGCGTCTCGCCCACACCCAGAAAGTAGACCGCCAGAGCCGGAGAATCCGGCCGTTCGCGCTGGCGTTCGCGAGCCCACAACGCAATTGCGGCCAGCACGCCGCCTTTGGCCGTTCCATCGAGCTTGGTGACAATCAGGCCGGTGAGGCCGAGCGCCTCGTCGAAGGCGCGCACCTGCGCCAGCGCGTTCTGCCCAGTATTGCCATCGACGACCAGCAGCACCTGGTGCGGCGCCTGCGGATCGGCCTTGCCGATCACACGCTTGATCTTCTTCAGCTCTTCCATCAGGTGCAACTGGGTCGGCAGCCGTCCGGCCGTGTCGGCGATCACCACGTCGCAGCCTCGCGCGCGCCCGGCCATCACCGCGTCGTAGGTCACGGCGGCAGGGTCCCCGCCCTGCTGGGCGACGATCTCGACGCCCGCCTGTGTCGATGTCGGCGCGCCGGCGCGGTCGTCGACGCGCTGCGCCCAGGCCATCAGCTGCTCACGCGCTGCAGCGCGAAACGTATCGGCCGCCGCCAGCAGCACCTTTTGCCGCGCGTCGGCAAGGTGGCGCGCCAACTTGCCGATGCTGGTGGTCTTGCCGGCACCGTTGACGCCGACGACCATCATCACCGTGCACGGCACCCGCCCGATCTCAAGCGGGCGCTCCAGCGGCCGCAGCAGCTCGACGAGCACCACCTCCAACAGCCGCCTGACCGAGGCCGGGTCGGTGCTGCCTTCAGCCTTGACACGGCTTTTCAGTTCACGCAGCACATGCGCCGTCGCGGCGACGCCGGCATCGGCCATCAGCAGTGCCGACTCGAGCTGCTCGTAAAGCTCGTCGTCGATGCGCGCTCCAGTGAAGACTTGGGTGATGCCCGCACCGGTCTTGCGCAGGCCTCGGCGCAGCCGATCGATCCAGCCCTGCCGTTCGGGAGGAGCTTCCACCGGTGGCGGCGCGGACGGGGATTGGGGTGGTGACGGCGCAGCGTCCGCAGCGGGAGTCTTCTTCTTGAATAGGCTGAACATCGAATCCCGTCTTCGGCGCCCGCGTGGCAGGTCGCGGCGTGAGGTTCGCCACCGATATAATCTCGCGCTCGGGGCGCTTTAGCTCAGTCGGTTAGAGCGACGGAATCATAATCCGCAGGTCCGGGGTTCGAATCCCTGAAGCGCCACCACCCGCATCGGCAACAGGTTCATGCAACCGGCCGCCTGATTCCACAGCCGCTGGATACACACCATGATCCGCTGTGCCACCACCCTGTTCGTCGCTGCGCTGATCGCAAGTTCCGCAATGGCACAGCCGGTGCAGCGCCCGTTCCCGGCTACCGCGCTGCGTGGCGAGATCGCGTTCGGGCAACCGCCGGAGATCCTGCTCAACGGACAGCCCGCGCGGCTGTCGCCTGGTGCACGTATCCGCGGCTCCAGCAACCTGATCGTGATGTCGGGTGCCCTGTTCGGCCAGAGTGCGGTAGTTCACTACGTGATCGATTCCACGGGGCTCGTGCGTGATGTCTGGATCCTCACCGACGACGAGCGCGCCAAGCTGCCTTGGCCGAAGTCGGCGCAGGAGGCGCGCAGCTGGACCTTCGATCCCGTCGCACAGACCTGGACCGCGCGCTAGCGCGGCACCTGCCGTGCCCACACGCAAGACCGTCTACATCCGCACCTTCGGGTGTCAGATGAACGAATACGACTCCGACAAGATGGCCGACGTGCTGCGCGTCGCCGCGCAGTACGAACCGGTGTCCGATCCGGAGCAGGCGGACCTGATCCTCTTCAACACCTGCTCGGTGCGCGAGAAGGCGCAGGAGAAGGTGTTCTCCGATCTCGGGCGCGTGAAGCACTTGAAGGGCCGGGGGGTGCTGATCGGCGTGGGCGGCTGCGTGGCCAGCCAGGAAGGCGCGGCGATCGTCGAGCGCGCGCCCTACGTCGACCTCGTGTTCGGTCCGCAGACGCTGCATCGTCTGCCGCAGATGATCGAGCGACGCCTTGCTGACGGACAGCCGCAGGTCGACATCAGCTTTCCGGAGATCGAGAAGTTCGACAACCTGCCGCCGGCCCGGGTCGACGGCGCCAGCGCCTTCGTATCGATCATGGAGGGCTGCTCCAAGTACTGCAGCTACTGCGTCGTGCCCTACACCCGCGGTGAGGAGATCAACCGCCCGCTCGACGACGTGCTGGCCGAGGTGGCCGGCCTGGTCGACCAGGGGGTCCGGGAGATCACGCTGCTGGGCCAGAACGTCAACGCCTACCGCGGCGCGATGGGCAGCAGCGGCGAAAGCGCCGACTTCGCCTTGCTGATCGAGTACCTGGCCGAGATCCCCGGACTGTTACGGCTGCGCTACACCACCAGTCATCCGCTGGAGTTCAGCCAGCGCCTCATCGACGTGTATGCGCGTGTTCCGCAGCTGGTAGATCACCTGCACCTGCCGGTGCAGCACGGCAGCGACCGCATCCTCGCCGCCATGAAACGCGGCTACACGACGCTCGAATACAAGCGCATCGTGCGGCGCCTTCGGGCCGTGCGGCCCGGACTCAGCCTGTCGTCGGACTTCATCGTCGGCTTCCCTGGCGAGACCACACAGGACTTCGAGCAGTTGATGCGTCTCGTCGACGAGATCGGTTTCGACGCCAGTTTTAGCTTCGTCTTCAGCCCCAGGCCGGGCACGCCGGCAGCGGCGCTGCCCGACGAGACACCGGCCGAGGAAAAACTCGCGCGGCTGCAGCAACTGCAGGCCGCACTCGAGGTGAGCATGCGGCGCATCTCGGCATCACGCGTGGGCACCCGTCAATCGATCCTCGTGGTGGGACCGAGCAAGAAGGACCCAGCCGAGCTGATGGGACGCACAGAGTGCAACCGCATCGTCAACTTCGGCGGCCCATCGCGGCTCATCGGCCAGATGATCGAGGTCGATATCACCCAGGCACTCCCTCATTCCCTGCGCGGCCAGGCGGTGATCCGCTGACTTCCCCCCACGGCAAGCGGCCCTAAGCGCCACTTAGCCTGATCGCGGCCGCCAGGGTCCGAATCCGACAGCCCAGAGGGTGACGGCGATGGCTGTGACCATGGCGCCGTACGCGGCCATCGTACCGTCGCGACCCAGTAGCACCAATCCAGCCCCCAGGGCCAGCAACCCGGCGCCGAACCCCCACGAACACAGCCGAAGCCAGCCGGTTGCAGCCAGATCCCGGCGCCAGAGCAGCTTCACCAACGTTGCCGACACGGCGGCGGTGACCAGCGCCGGCGCGACGAAATTCAGGACGTGCCAGAACTGCAACAACGGACTCATGACGTCTGGCCGGGTGACATGGCGTGACGGGCTGCCAACTCAGCAGAAGTTGATCGCGCGGGGTAGGCTGGACTGGCGGCGAATCTTACAATCGCGTCCCATGAGCGTTCTGGCTCTGGGCCTCAACCACACCACCGCGCCGGTCGGCATGCGCGAGCGTTTCGCGTTCGCGCCGGAGCAGCTGACGCCTGCGTTGCGTGGGCTGCGCGAGGCCCTCGCCCGTGTCGCGCCGGAAGCGGCGCTGCTGTCGACCTGCAACCGCACCGAGCTCTACGTGGCGGCCGAACCGACCAACCTGCAAGCGCTGATCCGCCCGGCGGTCGACTGGTTGGCCGGTACCGGCGGGGTGGCCGGCGAGCAATTGATGGCACACACTTATGTGCTGGAGAAGCGCGACGCGGCACGACACGCCTTTCGCGTCGCCTCAGGTCTGGACTCGATGGTGCTGGGCGAGCCGCAGATCCTGGGCCAGATGAAGCAGGCCGTGCGCGAAGCCGACGCCGCCGGAACGCTGGGTACCACGCTGCACCAGTTGTTCCAGCGCTCGTTTTCGGTGGCCAAGGAGGTACGTACGTCCACCGAGATCGGCGCGCACTCGATCAGCATGGCCGCGGCGTCGGTTCGCCTGGCCGGTCAACTCTTCGAGGATCTGCGCGACACGCATGTGCTGTTCGTCGGCGCTGGCGAGATGATCGAGCTGGTAGCGACGCACTTCGCCGCGCGCAATCCCAAGTCGATGGCGGTGGCCAACCGGACGCTCGAGCGCGGCGAAAAACTCGCCAGCCGCTTCGGCGCCAGCGCGCTGCGGCTGGCCGACCTGCCCGGACGGCTGCAGGATTTCGACGCGGTGATCTCCTGCACCGCGAGCACGCTGCCGATCATCGGGCTGGGCGCCGTGGAGCGGGCGCTCAAGGCGCGCAGGCATCGGCCGATGTTCATGGTCGACCTCGCGGTGCCGCGCGACATCGAGCCCGAGGTGGCGGGCTTAAGCGACGTCTATCTGTATACCGTTGACGATTTGTCAGCCATCGTGCAGACCGCGGGTGAGAAGCGGCAGGCCGCGGTGCAGCAGGCCGAGGCGATCATCGACGCCGGCGTGCAGAGCTTTACGCATTGGCTCGATCAGCGCGCCAGCGTGCCGCTGATCCAGGCGCTGAACCGCCAGGCCGACGACTGGCGCAGTGTCGAAATGGCGCGAGCCCGCAAGCTGCTGGCCAAGGGCGCCGACGTCGACAGCGTGCTCGACGCGCTGTCGCGCGGCCTCACGCAGAAGATGCTGCACGGCACGATGGCCGAGCTGCATGCCAGCGACGGCGATCAGCGCGCGCAGCTTGCGCAGACCGTGTCGCGCCTGTTCCTGCGCGGTACAGTGCGCAGCCCGGGCGGCGACGGTCAGTCGTAGTAGCGCCTGCCGTCGCCCGCCCTTGCCGCCGGCAGGGACTGAGCGGCCCGTTCCATGTCGAGCACGCGATGAAGGACTCCCTGCGACAGCAATTCGAACGACTGGCCTTCAGGCTGGGCGAGCTCGATGCCATGCTGGCCGATCCAGCCACCGCCGGCGACATGACTCGCTATCGCGCGGTAGCGCGCGAGCGGGCTCAGGCGGCCGACATGGTGGCGCGGTTCGACGCCTACCGCCAGCGCGAACACGACATCGCCGAGGCCAGCGAACTGCTGGATGATGCGGAAATGGCCGAGATGGCCAAGGAAGAGGTGGTGGCGGCCCGCGCCGACCTCGATCGCATGCTGCAGGAACTGCAGACGGCCCTGTTGCCACGCGACCCAGACGACGAGCGTAACGCCTTCGTCGAGATCCGGGCCGGTACAGGCGGCGAGGAGTCGGCACTGTTCGCCGCCGACCTGGCCCGGATGTACCTGCGCTACTGCGAGCGCCGCGGCTGGCACACCGAGCTGATGAGCGAGAGCGCGTCCGACCTCGGCGGCTACAAGGAAGTGGTCATCCGCGTCGCCGGTGAGCGCGCTTACGAGCGCTTGAAGTTCGAATCCGGTGGCCACCGGGTGCAGCGCGTGCCGGCCACCGAAGCACAGGGACGCATCCACACCAGCGCGTGCACCGTGGCCGTGATGGCCGAGCCCGACGAGCAGGCCGAGGTGACCTTGAATCCGGCCGAGCTTCGCATCGATACCTTTCGTGCCAGCGGCGCCGGCGGCCAGCACGTGAACAAGACCGACAGCGCGATCCGCATCACCCACTTGCCGACCGGCATCGTCGCCGAGTGCCAGGACGACCGCTCGCAGCATCGCAACAAGGCCAAAGCGATGGCCGTGCTGCTGGCCCGCCTGCGCGACAAGGAGCGCAACGAGCGCCAGCAGAAGGAGGCCGCTGAACGCAAGAACCTGATCGGTAGTGGCGACCGCAGCGATCGCATCCGCACCTACAACTTTCCGCAGGGCCGACTCACCGACCATCGCATCGGGCTGGCGCTGTACCGGCTGGGGGCGGTGATGGAGGGCGATCTCGACGAGGTGATCGATGCGCTGATGGCGGCCCGCGCCCAGCAGCAGTTGCAGACGCTCGAAGCAGGCGCATGACGATCGACGATGCGCTGGCCGAGGCCCGCGCGCGCGGGATCGATCGACTCGATGCGGCCGTGCTGCTGGCTTGCGTGACGGGCCGGTCGCGCACCTCTCTGATGGCCCACGGCGGCGACCGGCTGGATGCTACGGCGATGACGACGTTCGCGCGCCTTTGCGACCGCCGCCGCGGCGGCGAGCCGCTTGCCTACCTGACCGGCGAGCGCGAGTTCTTCGGCCTGCGGATCGCGGTATCGCCGGCGGTACTGGTGCCGCGACCGGATACCGAGACGCTGGTCGTCTGGGCACTCGAACTGCTCGCCGGGCCGCTTGGCGGCCAGCGCCCCGCGGTCATCGATTTGGGAACCGGCAGTGGTGCTGTTGCGCTCGCCCTGGCCTCGCGCTGCCCAAGTGCACGGATTACTGCGACGGACTTGAGCGAAGCCGCACTCGGTGTCGCCCGCGCAAACGGACAACGACTCGGACTGCCCGTGCGATGGCGGTCGGGCGACTGGTGGCAGGCCGTCGCCGGCGAGCGATTCGACCTGGCTCTGTCGAATCCGCCGTATGTCGCCGAAGACGATCCCCACCTGGCTGGACTGGCGCACGAGCCGCGCTGCGCCCTGGTGGCGGCGGACGCCGGCCTTGCCGCCCTGCGCCGCATCGTGGAGTTGGCGCCCGCTCATGTCTCGGCTTGGCTGCTCGTAGAGCACGGATGGGATCAGGCCGAGGCGGTTCGCGGCATGCTGCGGGCAGCCGGGGCCGCCGCAGTGGAAACCCGGCTCGACCTGGCCGGCCACCCGCGTTGTACCGGCGGCTGCTGGACGTCGGGCTGCTGAGGTCACGGGCAGCCTTGTCGTCGCTTTGGCAACAGCCCCCAAGAATGCGGGTGCAACCAAGCGCATCGACGGTTCACGATGCACCAACCGAAGCGTACGATGGACCGAGCGGTGGCAAATGGCCGCTGCCGGCTGGTGACGAGGCGCCCTGTCTGCTCGGAACCGGCGTCGTGGGGAGCACAAGATGAATGCAGCGCGCACGGGAATCGTTGTCGCCGGCTGGCTGGTTGCAGGCCTCAGCCATGCCGCCGCGGGGCAGGGCTTGGCGGTTGACGCCGACGGCCTCGGGCCGCGCTGGCAGGCCCGACTGCAACTGACCGCAGACGCGGCGCCGGCCATGTCGCTGAACGATCAGTTGCGCAATTTCGGCCCTTCGCGCACCCGCTCGGCCGCTGTGTTCGGCGACTACTATCTGGCGCAACCGTGGTTCGGCGAATCTGGTGGACTGCGGATCACCAGTGGCCTGCTGACGGGCCAGCGTGGCGCCGTCCTGGGCCCGAGTGCAGTTGCACAACTGGACTCGAACGTGTCGGCCTCCATCAGCCGGCTCGCCGGTCATGCGCCAGGCGGCAGCGACAACCCCAGTGAGGCCAATCAGACTTGGCCATACCTGGGCATCGGCTACAGCGGCAGCAGCCTTCGTGGTGGCTGGGGCTTTAGCGCCGATCTGGGACTGGCGGCGCAGAACCCCAGCGTCATTCGCCTGGGTCGCATGACGGTCACGGCCGGTTTCGACGACTGGGTGCGCGAGATGCGCCTGACGCCGCTGGTGCAGCTCGGCGTGTCGTACAAGTTCTGAGGGCTGTCTTTCGGCACCGCCACTCGGGCGACGGCGCTTTGCCGTATAAATGCCACGTCTAGCAAAAACCGTGGAAGCAGCCAGTCATGGATGAAGTGCAGCAGCGCATCGACAGCATCGTCAAGAGTCACCGGGTCGTTCTGTTCATGAAGGGGACGGCACAGTTTCCAATGTGCGGCTTCTCGGGTCGTGCCATCCAGGTGCTCAAGGCATGTGGCGTCGACGAGATGACGACGGTGAACGTGCTCGAGGACGAACCGGTTCGCCAGGGGATCAAGCAGTACGCCAACTGGCCGACGATTCCGCAGCTCTACGTGAAGGGCGAATTCGTCGGTGGCTCGGACATCATGATGGAGATGTACCAGTCCGGCGAACTGCAGCAGATACTCGCCACGTGAGCATCCGGCCCCGCTTGGTGGTCGGTGTCACCGGCGCCAGCGGTGCCCTTTATGCCGTACGGCTCCTGTCGCGCGCACGAGCACTCGGGGTCGAGACACATCTGGTGGCCAGCCCGGCCGGCGTGCTGAATGTGCATCACGAACTCGGCCTCGACCGGCGCTCGCTCGAGGCCCAGGCCGACCACAGCTACGCGCCCAATGACATCGGCGCCTGCATTGCCAGCGGCAGTTTCGACGCTACGGCGATGGCGATCGCGCCCTGCTCGATGAAGACGCTGGCCGCGGTAGCGCACGGTCTGTCCGACAGCCTGCTCTCGCGTGCCGCGGACGTGATGCTCAAGGAACGCCGCCGCCTGCTGCTGATGGTGCGGGAGACGCCGTTCAATCTGGCGCACCTGCGCAACATGACCGCGGTGACTGAGATGGGGGCCATCGTGTTCCCACCGTTGCCGGCGTTCTACCACCGGCCGAACAGCATCGAGGCGCTGGTCGACGACACGGTGGAGCGCGCCCTCGCGCTGCTTGGCGTTGCCGGCGCCGTGCCCAGGCCGTGGTGTGGAATGCGAAGCAGCGCTTGAGCTAATGCCGGGCGGCGGTGCGAGGCGCATCGCCAGAGGGGTCGATGAGCCAGGCGCGCCGTGCGGCCAACACCGCGTTTGGATACTCGGCACGACCGCGGCTGCCGTTGTAGCGTCCAAGCGCCATGAACAGGTCGCCACGCTCGAGGTCGAGGTAGTGCCGCAGGATCACACAGCCGAACCGCAGGTTGACCTGCATGTGGAATAAGCGCGCCGGTTCGCCGCCGCCGATCAACCTTGCCCAGAACGGCATCACCTGCATGTAGCCGCGTGCACCGGCCTTGCTGACGACATACTTGCGAAAACCACTCTCCACCTGGATCAGGCCGAGCACCAGTTCCGGCTCGAGGCCGGCGCGACGCGACTCGTACCACACGGCCTCGAGAAACTCGACGCGTGTCGCATGCTCCGCCTTGCGACTTTTGAGGCGCTCGCTGGTCGCCGCCAGCCAGCGCAGGTAGGCCAGCCGCTCCTCGATGCGATCGAAGCTCGCCTTGGGCGGTACGGCGTCCTGCACGGCGGCGACGAGCGCACTGCGCACAGAATCGGCCAGAGGTTCTTCGACCTGCGCTCCGGCATATGCCAACTCAGTGACAGCCATCGCCGCCGCGATCAGGAGCCTGCGCCAGGCCACGGTCGCCCTGCAGGACGACCTTCTGGCCTGGCAGTGCCGCGACTGCATCGGCACGCTATCCAGCCCCGATCAGATGCCAAGCCGGTTGCGCAGAACAACCATGGCCTCGCCCAGCGCAACCTTGGTCGCCGCGCCCTCGCGCCGGCCTTGGAACTCTACCTGACCTTCCTTGATGCCTCGATCGGACACGACCACTCGGTGCGGGACACCGATGAGCTCCCAGTCAGCGAACATCGCGCCGGGTCGCTCGCCACGGTCGTCGAGCATGACGTCCACACCGAGCGCCGCTAACCCGTCGTGCAGCGACAGCGCCTGCTGGCGGACGGCTTCGCTGCGGTCCATGCCGATCGGACAGATCACCACACGGAACGGCGCCATCGCGTCGGGCCAGATGATGCCGCGCTCGTCGTGGCCCTGTTCAATGGCTGCGCCGAGGATGCGCGTGACGCCGATGCCGTAGCAGCCCATCTCCATCAGTTGAGGCTTGCCGGACTCGTCGAGGTAGGTGGCATTCATGGCCCGGCTGTACTTCGTGCCCAGGTAGAACACATGGCCGACCTCGATGCCCCGTTGGATCGCCAGCACACCGTTGCCATCGGGCGATGGATCGCCCACCACAGCGTTGCGAATATCGGCCACCAAATCGGGTTCGGGCAGGTCTCGGCCCCAGTTGACCCCTGTGTAGTGGAAGTCCCGGGCATTGGCTCCGCAGACGAAATCGCTCATCAGCGCCACCGTGCGATCGGCGACCACTCTGACCGGCTTGAGCGTGCCGATGGGACCCAGGTAACCGGGCTTGCAGCCGAAATGCGCCTCGATTTCGCCGACCGTGGCAAAGCGGAATCCATCGCGCAGCCCGTCGACCTTTCCCGCCTTGACCTCGTTGAGCGCATGATCGCCTCGCACAAGCAGAAGCCAGATCACGGTATCGACGACGCGCCCTGCGCCATCTCTCACGTCAGTGGCAAGCACCAGCGACTTCACGGTGCGCGTCAGCGGCTGTCTCAGCAGTGCAGCCACGTCCTCGCAAGTGCTCTTGCCCGGTGTGGGCGTCTTCGCCATCGTTTGCGTAGCGGGCAGGCGCGGTTGTGCGGGCGCTAGGCACTCGGCCAGTTCGATGTTCGCCGCATAGTCGCCCTGCGGGCTGTAAACAAGCGCGTCCTCGCCGGTGTCGGCAATGACCTGGAATTCGTGCGAGAGATCGCCGCCGATCGCGCCGGTGTCCGCTGCCACCGCGCGGTACTGCAGCCCGAAACGGTCGAAGATGCGGCAGTAGGCGTCGTACATCACCTGGTAGCTCTTAGAAGCTCCCTGTGCGTCGCGGTCGAACGAGTATGCATCCTTCATCGTGAACTCGCGACCGCGCATCAGTCCGAAGCGAGGACGCCGTTCGTCGCGGAACTTCGTCTGGATGTGATAGAAGTTTCGCGGCAATTGCCGATAGCTGCGCAACTCTTGCCGGGCGATGTCGGTGATGACTTCCTCGCTCGTCGGCTGGATCACGAAGTCGCGCGAGTGCCGATCCTTCACGCGCAGCAACTCCGGGCCCATCTTCTCGAAGCGGCCCGTCTCCTGCCATAGCTCGGCCGGTTGCACCACGGGCATCAAGAGTTCGACCGCACCCGCGGCGTTCATCTCGTCGCGAATGATGGCCTCGACCTTGCGGATCACCCGCAGGCCCATCGGCATGTAGCTGTAGATGCCGGCGCTCAGGCGCTTGATCAGGCCGGCCCGCAACATCAAACGATGGCTCGCGACCTCGGCGTCTGCGGGTGCTTCCTTGAGCGTGGCGACGAAGAACTGGGTGGCTTTCATGATGCGACGTCGGCGGCTGCTCCGACGCATGCGGGAAAGCGAGGTTCACGCGTCTTGAGCCGCCGGTGCAATAATGAAATCAGTTAAAGAATCGGGGTTCGATTATGCTCGACCGAGAGGGCTTCAGGCCCAACGTCGGCATCGTCCTGCTCAACTCGCGCAACCAGGTGTTCTGGGGAAAGCGACTGCGCACCCACTCCTGGCAGTTCCCGCAAGGGGGCATCAAGTACGGCGAAACGCCTGAGCAGGCGATGTTGCGCGAGCTCCATGAGGAGGTGGGGCTGTTGCCCGATCACGTTCGTATCGTCGCGCGGACCCGCGACTGGTTGCGCTACGAAGTCCCTGATCACTACATCCGGCGTGACGCACGTGGGCACTACCGTGGTCAGAAGCAGATCTGGTTTCTTCTGCAGCTCACCGGGCATGACAGCGACATGAATTTGCGCGCCACCGAACACCCGGAATTCGACGCTTGGCGCTGGAACGAATATTGGGTACCGCTTGAGTCTGTGATCGATTTCAAACGCGACGTCTATCAGCTCGCATTGACCGAACTTGCCCGGTTCGTCCCGAGGGCACACAATCACAATCGCTATTTGCGTTCTGGCCTGCGGCCGCAGACAAATCTGCACGAAACCGAGCGTGGCCGTACCGCAGAGACGTCGGATGCGCCAAACACCGATGAATCACCTTCGATACCTCCGCAAGGCGAGGCGCCTGGCTGAAGTCAGCCGAGCACGAGGTTATCGCGGTGGATCATTTCGGGTTCGCCGGTAAAGCCGAGCAACGACGCGAAGGTGGTCGAGGAGATTTACCTTGCGGTGCTCGCGCGGCGGCC
>CALMQI010000120.1 GCA_937871935.1 uncultured Burkholderiales bacterium
GGGATCAGGGTCGAGGACGATGACCTCGTAGCCCATCCGCTGAGCTGCCTGAGTGAACATCCGTCCGAGCTGCCCGCCGCCGAGCAGGCCGAGCAGCGAGAACTGCCGCTCGCGATGCGGTCGCGCGGCGTAGAAAGGATCGTGGCGTCGCTTGCCGCCAAAGGCCCAACGCCATGCGTTGCTGGCAAGTTTGAACGGCGTTCGCGCTGCCATGCGAATCATCGACGGCGCGCTCGGGACGTGTCGGCGACCGTCTTCCGGCGCTTCGACGAGCGCGGCGCCTCGAGTTGGCGGAGCGCCTTCCGTTCGAGGTCCGGCAGATCGAGATCCTCGAACATGATGTCGATCAAGTCTTCGAGGGTGACGTCGGTCTCGTGGCCGACGCCGCACACCACCGGCAGCGGACTTGCGACGATCGCCCGCACGACGGCTTCGTCGTTGAAGGCCCACAGGTCCTCGATCGATCCGCCACCGCGGCAGACGATCAGCGTGTCGACCTCGGCGCGGCGGCCGGCCAGTGCGATGGCCTGCACGAGCTGAGGGGGCGCCTCGGCGCCCTGGACGGCACTCGGGTAGACGATCACCTGCACGTGCGGCGCACGCCGCGCCAGCGCCGTCAGCACGTCACGCAATGCCGCCGCACCGAGCGACGACACCACGCCGATCGCGCGCGGATGGCCGGGCAGTTCGCGCTTGCGCGCCGCGTCGAACAAGCCGGCCGCCTCGAGCCGCGCCTTCTGGCGCAGGAACAACTCGTACAGCGACCCCGCACCCTGCGGCAGCAGGGCCTCGACCACGCACTGCAATTCGCCGCGTGCCTCGTATACGGCGATGCGCCCGCGCACCTCGACCTGCTGGCCGTCGCGCGGGTTGAAGTCCAGCAGCGATGCCGCGCGCCGGAACATCGCGCAACGCAACAGCGCCGGCGCGCCGTCGCTGTCCTTCAGACCGAAGTAACGGTGGCCGCTGGCCGCGCGCGTGAAGTTGGTGATCTCGCCGCGCACCGCCACCGCGCCCAAGCGCGCCTGCAAGGCATCGCCGGCCGCCAGCAGCAGCGCTGCCACGCCCAGCGCGCGCGGGCCCAGCGCCGAAGTTGCCGGTTCAGCCATGGCTTGCGTGCGCACACGGCGTGCTCAATACGCGGGCAATCCAGCGCACAGCTCGCAAATACGGGCCTTGGGCCACGACGTACAGTGCTTGCCCACAAGCTTTTCCACAGGAGCGGTGGATTGTTGGGTTCATTCGTGAACTCGCTGGCACCGCGCTGCGTTGCATGCACGCCAAGGCGCCACGACTGGATACGGAAGGTGCCTGCGGCTCGGCCATAATCGCGCGTCGCCGCGGCGCACCGCCGCGATTCGCTTGCATCGCACTCACGGATCGCCCTTGTTCTCGATCATACAAGCCGCTGGCTGGCCGATCTGGCCGTTGATTTTGTGTTCGGTGGTGGCGTTGGCGCTCGTGATCGAGCGCTTCGTCAGCCTGCGCGCCTTGCGCATCGCGCCGCCGAAATTGCTCGACGAGGTGTTGTCGGTCACCCGCCAGAGCCTGCCCACGCCCGACGTCGTGACCAAACTCGCCGGCAACTCCGAGCTCGGCTCGGTGCTGGCGGCCGGCCTGCGCGCCGTGATGGGCGAGCCGCGCATCCTGGAGCCGGCGTTGCGCCAGGCCTTCGAGGTCGCCGGCCGCGGTGCCGTACATCGGCTGGAGCGCTACCTCAATACGCTGGGTACCATCGCCTCGGCCGCGCCACTGCTCGGACTGCTCGGCACCGTGGTCGGCATGATCGAGATCTTCGGCTCGCAGGCGCCCGGCACGAGCGGCGCCAACCCCGCGCAATTGGCACACGGCATCTCGGTGGCGCTGTACAACACGGCGTTCGGCCTCATCATCGCGATCCCTGCGCTGATGTTCTATCGCTACTTCCGCCGTCGCGTCGACGAGTTCGCGCTGACGATGGAGCAGTCGGCCGAACGGCTGGTGCCGCACCTGATGCGCTTTGCCGTGCGCGGCGCAGCGCCGGCTGCCGCCTGACACGCAAGCGTCCATGCGTTTTCGTCGCCGTCGCTCCGAGGATCCGGAGATCAACCTGATCCCGTTCATCGACGTGCTGCTGGTGGTGCTGATCTTCCTGATGCTCACGACCACGTACTCCAAGTACGCCGAGCTGCAGATCACGCTGCCCACGGCGGACGCTGAACGCCTGCGAGAGCGGCCCGCCGAGGTGATCGTCAACGTCACCGCCGAAGGGCGTTACCTCGTCAACAGCAAGCCGGTCGAGGGCCGCAGTGTCGACCTGCTCGCGCTCGAGCTGGTCTCGGCGGCGGCAGGCCGCACCGATGCGGTGGTCATCGTGTCCGCCGACGCCATGACGGCGCACCAGGCCGTCATCAACGTGCTCGACGCGGCCCGCCGCGCCGGCCTCGGACGCTTGACCTTCGCGGCGCAGGTGCCCGAGGGCGCCACGCGCTGATCCGCGCGTGACCGGCGCTCCCGACTGGCGCGCCACGCTGGTCGCGCATTGGCAGCGAGCCGCACCGAGCCCGCTGGCGCGGGCCCTGCAGCCGCTGTCGTGGCTCTACGGCCTGGCGGCGGGCATCCATCGCGGCCTCTACGCCAGCGGACTGCGCGCGCGTGCCCGCGCACCCCGTCCGCTGATCGTCGTCGGCAACCTCGTGACCGGTGGCGCCGGCAAGACCCCGACGGTGATCGCGCTGGTCGCCTTGCTGCAGCAGCTCGGTCGCCGACCGGGGATCATCGCGCGAGGTTATGGCCGTGCGCGCACGGACGTGCGGATCGTGCGTGACGACAGCCCGGTCGACACGGTCGGCGACGAGCCGTTGCTGTTGCGCCTGCGCACGCGCGTGCCGGTGGCGGTGGCGGCGCGACGCATCGAAGCGGCGCGCGTGCTGTGTGCCGACGACCCGACGCTCGACGTGCTGGTCGCCGACGACGGGCTGCAACACCACGCGCTCGAGCGCGACCTGCAGGTGATCGTCTTCGACGCCCGCGGCGTGGGCAACGGCCTGCTGCTGCCGGCCGGTCCGCTGCGCGAGCCGCTGCCCGCACAGCCGCCGGCCCGGTCGCTGGTGCTCTACAGCGACGGTCAGCGCAGTACCGCACTGCCCGGCTGGTGCGCGACGCGCCGCCTGGCCGGCGCGGTGGACCTGGCTGCCTGGTGGCGCGGCGAGCCGGCCACCGCCGCCGCATGGCACACGCTGCGCGGCCGCACCGTGCACGCCTGCGCGGGCACTGCGCGGCCCGAGCGCTTCTTCGAGATGCTCGAGCAGCAAGGCCTCGTGGTGCATCGCATCGGCTTGCCCGACCATGCCGACTTCCGGACGCTGCCCTGGCCGGCCGGTGCCGCGGACGTGGTCATCACCGAGAAGGACGCGGTGAAGCTGCGACCCGAACGGACCGGCCGCACGCAGGTCTGGGTGGCACCGCTAGACTTCGAGTTCGAGCCGGATTTCGCCACCGCCTTGGCGGCATTGCTGCCACCCTGGAAGTCGACACCATGACGCTGGACCACCGCCTGATCGACCTGCTGGTCTGCCCCTTGTGCAAGGGTCCGTTGACCATGCAGCGCGACGCGCAGATGCGGCAGAGCGAACTGGTCTGCGCGGCCGACCGGCTGGCGTTCCCGATCCGCGACGGCATTCCGGTGATGCTCGAGAGCGAAGCGCGCACGCTCGATTCGCCGTCGGCTGCGGCTCCGCTCGAATGAGCTTCGTCGTCCTGATACCCGCGCGACTGCAGTCGACCCGGTTGCCCGACAAGCCGCTGGCCGACATCCACGGCCTGCCGATGGTGGTGCGCGTGGCGCAGCGTGCGGCGGGGTCAGCCGCGACGCGCGTGGTCGTGGCCGCCGACCATGCCCGCATCGTCGACGCCTGCACGGCGCACGGCGTGGCCGCGGTCCTGACGCGGCAGGACCACCCCAGCGGCAGCGACCGCCTGGCCGAGGCCTGCGAGCAGCTCGGTCTGGACGGCGACGACGCGGTGGTCAACGTGCAGGGCGACGAACCGCTGATCGCGACCACGATGATCGATGCCTGCGCCGAATTGCTGCGCAGGCGACCTGACTGCGTGATGAGCACGGTGGCCCACGCGATCGACGATCCGGCGGAGTTCGCCAACCCCCACGTCGTGAAGGTCGTGCTCGACCACGACGGCCGGGCGCTGTACTTCTCGCGCGCACCGATCCCGCACTGGCGCGACCGCAGCGCCTCGAACGCGCTGCCCTCGTCGCCGGCCCCTTTGCGTCATGTCGGCCTGTACGGTTATCGCGCCGGATTCCTGCGGCGGTTTCCGCGCCTGCCGCCGGCGCCGCTGGAGCAGACCGAGGCGCTGGAGCAACTGCGCGTGCTGTGGCACGGCGAGCGCATCGCCGTGCACGTGAGCAGCGAAAGGCCGGGGCCGGGCGTGGACACGCCGGCCGACCTGGAGCGCGTGCGCGCCCTGCTCGCCTGACGAGGCCCGATGCCAACGGACGACGCGGCGTGCAAGCGTCGCGCAAGCACCCGCGTGCTATTCTCGATTGGCACCGACACGACTCGTACCGAGGAGACCATGAAACTCATTCTTCTGGGGCCGCCCGGTGCTGGCAAAGGCACTCAGGCCGCGACGATCTGCAGCGCCTTCGGCATCCCGCAGATCTCCACCGGCGACATGCTGCGTGCCGCCGTCAAGGCAGGCACACCGCTGGGCATGGCCGCCAAGGAGGTGATGGACACGGGCAGCCTGGTGAGCGACGACATCATCATCGCCCTGGTCAAGGAACGTATCGCGCAGCCCGACTGCGCCAACGGCTTCCTATTCGATGGGTTTCCGCGCACGATCCCGCAGGCCGAGGCCATGAAGTCCGCCGGCGTCAAGCTCGACGTGGTGCTCGAGCTCGACGTGCCCGATGCCTCGATCATCGAGCGCATGAGCGGCCGGCGCGTGCACCTGTCCTCGGGCCGCACCTATCACGTGAAGTTCAACCCGCCCAAGGCGGCCGGCAAGGACGACGTGACGGGCGAGCCGCTCATCCAGCGCGCGGACGACCAGGAAGAAACCGTGCGCAAGCGGCTCGACATCTACCAGCGCCAGACCAGACCGCTCGTCGAGTACTACGCGGCCTGGGCTGCCACCGGCGACAAGGCCGCGCCGCGGTACCGCCGCATCGAGGGCGTGGGCAGTGTCGAGCAGATCGCCGCGCGCGCGCTGGCGGCCCTGAAGAACTGAACCACCGACAAGGAGTTGCGCAGATGGACATCGCAGGCAAGGTCTTCATCGTCACCGGCGGGGCCTCGGGCCTCGGCGAGGGCACGGCGCGCATGTTCGTGCGCGAAGGCGGCAAGGTCGTGATTGCCGACCTGCAGGCCGAGCGTGGCCTGGCGGTGGCCGCCGAGCTGGGCACCGACAAGGCCGCCTTCGTGCGCTGCGACGTCAGCCAGGAGGCCGACGCCAGGGCCGCCGTGGCCAAGGCCACCACGATGGGCAAGCTGATGGGGCTGGTCAACTGCGCCGGCATCGGCCCGGCGGCCAAGACGGTGGGCAAGGACGGCGCGCATGCGCTGGACTTGTTCACCAAGGTCGTCACGATCAACCTGATCGGCAGCTTCAACATGATCCGGCTCGCCTCGTTCGCCATGGTCAGCGCCGGCCCGAACGCGGCCGATAGTGCACGCCCGCGAACTCGGGCTGGGGAATCGCCGGCGCATGCGTCATGAGCAGCGTGACCGGTGCGGGATCGGCGCTGGCCTCACCCACCACCGCACGCAGCCGCTGGTTCATTGCGGGAGCGGGCAGCGCCAGCAACGAAGGCGTGAGCTCGACGGCACCCGACAGCGCGGGCGAGGACAACGCGACAGCCGCCAAGGCGGCGATGAGGACCTGGTTCGTGACTCGCATGACAGTTCTCCCAGTCGGTTCCGGTGACCCTGCGGGGGGGGTGCAGGACCGGGTTGCCGGTGATGTTCCATCCATAGGTATGGCACGGGTCGTGCCGACTTGTTCAGAAAGTGGTCCCGGGCGCGCAACGCGCAGCCCCGAGCGCACGTAACGCTAGCGCAACTCGCAGCGGCGCGTGCGGTTCCACCTTCGCCGCCGTTGCCATCTCGTCGCAGACTGTTGCGGGCGTGCCGCACCCCGGCTAGCGTCCGCACTCCTCGCCAACCCCTTTCCTGGACCGTCCCGTGAGCCCTGAAGCTGACCGCGCCCTGCCCTCCGTCTGCCTCTCTGCACTCTGGAGAGTGGCGCTGCTCGCCACGCTCGTGCTCCTGCTGGGGGCCCCACGCGCCGGTGCTCAGCCCGTCCATTCCGGGGGACCCACGCTGGCGGTGGAAGACACGATGCACACGGATGTCTCCGAAGTGCTGGTGCGTGCCCCGCGCGTCACGCTCGACGAGATCCTCGACCGCGTCGCCCGCGGTGAGGCCCGGCGCGACTCGCTGCTCCAGGACCAGTCGTTCACCGCGACGCTGCGCGTCATGCGCAACGTCACCGGCAAGAAGGCACCCGAGCTGTTCTTCGAGAGCGTCTCCAAGGTCTACAAGAAGAAGCCCAACAAGATCCGCACGATCGAACTGCGCAACTATGAAGCGAAGCCCGACAAGAAGGGCAAGAGCGATGGCGACGACAACAAGAACGACGACGCCGTCGACGCCGTTCGGCAGGCCGAACTGCTGCCGCAGCTCGGGCGTCGCGGCCGAAATCGACAGGCCGAGGAACAGCGCTTCATCCTCGACCGTCTCGCCGCCCTCGGGCTTGACGGCCGCCGGCTCGCTCGCGGCTTCCGCCAGCCGGTCGACGACG
>CALMQI010000121.1 GCA_937871935.1 uncultured Burkholderiales bacterium
CGGATGGACGCTCCCGAGATGTGCAGGGTGCGCGCCTCGTACTGCTCGGACTCGACCTTGCGGATCGCCGGCAGCTTCACGTAGTCGGCGCCGACGGGCATCGGATAGCGGTGCACCATCGGCGAGCCGGTCACGAGCAGGGCCGAAGCGTCCGGGTGGCGCGCGCACAGGGCGCGGATCAGCGCCAGACAGCGGCGCAGGTGACCGAGCCCGAAGGTGTCGTGGGAGTAGACAAGGATGCGCGTGCCCTTCCCGAAGGGCCGTTTCTCGCGCCGCTGTGGCGTGCTCGAACGAGCAACTTGCGGCGAACGGTCGCGCAGGTTGATCAGCAGCGCGCCGTTGCCCTCGACCAGCCCGGGGTCCTCGTCCTGGACGGGCTCGACGGCGAAGTCGACCGTGCGCTCGGCGCCGCTCTTGTGGCGGATCGAGAGGGCTGCGTGCGTGCCCTTCTGCTTCGTCACGCGAACCTCGGCCACCAGCGCCTGCAGGGTTCGGCGTTCGCTCTCGACGGGGATGCGCACGACCTCGAACAGCTCGCGGCCGTCGGCTTCGTTGGGGGCGCAGCCGGTGAGCTCGGCGGCGCGCGGCGGCAGGTGAACCTCCACCACCAGCCACTGCGCCAGCGGCGCCGAGAAAGCCGCCTCGCCGACGATGCCGTTCAGCACGCCGATCGACGTGATGCCGATCTGCACGGTCGACAGCCAGCGTGTCGGGTGCTCGTGCAGGACCATCGCCGCCTGGGCACCGGGCTCGCCGTTCTCGGTCATCACCGCCAGCCGCGCCTTGCGTGCCGCCGTGAGCGCCATCTCCGACATGGCGAACAGCCCGTTCAGACCGATCAGGAAGGCAAGCAGCGCAACGTCCATCGAGCGGCGCGGCCCCTGCGGCGCGCCCTCACCAGTAGCCGGGGAGCGCCAGCGTAGCAGAATCGGCTTCATGAACCCTCGAAGCTCACTGGGGCGACGCCGATGCACTTCCTGATCGGCGATCTGCAAGGCTGCAGCGATGCCTTCGAACGCCTGCTCGCCGAAATCGGCTTCACGCCGTCGCGTCACCGCCTGCACGTGCTGGGCGACTTGGTCAACCGCGGGCCCGACAACCTGGGCGTGCTGAAGCGCCTGCGCTCGTTCGGCGACGCAGCCACCTGCCTGCTCGGCAACCACGATCTGCACCTGCTCGCCGTGGCCGCCGGCGTGCGACCGCCGCATCGCAGCGACACGCTCGGCGACGTGCTCGACAGCGCCGAGCGGGCACGCTGGCTCGAGTGGCTGCGCCAGTGCAAGCTGGCCGACCAGGCGCACGGCTGGCTGCTGGTGCATGCCGGGGTGTTGCCGCAATGGGACGCGGCGCAGACGCTCACGCTGGCCGCCGAAGTGGAGGCGATGCTGCGCGACGAGCGGCAGCTGGCGGCCTTTCTGGCGCGCATGTACGGCAACGAGCCGGCACGCTGGAGCGACACGTTGCAGGGCATCGAGCGCTGGCGGCTGATCGTCAACGTGCTGACGCGCATCCGCTTCTGCACCGACGACGGCCTGCTCGACCTGGTGATCAAGGACGGTGCCGACGCTGCGCCCGCGGGCTTCCGACCGTGGTTCGAGATCGAGACCCGCCGCACCGCCGGCACGCCGGTGGCCTTCGGCCACTGGTCGACGCTCGGCCTGATCGAACGGCCGAACCTGCTGTCGCTCGACACCGGCTGCGTCTGGGGCGGCACGCTCACTGCGGCCCGCATCGACGGTGGCGCCGTCGAGTTGCTGCAGGTGCCCTGTGCGCAGGCGCAAAGACCGGGGCCGACGGCCGGCTAAGATCCACCCCGCTTCAGGTGCCCCGAGGTGGCTCACGCCATCGACGGGTTGAACGGGAAGCAGGTGCGCAGGGCCCCACAAGGCCGTGCAAGGCCTGCGCTGCCCCCGCACCGGTAAGCAGGCGCAGGGTCGCGGCGACGCGGCCCTGCGGTGACATCGAAAGCCACTGCGGGCAACCCCCGTGGGAAGGCGATGGCACTGGGTGCTCCACGGCACCGGCCTGTCAGCCCGGATACCGGCCTCGAGGCAACGGTCGTCGTGCCCGCCCTGGCGGGCCGACATGTCCCAACTGTGCAGCCTGCGGGGACGCTGGCTGCGGGAGTCTCGAGATGAAGTGCCCGCGTTCGTGCCGGGCCGCTGCGGCGGGCCTGGTGTTGTGCTGTTCCCCGTTTCTCGTCCAGGCCGCCGACACGGTGGCGCAGGTGGTCATCACCGCCAACCGGCTGCCCCAGCCGCGGCAGGAGACGATCGCCGATCTGGTGGTGATCGACGCCGACGCGCTGGCGCGATCGGCCGCCACCAGCCTGCCTGAGCTGCTGCAGCGCCAGGCCGGCATCGAACTCGCCACCAACGGAGGCCCGGGCCAGCCGTCGGCGCTGTTCCTGCGCGGCACCAACGCCAACCACGTGGTGGTGCTGATCGACGGCGTGCGCGTCAACTCCGCGACCACCGGCACCCACGCGCTGGAGCATCTGCCGCTGGCGCAGATCGAGCGCATCGAGGTGTTGCGCGGCCCGGCGAGCAGCCTGTACGGTGCCGACGCGGTGGGCGGCGTGATCCAGATCTTCACCCGCGGCGGCGAGCGCGCACCCAGCGGCCGCCTGAGCCTGGGCAGCGACCGCCTGCGCGATGCGTCGGTCGGCGCTGGTGGCAAGAGCGGCGTGACCGAGTGGTCGCTGCAGGCGGGTGCGCAGGACGTGCGCGCGTTCTCGGCGACGAACACCAGCTCGGCGTTCGCGTTCGAACCCGACCGCGACCCGTACCGGCACACGCACGCTGGTGGCCGGCTGCGCCACGAATGGCGGCCCGGCCATGCACTGGGCGTGCAGCTGCTGGCCAGCGACGCCGTCACGCATTTCGACGCCGGCCCGGGCAGCGACGACCTCAACCGCCAGCGCATCACGAGCGTCGCACTCAGCAGCGAAGACCGCATGAGCGAGCGCTGGCGCTCGACGCTGCGGCTGGCCCGCGGCAGCGACCACCTGGCCAGCGAGGGTGCCTTCCCCGGCCGCTTCGATACCGACCAGGACCAGCTCGGCTGGCAGCACAACATCCGGCTCGACGCGGTCGACCTGATCGCCGGCGTCGAGTGGCGGCGCGAGTCGGTCGGCGGCGACACGGCCTTCACGCAGACCTCGCGGCGCATCGGCTCGGCCTATGGCGGCGCCAGCGCGCGCGTCGGCGCCCACCGCGTGGAAGGTTCGCTGCGGGTGGACCGCAACTCGCAGTTCGGCACGCGCACCACCGGACGCGCCGGCTATGGCCTCGACCTGACGCCGCATTGGCGGCTGACCACGTCGGCGGGCACCGGCTTCCACGCCCCGAGCTTCAACGACCTGTACTTTCCGCTGTCCTTCGGCTTCCAGGGCAACCCCGACCTGCGACCCGAGCGCTCGCGCGGCGCCGACCTCGGGCTGCGTTATCAGCGCGAGCGCACGGCCGCCGCGCTGACGCTGTTCGTCAACCGGATCGACGATCTGATCGCCGTCGACCCGAGCTTCAGCACCGTGGTCAACGTCAACCGGGCGCGCATCCGCGGCGCCACGCTGTCGGCGCAGCACGCGATAGCGGCGTGGCGGATGTCCGGTGAATGGACCTGGCAGGACCCGCGCGACATCGGCGCCGACACACTGCTGGTGCGCCGCGCGCGCCGGCACGGCCATGCCGGCGTGGCCTACGCGCCGGGGCCCTGGGAGGCGGGGCTAGATCTGACGGCCAGCGGCGCCCGCTTCGACAGCGCCGCCAACACCGCGGGCACCCGCATGGGCGGCTACGCGCTGGTCGACCTGTTCGCCCGCTGGTCGTTCAGCCGCACGCTGGCCGTGTCGGGCCGCATCCGCAATGCGACCGACAAGCACTACGAGCTGGCGCAGGGCTACAACACGGCGCCGCGCCAGTTCGTCGTCACGCTCGAGGCGTCGGCCTGGTAGGCTCATGATGGCCCGCGCCCTGCGCATCTGGCTCGCCTGCGCCGCGCTCGCCGCCGCCAGCCTGGCGCTGGCGCTGCTGCTCGGCAGCAGCCCGATCCCTGCCGGCGAACTGTGGCGCCACCTCGTCGTGCCCGACGACAGCGCGGCTTCGCAGGTGCTGCATCAGCTGCGCCTGCCGCGCGCAGGGGCCGCCTTCGGCACCGGCGGGCTGCTGGCGCTGGCCGGCGCGCTGATGCAGGTGCTGCTGCGCAACCCACTGGCCGAACCCTACGTGCTCGGCGTCTCCGGCGGTGCCGCCGTCGGCGCGCTCGGTGCGATGGTGCTGGGCCTGGCCGTCGCGTGGACGCATGTCGGCGCATTCGGCGGCGCGCTGCTGTCGATCGTGGTCGTCTTCGCGGTGGCGCAGCGCGACCTCGGCGCCGCCGCCGTCAGCGAGCCGGCCGAGGGCACGCCGCGACTGCTGCTGGCCGGCGTGATGCTGGCGGCGTTCTGGACCGCGCTGGTCACGCTGATGCTCGCGCTCGCGCCCGAGGCGCGCATCCGCGGCATGCTGTTCTGGCTGGCTGGCGACCTGGGCGCCACCGATGCCGGCACGCTGCCGGCGTGGGCGCTGCTGATCGCCACGCTGGCGATGGCGCCGCTGGCGCGCTCGCTGAACGTGCTGCTGCGTGGCAGCGTGGTCGCGCGCACGCTCGGCGTGCCGGTGGTGGCGCTGCGCCGCACGTTGTACGTCGTGGCGTCGCTGGCCACCGCGCTGGCGGTGACGACGAGCGGCGCGGTCGGCTTCGTCGGCCTGGTGGTGCCGCATGGCCTGCGCCTGCTGATCGGCAACGACCAGCGTGTGCTGCTGCCGGCCTGCGCACTGACCGGCGGGGCCGCGCTGCTGCTGGCCGACACCCTGGCTCGCACGCTGCTCGCGCCGCAGCAGCTGCCGGTGGGCATCGTCACCGCGCTGATCGGCGTGCCGACCTTCCTGGTCTTGCTGCTACGACGGCGATGAAGAGCCCCGCCGCCCTGCTCGACACCGAATCGCTGACGCTGCGGCTCGGCGCACGGCTGCTGGTCGACCAGTTGACGTGGCCGGTGCGCGCGGGTGAACTGTGGTGCGTGCTCGGCCCCAACGGCAGCGGCAAGACGACGCTGCTGCACACCCTGGCCGGCCTGCGCGACGCGTCGACCGGCGGGCTGCGCTGGCGCGGGCGAGCCGCGTCGACCTGGCGCGCCGACGAGGCGGCGCGCTGGCGCGGACTGCTGCCGCAGACGCTGCACGACAGCTTTGCCGCGCGCGTGCTCGACGTGGTGCTGATGGGCCGACATCCGCACCTCGGCCGCTGGGCCTGGGAAGGCGAGACCGACGACGCCATCGCACGTGAAGCGCTGCAGAGGGTGGATGCCGAGGCCTTGGCCGAGCGCGACGTCACCAGCCTGTCGGGTGGCGAACGCCAACGGGTGGCCATCGCCGCCCTGCTGGCGCAGGGCACACCGCTGTTGCTGCTCGACGAGCCGACGGCGCACCTGGATCTCAAGCACCAGGCCATCGTGCTCGACCATCTGCGCCACGTCGTCGCAGGCGACGGCCGCGCCGCGGTCGTCGCGCTGCACGACCTGAACCTGGCCGCACGCTATGCCACCCACGCGCTGGTGCTCGGCCCCGACGGTCAGGCGCAGCACGGACCGGTCGACGCGGTGATGACCGAAGCCTGCTTGTCGGCGGCCTATGGCGTGGCGGTGAAACGCGTGCGCTGCGAGGAACGATGGCTCTACCTCGCCTGATCCGTGCCCTGGCCCACGGCATGATGCTTGCCACGCCGGTGCTCGTGCTGGCGGCCGCGGATGCACTGCCGCGCGTGCAGGTCGGTGACGACGACGGCCACCTGGTGAGCCTGGCGCAACCGGCACGCCGCATCGTCAGCCTGGCGCCGCATCTGACCGAGCTGCTGTTCGCCGCCGGCGCCGGCGAGCGTGTGGTCGGCGTCGCCGCCTACAGCGACTATCCGGCCGCGGCTCGCGCGCTGCCGCGCATCGGCGACAGCGCGCAACTCGACCTCGAGCGCATCGTGGCGCTGCGACCCGACCTGATCGTCGTCTGGCGCGATGGCAACTCGGCGCAGCAGCTCGATCGGCTGGCGACTTTGAAGCTGCCGATCTACGCCAGCGAGATCCATCGCATGGGCGACATCGAGTCGACACTGCGCCGGCTCGGCAGGCTGGCCGGCACACAGGATTGGGCCGACCGCGCCGCCCGGACCTTCGCCGATCGCGTGTCCCAGCTACGAACGCGTTATGCAGAGCGCCCGCGCCTGCGTGTGTTCTACCAGATCTGGCATCGACCGCTGCTGACCGTCAACGGCAGTCATCTGATCAGCGAGGCGCTGTCGCTGTGCGGCGCGAGCAACGTGTTCGCCGCCTTGCCGCTGTTGACGCCGACGATCAGCGAGGAAGCGGTGTTGCAGGCCGACCCGGACGCGATCGTCACCGGCAGCGTCGACCCGCAGGGCGCCGACAACCTGGACGGTTGGCGGCGCCTGCGCGCGCTGCGCGCCGCGCGCGCGGGCCGTTTGATCGTCGTCAACCCGGATACGCTGCATCGGCCGTCGCCGCGGGTGGTCGACGGCGCCCAGGAGTTGTGCGACAAGCTCGATCGCGTGCGGGGCGCGCCGGCGCCGCGTTGATACGGCCCCACCGACTTCTGCGATGATTCTGCCGCCGGAGGCGTGCCAGAGCGGTTGAATGGACTGGTCTTGAAAACCAGCGAGGGTTTACGCCCTCCGTGAGTTCGAATCTCACCGCCTCCGCCATCTACCGCGTCACGCGGAACCGCCGCAGACTGCACGTTTCGCTGCGTCTTCCCCGCAGAAGCGGGTCCGTTCGAACATGATGTCCGCTTGCCCGTGAATTGCTGAACGAGGCGCCACGGCAGCGGCGTGTTCGCAACGCCCCGGGTCATTTCTAATGACAGTTCCGGCAGGAGCAGGTTACATAACCGCCCGATGTCGATTCTCAGGGGGGCGCCATGCGCAACCTGATAGACCGATTCATCATCTCCCGATTCGAACGAGACGATGGGCAAGATCTCCTGGCTTCGCTGCGCTCGCTCAGCATCCAGGGCCGCGCCGAAGCGAAGGCCGCCACCTGGGTGACCGCGGCTTCCCTGCTGGCTTTCGAGAAGAGCACGGGCGAGACGCAGTTCGACAAGGCCCTGGGGCACCTGATCAAGGCCAGCGTGGTTGTCAGCAGCGACGACCGGCAGGCGCTGTCGGACTACTGCGATGCGCTGGCCGATCGGCGCCGCAAGGCGCTGGCCAGCAACACAGCGCTGATGCAGTTGATCGCCATCGGCATTCCGGTCTGGATGGCCTCGATCCGGGCGCTGCTGCAGCCCGCGCTGGTGCCGCTGGCGATCGACGTCTGGGACATCGTCGGCCACGGTGACGACGCGCTGGTGCAACGCAACATCGATGGGGTGCTGAGCAGCCTGAAGCCCGACACCGACCTCGCCGAGAGCATCACGCGCATGCGGCGCAAGCCGCTGACGCCCGCGTTTGCCCGGCCACCGGCTGGCGACGCCTCGGACCTGCTGATGGCCAACGGCGGCGCCTGAGTCGGTGCCGCAGATCGTCAGCGCTCGAAGAACGGCACCGGCCCCACGCTGCCCGGCAGCGCGCCCTTCCAGAGCTTGCGCAGGCGCTCGCGCTCGGCGTCGAAGTTCTGGTTGATGCGCTGCATCTCGCTGGCCTGGTTGGCCATCGACTGGCGCTGCGCGTTCACCGCAGCAGCATTGTTGGCAAGGTCCTGGCGCAGCTTGTCCGGTTTGGCACGACCCTGGTAGAACTCAGCTTCCTGGTCGAGGCGGCTGCGCTCGACCTGCAATTCCTCGAGCCGCTTCTCGGAGGCCTTCGTCGCGCTGCGTGTGGCGTCGAGGTCCTTTTGCCGGGCTCGCTCATGCGCAGTTTCGTCAGGGTGGCGTCTGAGCAGGTGGATGTCGTAGCGCCTAGCCTCGGCCTGTGTGGCCTGGCGCTCGCGCTCGCGCTGCGCCTCGGCCTCGCGCTTGGCGGCCTCGTCGGGCGTGGCCGGCGGGGCCAACTGGCGGCGCGGTGAACCGTCCTGATTGCGCTCGTCCTGCCCGATGTCGAGGCATTCGGCGATCGGCCGATCGCGCAGGATCGGGTTGCCCTTCACGTCGCGGCAGGTGTAGATGCCCTTTCCCGACGCATCGGCGGCCACGCTTGCGCTGGCCATGCCGACAAGCATAACGGTCAAAGGCAGCAGCAACTCACGCGACATAGAACGACGATCCTATCTCGCGTATCAGATCGAGGTGTATTGCGTCTCCATCGCGGCCGGCGCTTCGCCCATCACCGCCTGGAACAGCTGCTCGTCGGTGGTGCGCAGCCGCCGGCACATCTCGCGGCCGATGTTCATCTGGATCAGCGCGAACGACTCGGCGTCGCGTTCGAACAGGCGCAGCATGAACTCGGGCTTCAGCTCGATGGCGCTGCAGTCGGCGAGCGCGCGCACCGCCGCGCTGCGCGGGAACAGGTCGAGCAGCGCCATCTCGCCGAAGCAGTCGCCGGTATCGAATCTTCGCAGCACCATCTCGCGGCCGCGCCACTGCTTGACCACCTCGACACTGCCCGATTCGAGCACGTACATGCACTGCGCGGGATCCTGCTCGCGGAAGAAGTACCCGCCGGTCGCGACCTGCACCGCGCGTGCGGGCTCGAGCAGGAAGCGCAGCGCCTCCTCGCGCACGGCGCCGAAGATGGGCATCTGCTGCAGCAGTTCGATGCGGTCGGCAATCATGGTGTCGTGTCGGGGTCGGCAACGCGCGGGGACCGCGACACTAGCCTGAAAGGCGAGCAGCCGCCATCGTACGGGCCGGTACGGGCATGACCGGTCACAACCGATACATGTGCCTGCGCCCTGCAGGGTCACCATGACGGCCGCTTGTCACGCGCGCCAGGTTCGAGCGCCGCTGCTTCACGGTGTTCCTGCCCTCCACGGGCCGCACACCGGGCCGGCGGCGGTGCAGAATCGGCGCATGCACTGTCGTTTTGCCACGCCAACATGATCGAGAAGGGCCTCGCCGTCGCTGTGCTGTTGATCTGCCTGGTGCTGCTGGTGCGCATGCTGCTGCCGGCGGCGCAGCAGCGCTGGCTCGACCACGCCGGCCGGCAGGCCTGGTGGCGCATGCGCCACGCATGGAACCGCGTGCGCCACTGGCGGCGGGTGAAGCGTGCCGACGCAGCGCGGGAGGCGCGCGACGCCATCGAGCGCGCGTCGCGCAAGCGCACGCTGCACTGAGGGTCCGAACAGGCGCCGCGAGCGACGCCGCGAATCAGGCGTGCTCGATGCGCTTCACCAGCGCGCGCGTGAACTCCGCGGTGCCGGCCTTCCCGCCCAGGTCACCGGTGCGCACGTTGTCGACATTGAGCGTCTGGTCGATCGCCGTGCGCAGCCGCGCCGCCTTGTCGGTGAGGTTCACATGATCGAGCATCATCGCGGCGGCCAGCATCAGCGCGATCGGATTCGCCACGCCCTTGCCGGCGATGTCGGGCGCGCTGCCGTGCACCGCCTCGAAGATCGCCGCGTCGGCACCGATGTTGGCGCCAGGCGCCATGCCGAGACCACCCACCAGGCCGGCCACCAGGTCGGACAGGATGTCGCCGAACAGGTTGGTCGTGACCAGCACGTCGAACTGCCAGGGATTGAGCACCAGCTTCATCGCGCAGGCGTCGACGATCACGGTGTCCATCGCGATGCGGTTCTTGTACTTCTGCTCGTACAGCTGCTGTGCCGTCTCGAGGAAGATGCCGGTCAGCGCCTTCATGATGTTGGCCTTGTGCACGACCGTCACCTTCTTGCGCCCGAGGCGAATCGCATGCTCGAAGGCAAATTCGATCAGCCGGCGGCTGCCGGCCCGCGTGTTGATGCCGGTGGCCATCGCCACCGCATGCGGGTCGTCGTCGATCTTCACGTAGTGCTCGTGGCCGATGTACAGCCCCTCGAGGTTCTCGCGCACGACCACGAGATCGACCTTGTCGAAGCGTCCGCCCGGGATCAGGGTGCGCGCCGGCCGCAGGTTGGCGTAGAGCTGGAACTCCTCGCGCAGGCGCACGTTCGAGCTGCGATAACCGCCGCCCGAGGGTGTCTCGAGCGGCCCCTTCAGAGCGAGCCGTGTGCGGCGGATGCTGTCGAGCGTGGCCTTGGGCAGCGGGTCGCCCGCCGCCGTCACGCCCTCGAGGCCGGCGATCTGGCGATCCCACTGGAACGGCGCGCCGAGCGCATCCAGCGCAGCCAGCGTGGCGTCGACGATCTCGGTGCCGATCCCGTCTCCGGGAATCAGCGTGGCGGCAATGGTCTGCGGCATGGTGTCCTGGTGATCCTCGGCAGCGGGTAATGGGCCCCGCGCGATTGTGCGCCGCAGGCCCGACACCAGGCTGACACCCGTCCGGAGCCGACGAGCCTTTGCCGCTGCACGCCGCCCTGGTTACGCCCCACCGCGTCAGGTGCGGCTAACGCATCCTGCGCACCGCGAGGGTGAGCAGCCACAGCGCACCCAGGCCGGCCGCCGCCAGCGCGATCCAGGCCTGCATCGGCACCCCCGCCGTCAGTGCCGACACCGTCGGCGGCAGCGGCACCGACACGCTGATCAGACCCGCAGGCCTGCCGGTCGTGTACCCGAAGCCGCCCCCGCCGCTGAACTGCACGTTGGTGCGCATGAACTCGGGCGCGTTGTCGGCCTTGTCGTGGCAGCGCAGGCAACTCGCCTGCGCGACGACCGAGCGGGCGTACAGCAGCTGGCCGGACTTGACCTTCCAGTACTCGCGCGCCGGATCGGCCACGCCGTGCTGCAGCTTGCCGCCCGCGGGCGCGGTGCCACCGAGGCGTTCAGTCGCGGCCTGGATCGAGTCCAGCGCCTCGCGCTCGAAATCGTTGGGCTCGTTGTTCTTGTTGAGCACGCTGCGCGCCGTCATGCGATAGCGCGCCTTGCTGCCCGAGGCCGTGATCACGTCGGCCACTTCGCGCTGGATCAGCGCCGGGTTCTTCCAGTGGTAGGACTCGACACGCTCCATCGCGGCGCGTTCGGCCATCACGCCTTCGACCCGGGCGCCCTGCAGCACGTGGTTGTCGCCGTCGGTCGGCGCGTACACCGAGCGGGTGAGAAAGCTGCCCGGGATCTGTGCATTCGCGCCCACGGTGCGCACATGGATGCCGCCGTACTGCGACGCCCAGCGGCCGACGTTCTCGGCCATGTCGGCCACGGTGCGGCCTTCGCTGACGGTCTGTGTCAGCACCAGCGACTCGGCCAGCCACCAGCCACCCGTCGTCAGGCCGCCGGCCAGCAGCAGCGTGGGCATCAGCAGCTTCATGCCGAGGGGCGGTCGTTGTGTGTCGTTCCTGGCCATGTGATATGCCTTCCTTGGTTTGCGCGCGTCGTCCACCATGAGACGAAGCTCATCGCAGCGACCTACGCGTGGAACGGCACTGTGGACGCGTGCGCGCGCGCTGGGAACCACCCCGACGTGCACGACTTCACCTTAAGAACGCTTCAGAATCTGTCCAGTCCCTTGACCTGTGACAAAGTGCGGCGGCACCAGCCGGCGCCACGGTGGCCGCGCCGCGTGCCGGCCCCGCGAGCCTCAGCGTTGCTGTGGCTGCGGGCTGCTCGGCGCCGGCACCAGCTTGGCCAGCAGATCGGCAGGCGTGTAGGGCTTGCCCAGATAGTCGTCGGCACCGGCCGACAGGCAGGTCTCGCGGTCACCGGGGCCGGTGTGCGCCGTGACGGCGACCACGCGCGTGCGCGGCCAGCCCTGCGCCACCTCGGCTTCACGCAGCGCAGCGAGCACCGCCAAACCGTCGACCTCCGGCAGCTGCCAGTCGAGCAGCACGACGTCGAAGTGGCGCTTGCGCACCCAGCGCAGCGCCTGCGTGCCGTCGGCCGCCAGTGTGACCTGGGCATGGGTATGCGCCAGCGTGTCGAGCGCGAGCCGCTGGTTGGGCACGTCGTCCTCGATCAGCAGCACCTGCAGCGGCGGCGTGTCGTCCAGCGGCAGGGGCTCGTTGGCCGCCACCGTGCGGGCCGCCTGCTCGGGCTCGACCAGCGTGCCGAGCTCGAGGCCGCCCTCCACTGCCGGCAGCGGCAGCTCGAACCAGAAGGTCGAGCCCTTGCCGGGCCTGGAGCTGGCCTCGATGCGCCCGCCCATCGCGACGCACAGGCGTCGTGCGATGGCCAGGCCGAGACCGGCGCCGCCGTAGCGCCGGGTCGGTGCGCTGTCGGCCTGGCGGAAGGCCTCGTACAGGTGCGGCATGAAGTCCGCCGGCACGCCGACACCGGTGTCGCTGACCGAGAAGCGCACGAAACCCGCCGCCGGCGTGACGCGCACGATGACGCCGCCTTCCTCGGTGAACTTGAGTGCGTTGCTCAGCAGGTTGGCCAGCACCTGGCGCACGTGCACCATGTCGCCGGCCACCACGTCGGGCAGTGCCTCGTCCACATGCAGCGTCAGCGCCAGCGCCCGCGCGCCGGCGCTTTCGCGGAACAGCTCGACCGTCTCGAACACCGCGTCGCGCAGGTGGAAGGGCTGGCGCAGCGGCTGCAGCTTGCCGCCTTCCAGGTGGGTCAGGTCGAGCACGTCGTTGATGATCTCCACCAGTTCGCGTCCGGAGCCACGGATCTGGGCAACGAAACGGCGCTGACGTTCATCGAGCCGGGTGTTGGCCAACAGCTCGGCCATGCCGAGCACCGCGTTCAGCGGCGTGCGCAGCTCGTGGCTCATCACCGCCATGAACTGCGTCTTCGTGCGATTGCCTTGCTCGGCCGCGTCCTTGGCGGCGCGCAGGTCGTGTTCGCGCGCGGCCACCGCCTGCACCAGGCCGTTGAAGCCCTGGCGCAGGATCGCGAGTTCATCGTCGCCGCGTGACGATAGGCGCAGGCTGTAGTCCTGGTCGCCGCGGCGCACGCGGTCCATCGCTCGCACGATGCGGGTCAGCGGCCGCACCATCAGGTGCTGCAGGCCGAACGCCAGCGCGCCGAGCACCAGCGCCATCACCGCCAGCCCGACGATGACAATGTGCACGAGCAGACGGTTGCGCTCGGCCAGCACCTCGGCGCGCGAAAAGCCGACCACCACTTTGGCCACCGGCCGGCCCCGCAGGTCGCGGACCGGCGCCACGGCCAGGTGAGTCGCGCCATCGGGCGCGATCAGCGGACGCGGCGGGCGCTCCAGCACCGCCATCGGCGGCAGCGACGGCGGCGAGGTGGCCAGGTCGTGGCTGCGGAACAGCAGCTCGCCGCTGGTGGCGACCACCAGTGCGTACGACAGCGCGCCATGGCGCGTCACGCTTTCGGTGCACTGCTCGTCAAAGCCCTGCAGCTCGGGCAGTGCGATGTCGAGCGCGAGGATGCGTTCGAGCTGCAGCGCAAGGGCATCGGCCACCGCCATCGCGCGCGACATCTGCGCCGTCACCTGGCGGTCGACGAAGAAGTATGCCGCGACGGTGGCCGTGGCCAGCACCGTGGCCAGCACGGCGGCGCCGCAGGCCAGCACCACTTTGCCACGCAGACCGAGGCTCATGCGCGCCGCCGCCTCATGCCGCGTCCCAGGCGAAGCGGCGCACCACCTCGCAGGCCAGCAGTTCGCGCGACCGCACCGCGATGCCGAGCTGGCGTGCGCGTGCCAGGCTGAGTGCCGGATGCCCGCGCGTGGTGGCGCGCACCGGCAGGCCGCCAGGTGCCTGGCCGTCACGCAGCACCGCGGCCGCCAACCGGCCGGCGGCCAGGCCCTGCTCGAACTCCGACACCGTCACCGACGCCAGCGTGCCGTAGTGCACGCGGTCGACCCAGAAACTCAGGTCCGGCAAGTAGCTGTGCACCGCCAGCCAGCGCGCGAGCTCCGCGTAGGGCACGCTGTGGCCGTTGCCGTCCTGCAGGCCGAACACGCCGAGCACCAGCACGGCATCGACCTCGCGCTGGTAGGCCTGGACGCGTCGCTGGAAATCGGCGTACCGCGTCACGCGATCAACCACGGCAAGCTCGATCTGTGGCAATTCGGCGGTCTGCTCGCGCACGCGCTCGATCACGGCGTCCCAGTAGACGCCGGCGCGGTCGCAGATCACCGCGAGCCGGCGCGCTGGCGGCACCAGCGCGCGCAGCAGGCGCAGCGACTCGATCACGTGCTCGCGCTCGAGCACGCCGGTGACGTTGGGCGCGCCGGTCAGCCCATGCTCGGCCAGTGTGCGATTGACGCCGCTGAAGACGATCGGCAGCGCATGTCCGGCATACGGGCGCGCCACCTCGGCCACCGCATCGTCGTCGGTCAGGTACACCAGGTCGGGCTGCCACTGCCCGATCCACTCGCGCGCCAGACGACCGCGCTCGGCCTTGGCGGTCGGCTCGCGATGCCGCTTGACGTCCATCTGGAACACGCGGTACTGGGCGTCCGGCGCGGCGAGCGCCTGCTGGAAGCCGGCGAGCTGCCCGTCGGTCCAGCGCCAGGGCGACTCGAAACTCATCACGTGGGCGATGCGCCAGGGCCGAGGCGCGGCCCGCAGGGGCGACGCCGCGACCAGCCCTGCCGCGGCCGTCTGCGCAGCGGTCTTCAGCCATGCCCTGCGCGTGCGCATGCCGACCGGACGCGTGCAACGCGAGCCGCGATGGACCTGCATGTCCGAGCACCCCCCTCCGGGAACCTGACACACGGGCCATCCCCACGGGACAGCCCGCGGCCATTATGGAACCAGCGGACACGCCGATGAATCCGGGCCTGCCCGGTCCGCAACAACCCACTCGGGGGCGCCGCGAGACCACGGGTATCCTCGTGTCCCATGTACGCGGAGCACTTCGGCCTCAAACGCGAGCCCTTCTCGATCGCGCCCGATCCGCGTTATCTGTTCATGAGCGAGCACCACCGCGAGGCGCTCGCCCATCTGCTGTACGGGGTGCGCGGCGGCGGCGGCTTCGTGCTGCTCACCGGCGAGATCGGTGCCGGCAAGACCACCGTATGCCGCTGCTTCCTCGAGCAGGTGCCCAAGCGCTGCAACGTCGCCTACATCTTCAACCCCAAGCAGACCGTCATCGAACTGATGAAGTCGATCTGCGAGGAGTTCCACATCCCGATCGACGAGACGCTCGCGCGCGGCGCCACGGTGAAGGACTTCGTCGACCCGCTCAACGCGTTCCTGCTGCAGGCCCATGCCGCCGGGCAGAGCAGCGTGCTGATCATCGACGAGGCACAGAACCTCTCGACCGATGTGCTGGAACAGCTGCGCCTGCTGACCAACCTGGAGACCAACGAGCGCAAGCTGCTGCAGATCATCCTGATCGGCCAGCCCGAGCTGCGCGACAAGCTGGCGCGCCCCGAGCTCGAGCAGCTGGCGCAGCGGGTGACGGCGCGCTTCCACCTGGAGCCGCTGAACGAGAACGAGACCGCGCACTACATCAAGCACCGGTTGTCGGTGGCCGGCATGAGCGGGCTGATTCCGTTCGACCGCGAGGCGCGCAAGCGCATCCACGAGTTGGCGCGCGGCATCCCGCGGCGCATCAACCTGCTGTGCGACCGCGCCTTGCTCGGCGCCTATGCCACCGGGCGCGACCGGGTCGACAGGGCCATCGTCGACAAGGCGGCCGGCGAAGTGTTCGACACGCGCGAGCCCGGCCTGCGGACCATCACCGGGCCGCGCCGGCGGTGGCTGATCGGCGGCGGCGCCGTCGGCGCGATCGCCGGTGTCGGCGGGGTCGGGGCGCGCATTGCCCGCGGTGGTCGCGGCGGAGCGGGTGGGGCCGGCGGAGCCGGCGTCGAGGCCGCAGCCGAAGCGGAAGCCAGGAAGGGAAGGATCGCCAAGGCGCTCACCAGCGAGCGGACTCGGTTTCGTCGCGTGCAGAGTGGGGCGAACATCAGGCACCTCTTCTCGTCTTCAGCACTTCGTTCAGCAACTGGCTCTTCTCGCCGTAGGTCTTGAGCAGCGCGGCGCGCGTCTTGGCGTGGTAAGGATTCGCCTCCAGATGGAAGCGCAGGTTCTCGATCGCCCGGTCGACCGAACGCAGGCGGTTGCGGTAGCCGGCCAGGAGCGCCGCCTCGCGCGGCGGCGTCGCCGGGTCGGTGGCGGCGGCCAGGATCGGACCGGCGCTGGTCTCGAGCCGCGAGATCGCCTCGGCGTACTGCTTCTCCGCGGCGCGCACCTCGTCGAGGCCGGAGGCGGCGATCAGCGAACCGCCGGTCTCGGACGGCGCCGTCTGCGTGTTGCTCTTGACGAAGAATCCACCGGCACCCGTCGCGACGAGCAGGAAGGCAGCCGCCGCGGCGCGCAGCCACGCGCCCTCGGGAATGCGACCCGCCTCGTCGGATACCCCGGCGTCGCGCAGGAACTGCGGGATCGGGATCTGGTCGTAGGCACGGGCCTGATCGTCGGCGCGGTCCCAGGTGAGCGTGGACCACGGCGGCAGCGCGCGGACCATCGGCTCGATCGCGGCGTAGATCTCGGCCAACCGGTCGGCGACCTCGCTCGGCGCGTACCGGCGTCCGCCGATCCACCACGCGGTCGACAGCGCGTCCGGCCCGACGTAGTCGGTGGACAGGTCGATCCGCGCGAGCCCGTACTCCCGGGAGGTCCCGCGCCCGATGCGCCCCCCGAGCTCCTTGGCGAGGAGCTTCGCCCAGTAGGCCCCCTGAATCTGTCCCAGCGCCAGCGCGCGCACGATCATGGTGACCGTCTGGTTGCCCGAGTTGCCGCCGATGCCCGCGACGATCGGCATGAGCGCGGCGAGC
>CALMQI010000122.1 GCA_937871935.1 uncultured Burkholderiales bacterium
ACAATGGCATTGTAGAGGTCGTGAGTTCGATCCTCATCAGCTCCACCAATTATCTTTGAATCTGGGATTCTGGTCAGATATTGCGGCTGTGTCCGTTCGGGTCACGTTGCCGCATACAGTTGTTTTTGGATCAGGTAACTCACGGCCTTAAGATATTCCACTTCGATAGCGGCGAGCTGTTCTTTTCTGGCAGCTGCAGTAGCGGTTTCCATCAGTTGGGCTTGACCGCAAAGTTCACGCATCTTTTCTGCGCCAATGTGGCCGGCCGTGCCTTTAAGCGCGTGGGACACTTCCACCCAGTCGTGATTGTTTCCATCGATACATAAGGGACCGAGCTGCGTAATTTGCTCGGCGCCCTGTTTAACGAAAAGCGCGCACATCTCTTTTAGAAACGCGTCATCGCCCATGCAGTTTTCGATAAGGCCATCCAGATTGATGGCAGCATCGGAAAGAATCGGCGCGCCTGATGCGGTTGAATCGGTTGTGTTGAAATTGATCCATTTTCTTAAAGTCGACTTAAATTTTCTGATGTCAATCGGCTTGCTGATATAGGCATTCATTCCGACCTTAAGGCATGCGTCTTCGTCGCCGCTCATCACGTTGGCCGTCATCGCGACGATGCGCGGGCGGCTCTGCGCGGGCAGTTCGGCGACGATGCGCCGTGTGGCCTCCAGGCCGTCGAGTTCGGGCATCTGCAGGTCCATCAGCACCAGGTCGTAGTGATTCAGGCGCACGAGCTCCACCGCCTCGCGGCCGTTGCCCGCCACGTCGCCGGCATAACCGAGCTTGGCGAGGATGCCGACGGCCAGCTTCTGGTTGATGACGCTGTCCTCGGCGACCAGGATCTTCAGCGGCACGCGCTGCGCCAGCGTGGGGTCGAGGCGGCGGGTCGAACCAGTGCCGCGCCCGGCCAGCGCCGGCTGCAGCACCTGCGTCAGCGTGTTGAACAACTGGCTGTGCTTCACTGGCTTGGCCAGCCGCGCCGCGAACAGCTCGGCCTGGTCGACGCCGCTGCGCCGCTGTACGCTCGACGAGAGCAGCACCAGCGCCGGCGTGTTGCCCGGGCACAACCAGCGGATCTGGCGCGCGAGCTGCACGCCGTCCATGCCGGGCATGTGCAGGTCGAGCACCGCCACGTCGAACAGGCGATCGTGGTCGAGCAGATTCAGGGCCTCGACGCCGCTGCCTGCCGAGGCGACCTCGGTGCCCCAGCGGCGGCACAAGGTCTCCAGGATGTGCAGGTTGGTCGCGTTGTCGTCGACGATCAGCACGCGCTTGCCGGCCAGCTGCGGCTGTGCGTCGTTGATGTAGCGTGAGGGCAGGGTGGCCGCCGAATCGGCCGAGTCGGCGCTGATCGAGAAGCTGAACGTCGCGCCGCGGCCCTCCTCGCTTTCCACCGCGATGTCGCCCCCCATCAGCTGCGTCAGCCGCTGGCAGATCGTCAGTCCGAGACCGGTGCCGCCGTACTTGCGTGTCGTCGACGAGTCGGCCTGCGAGAACGCGCGGAACAGGTGTGCGCGCTTGTCGGGCGCAATGCCGATGCCGGTGTCGCGCACCGCGAAGTGCAGCCGCACGCGCGCGCCCTCGCGCGATCCGAGCGACGCGGTCATGCAGACTTCGCCCCGGTGGGTGAACTTCACCGCGTTGGACAGCAGGTTGATGAACACCTGGCGCAGGCGTGTCGCGTCGCCGACGATCCAGCGCGGCACGTCCTCGTCGATCACGTACAGCAGGTCGATGCCCTTCTCGGCGGCGCGCGGCGCGAGCATGTCGAAGGCCTCCTCGACGCAGGCGCCGACCTCGAACGGACGGCGCTCGAGCTCGAGCATGCCTGACTCGATCTTCGAGAAGTCGAGGATGTCGTCGATCACCGCCAGCAGCGCGTCGCCGCCGGTGCGGATGGTCTCGAGGTAGCCGCGCTGCTCGGTGCTGAGCGGGGTCTCCTCGAGCAGCGCCGTCATGCCGATCACGGCGTTCATCGGCGTGCGGATCTCGTGGCTCATGTTGGCCAGGAAGCCCGCCTTGGCCTCGGCCGCCTGCAGGGCCTGCTCGCGCGCCGCAACCAGCTCGCCCTGGATGCGCCGGCGCTCGTGGATCTCCTGTTGCAGCGCCACGTTGGTCTGCGACAGCACCTCGGTGCGCTCCTGTACACGCACCTCGAGCATCTCGCGCTCCTGGCGCAGCGCGTGTTCGGACTGCCGGCGCTGGGTGATGTCGCGCACGATGCCGCAGAAGAAGCGCCGGTCGCCGATGCGCATGTCGCTGACACCGAGCTCCATCGGGAAGGTGCTGCCGTCGTTGCGGCGGCCGGTCACCTCGCGGCCGATGCCGATGACCTTGGCCTGCCCCGTGTTGAGGAAGTTGCGCAGATAGCCGTCGTGCTGATCCCGGTCGGGCGCGGGCATCAGCATCTTCACGTTGTGGCCGACCACCTCGTCGGCGGGGTAGCCGAACGTGCGCTCGGCGGCCGGGTTGTAGGTCTGCACGATGCCGAGCTCGTCGATGGTGATGATCGAGTCGAGCGCATGATCGACCACCGCGCGCATGCGCGCCTGGCTCGACTGGGAGCGGGCCAGCGCCGAGCGCAGTTCAGCCGTGCGCGCCTGCACCTCGCCGAGCGCATGGGCGCGTTGACCGGCCAGCGTGCCCACCAGCCCGGCCAGCAACAGGCTCACCAGGCTGCCGGCCACCAGCACGAGGTGAGGCTGCTCCGACTCGGTGCCGGCCATGTAGCGCGACAGGCCGACGAACTCGAGCGTCCACGTGCGGGTGCCGAAATCGACCGTCGATGCGCGGCGCAGCGTCGGCTGGAAGCCCTTGGCCAACTCGCCTTTCATCTCCGGGCAGGTAAACAGCGCCAGATCACCGTCGTGCACTTTCAGGCCGATCAGCGCCGCATCGGGGCCGAGCGTGCTGCCCGCCGTGTCCATCGCATTGAAGGTCTCGATCAGATAGCCCGACACCGCCGCCTGGCGTTCGGCGGCGCTGGTCGGCACCGACGCGCCGTTGAACACCGGCACCACGAGAGCCCAGACCTGGTCTTCCTCGGCGTTGCTCTTCGACCATTGCAGCGGCCCGGCGAGGACGGTGCGCACCTCGCTCGCGGCGCGCACCATCGCTGCCAGCGCGATCGGGTCGTCGGCGGCGTCGGTGCCCGGCGCGACGCCGAGCCTGTCGACGGCAGCTTGCTCGCCGATGCGTCGCAT
Organism: uncultured Burkholderiales bacterium; assembly: GCA_937871935.1. Taxonomy (GTDB): domain Bacteria; phylum Pseudomonadota; class Gammaproteobacteria; order Burkholderiales; family Burkholderiaceae_C; genus JAEUPI01. The sequence goes on from CALMQI010000122.1 coordinate 3,207, forward strand.
GAACGCGAGCGGATAACGATCGGTCGGCGACGCCGGGTCGCGGCTGCGCACACGGTAGTTGGGCAGCCCCTCGGCACGAGCGGTCTGCTCGTGCGCCGCGACGTCGGTGGCGCGCAAGCGTGGCGCATAGGCGAGGAACAGTCGCCCGGGGTACTCGCTGGTGGGTTGTGCCTTGTCGAAGTAGCGCCGCCAGGCACCACGGTCGAATGCCGGCCGCGCGCCGATCAGGCCGGCGACGCTGCGCATCGTGCTCTCGTAGCCTTCGAGCCGATGGATCAGTTCGCCGCGAATGCGTTCGGTGCGGTATTCGAAGCGCGCCTCGACGCCCTGGCGGTGACGCTCCTGCGATTCGCGCCACAGCGTGAACGTGGCCCACAGGCAGGCCAGCAGCACGCCGAGCGCCAGCAGTGCGGCCGACGCGTAGCGCTGACGACGCGAGACCCGAGCCGGCAGGGCCGGTTCGAGCTCGTCGAGGCTGAGCGTGGAGGGCATGCGCGCGAATCAGAGCGCCGACGAAGGGCCGGACACTCGCGCGAGTTTAGGTGATGCCCGTCGTCGCGGACGACTGTCGTGCGCTGCTTCGTGCTACTCGGCGCGTTGCAGCAGCGGATCGTGCGCGTCGGCAAATTCGAGCCAGCTCGCCGCGCTGCTCCAGCGCTCGCGGCCGATCGCCACTTCGCAGTCGTCAGCGGTGCCGCACAGCACCGCCTGCGCCAGTTGGCGCACGGGTGAATCGTCGAGCGGATGGTTGAACAGCGGGATGCGCACGGTGCGCCCGCGCCAGCCGGCAGGTCGTTGACGCAGGTCACGCACGATCGCGGGCAAGCGGGCATCGGCCGTCAGCACCGCCGGCGCGTTGCCGCTGCGTTCGACGATGCAGTTGAGCCACTGGTCGGCGACCTGGCAGCCCCAGCGCGTGCGGATCTCCGTGCGGCCGGTGTCGTCGGCAGCGCTGGCCATCATCGCCTGCGCACAAAGCCACAACCCTATCCACCCGCTGCGCCCCGCCATCGTGCGTGCCCCGTTCGTCGGGCGCATCGGCCCCTTGATCGGAGACTTCGGCCCGCGGCGCCCGAACTTGACGGGCGAGGCAGCCGGCGCGCGCGCAATCGGTCACGCCACGCCGGCGCCACGCGTGCGGATCAGGAGTGGGTCACCCAATCGGCCGGATCCACGCCTTCCAGGTGCGGCAGCGCGTTGTAGGTCACCAGCGAGTGCCGCTTCGGCGTGAACGCGAACTCGGTGAGCGCGCTGTTGCGCATGCGCATGTTGAGCTCCACCACGCTGGCCGGCGGCGTGTCGAGCACGCGGCCGATCGCGGTGGCGATCGGGCCGCCGCTGGAGACGATGAGCACCTGGCCCGCATGCTGCAGGCGAATACGCTCCAGTGCATCGGCCACGCCGGCGGAAAAGGCGGCCCAGCTCGGCATGCCCGCAGGCTGGCACTGGCCGGCCATCCACTGCAGCAGGCCCTCGCGTAGCACCCGGAAGTGGTAGCGCACGCCGTCGGGCGTGTGCGGCGACGGCATGGGCGCCGGATGCAGTGTGCGTACCAGGCTCTCGGCGTCGTACTCGTTCAGGCCCGGCAGCGCCACCGGCTGCGGCATGTCGCCGCCGAAGCCGTCGACGATCGCGGCCAGCGACTGCGCGTGGCGCAGCAGCATGCCGGTGTAGACCGCCTCGAACCGTGCGCCGCGCGCGCCGAAGTACTCGCCCAGCCGTCGGCACTGTCGCGCGCCGAGTTCGCTCAGGCGATCGTAGTCATCGCTGCCGAACGAAGCCTGGCCGTGGCGGACGAGATACAGGGTGCCCATGCGGGCCGATTGTGCGGTCGCGCCGCAGCCGCCCGTGTCGCGGCGGCGACCGCGCTGTCAGCTGCCCTGGTGGTAGCTGGTCACGTGTTCGACCTCGTGCCTGGAGCCGAGCATCACGCTCACGCGCTCGTGCAGCTTGGCCGGCTGGATGTCGAGGATGCGTTGCTGGCCGTTGGTGGCTGCGCCGCCCGCCTGCTCGACCAGAAAGGCCATCGGGTTGGCCTCGTACATCAGGCGCAGCTTGCCGGGCTTGTCGGGCTCGCGCTGGTCCCACGGGTACATGAAGATGCCGCCGCGGCAGAGGATGCGGTGCACGTCGGCCACCATGCTGGCGACCCAGCGCATGTTGAAGTCCTTGCCGCGCGGGCCGGTCTTGCCGGCCAGGCACTCGTCGATATAACGCCGCATGGGCGCGGCCCAGTGGCGCATGTTGCTCATGTTGATCGCGAACTCCCGCGTGTCCTCGGGGATGCGCACGTTCTCCTCGGTCAGCACCCAGGAGCCCATCTCGCGGTCGAGCGTGAACATCGCGACGCCGTCACCCACCGTGAGCACCAGCGTGGTCTGCGGGCCGTAGACGCAGTAGCCGGCGGCGGCCTGCTGCCGGCCGCACTGCAGGAAGTCGGCCTCCGACACGCCGGCGTGGTTGCCGGTCTTCTTGAGCACCGAGAAGATCGTGCCGATCGACACGTTGACCTCGATGTTGCTCGAGCCGTCGAGCGGGTCGTACAGCAGCAGGTACTCGCCTTGCGGATAACGGTTCGGCACCACGTGGATGGTGTCCATTTCCTCGCTGGCCATCGCCGCCAGGTGGCCGCCCCATTCGTTGGCCTCGAGCAGCAGTTCGTTGGCGATGACGTCGAGCTTCTTCTGCACCTCGCCCTGCACGTTTTGCGAATCGGTGCTGCCCAGCACGTCGCCGAGCGCGCCCTTGTTGACCGAGATCGCGATGCGCTTGCAGGTGCGCGCGACGACTTCGATCAGCAGGCGCAGCTGGCCCGGGATGTGCCCGTGCTCGCGCTGCTGCTCGACCAGGTACTGGGTGAGGGTGACTCGGCTCATGTCGACTCCAGGGCTTTGCTGACGATCTCGCGCACGTCGGCGCTCAGCTCGCTGCGCGCGGCCACTCGCGAGATCGCCTCGCGGGCCGCGCTGCGGAACGGCTCGGCCAGGTGGCTCCAGCGGTCCATGCCGCGGGCCAGGCGCGACGCCAGCTGCGGATTGAGCGCATCGAGCTCGATCACGCGGTCGGCCCAGAACACATAACCCGCCGCGTCAACGCGATGGAAGGCGCCGGGATTGCGCAGGCAGAAGGTGACGATCAGGCTGCGCGCACGATTCGGGTTGCGCAGCGTGAAGTCGCGGTGCTGCATCAGCGCCTTCACGCGCGCGAACACGCGGCCGTCGCGCTCGGGCGCACCGGCCTGCAGCGCGAACCACTTGTCGATGACCAGCGCGTCGCCGGCGAAGTGCGCGTGGAACCGCTCGAGCGCCTGGTCGGCCAGTTCGTGATGCGCGTCGATCAGCGCCTGCAGTGCGCCGAGCCGGTCGGTCATGTTGGTCGCGTCCTTGAAGCGCTGCAGCGCGCGACCGGGCCACACCGGGTCGCCGACCCTGGCGGCGTGGCGCACCAGCATCGTCAGCGCCAGGTTGGCCAGCGCTCGGCGGCCGGCCTGCGAGGCGTCGGGCCGGTAGCCCTCGCGCACCACATGCGTCTCCCAGGCCCACACCCAGTCGGCGTGCAGGTAGGCCGCGGTCTGGTCGAGTGCGAGATCACGCAAGGCGTGGATGCGCGGCGGGTCGGCGGCGGCCACGCGCTCGGCCAGATAACCCTCCGACGGCAGCGACAGCACCAGCGCCTTCAGCGCCGGATCGAGCCCGGGGTGACGCAGCACGACACGCAGCGCGTCGATCGTCGGCGCGTCCAGGTGCAGCGGCGTCTGCTCCTGCAGCCCACCCAGGATGGCGTGCTGCGCGAGCCGCTGCGCGGCCTCCCAGCGGTTGAACGGGTCGCTGTCGTGGGTGAGCAGCGTGCGCCACTCGTCGGGGCCGAGCGCATCGTCGAGTTGCACCGGTGCGGAGAAGCCGCGCAGCAGCGACGGCACCGGCTCCGACGGCACGTCGACGAAGGTGAAGCTGTGGCTGACTTCGTGCAGCACCATCACCCGTTCGCTGCCGCCCGCCAGCGGCTCGCCCTGCAGCCGCAACGGCAGCGCGTGGCCGCCGTCGCGCGCGATCAGCGACAGGGCCACCGGGATCACGAACGGCAGCTTGTCGGGCTGCCCCGGCGTGGGCGGGCAGCGTTGGCCCAGGCGCAGCGTGTAGGTGCGCGCGCCGGCGTCGTAGTGGCCGTGCGCCAGCAGCGCCGGCGTGCCCGCCTGCGAGTACCAGCGCTTGAACGGCTCCAGGTGCCCGGACAGCCAGCTGCCCGGGTTGGCGTCGGCGATGGCCTGCGCGAAGTCGTCGCAGGTCACGGCCTGGCCGTCGTGGCGCTGGAAGTACAGATCCATGCCGTGGCGAAACCCCTCGCGGCCGACCAGCGTGTGCATCATGCGCACGACCTCGGCGCCTTTCTCGTACACGGTGGCGGTGTAGAAGTTGTCGATCGCCTCGTAGGCGTCGGGGCGTACCGGGTGCGCCATCGGGCCGGCGTCCTCGGGGAACTGCAGCGTGCGCAGGTCGCGCACATCGTGAATGCGCTTGACCGCCCGCGCCGACACGCTGGCTGCCATGTCGGCCGAGAACTCCTGGTCGCGAAAGACCGTGAGGCCTTCCTTCAGCGACAGCTGGAACCAGTCGCGGCAGGTGATGCGGTTGCCAGTCCAGTTGTGGAAGTACTCGTGGCCGACGACGCTCTCGATGCCCATGAAGTCGTCGTCGGTGGCGGTGGCGGGGCTGGCCAGCACGTACTTGGTGTTGAACAGGTTCAGGCCCTTGTTCTCCATCGCACCCATGTTGTAGTCGCCCACCGCGACGATCATGAAGCGCTCCAGGTCGAGCGTCAGGCCGAAGCGCGCCTCGTCCCAGGCGATCGCCGCGATCAGCGAGTTCATCGCGTGCTCGGTCTTGTCGACCTCGCTGCGCTCGACGTAGATCTGCAGCAGGTGGTCGCGGCCGGCGCGACTGACGATGCGCTGCTCGCGGCAGGCCAGGTCGGCGGCGACCAGCGCGAACAGGTAGCTCGGCTTGGGGAACGGGTCGTGCCAGGTCGCGAAGTGGCGGCCGTTGTCGAGCAACCCCTCGGTGACCAGGTTGCCGTTGCACAGCAGCTTGGGATAACGCGCCTTGTCGGCACGCAGCGTCACCGTGTAGACCGCCATCACGTCGGGCCGGTCCAGGAAGTAGGTGATGCGGCGGAAGCCCTCGGCCTCGCATTGCGTGAACAGGCCGCCACCCGAGGTGTACAGGCCCGACAGTTCGGTGTTCGCCTCGGGCAGACAGGTGTTGCGCACCTCGAGCACGAAGGTCGGGCGCAGCGGCGGGTTGTCGATCACCAGTTCGCCGTCGTCGTGACGGAAGGCGACGCTCTCGCCGTCGATCAGCACGCGCAGCAGCAGCAGCGCCTCGCCGTGCAGGCGCAGCGGCGCGAGCGGCTGGCCCGGGTTGCGCTCGATCGCCATCTTGCTGTGCACGATGGTCTTGGCCGGGTCGAGATCGAAGGTGAGCTCGACGTTGCGGATCCAGAACGGCGGCGGCGCGTACTCCTCGCGCTTCACAAGCTTGGGCTGGGCTTCACGCATGGTGGGTCACCTGTTCTGAGGAGATTACCGCGGGCCGCAGCGACCTGAAGTCGCTCGCGGTGGAGATCACGTTCGCAAACGTGGCGAAAGCCGCCGCCGGCAGCGACGTGGTCAGCACCACGCAGCGCATGCCGGCACGCCGCGCCGCCTCGACGCCGAGCGGGGCGTCCTCGAACACCGTGCAGTCGGCCGCGGCCACGCCGAGGCGCCGCGCGGCCTCGGCGAAGATATCGGGATGCGGCTTGCCGCGCAAGCTATCCGCCGGGCTGAGCCCGCGCACAGGGCCGTCCACTGCGGACGGACCTGTGGCTGGCGAAGGCCCGGACGCTCTGTCGGCCGGGCTGGTGATGGTATCGACCAGCGCGTCGAGACCAAAACGCTGGAACGCCACCGCCATGTTGGCCGGCGGCGCCGCGGTGCAGATCGCCAGCTTCAGGCCGAGCGCGCGCGCCTCGCGCTGGAAGTCGACGAAGCCGTCGACCAGGCGCAGCGAATGCGCGGCGAGCGCACGATAGGCGGACTCCTTGCGCTCGGCCAGCGCCTCGCGTTCGGCCAGCGGGCGCTGCGGGAACAGCGTGGCCATGATCTCGGCATTGGTGCGCCCGGCCGTGGCTTCGAAGAAACCCGCCTCGTCGAAGGCCAGGCCGAGTTCGGCGTGCCAGCGCCGCCAGGCCTCGTGGTGCAGCGGCATGCTGTGGATCAGCGTGCCGTCGAGGTCGAACAAGAAGGCGCCACGGCCGCGGCGGGGCTGAGTCATGTCACAGCCCGTGCTTGAGGCTGGCGGTGATGAACACGTCCAGATCGCCGTCGAGCACCTTCTGCGTGTTGCTGATCTCGACGTTGGTGCGCAGGTCCTTGATGCGGCTCTGGTCGAGTACGTAGCTGCGGATCTGGTGACCCCAGCCGACGTCGGTCTTGCTGTCCTCGAGCTTCTGCTGCTCGGCCTGACGCTTGCGCATCTCGTGTTCGAACAGGCGCGAGCGCAGCATGGCCCAGGCCTCGTCGCGGTTGCGGTGCTGCGAGCGGTCGTTCTGGCACTGCACCACGATGCCGGTGGGCACATGCGTCAGCCGCACCGCCGAGTCGGTCTTGTTGATGTGCTGGCCGCCGGCGCCGCTGGCGCGGAAGGTGTCGGTGCGCACGTCGGCCGGGTTGATGTCGATCTCGATCGAGTCGTCGACCTCCGGGTAGACGAATACGCTGGCGAAGCTGGTGTGGCGGCCGCCCGAGCTGTCGAACGGACTCTTGCGCACCAGCCGGTGCACGCCGGTCTCGGTGCGCAGGTGGCCGAAGGCGTACTCGCCCTCGATCTTGATCGTCGCGCTCTTGATGCCGGCCACGTCGCCGGCGCTCTCTTCGAGCAGCTCGGTCTTGTAGCCCTTGCGTTCGCAGTACCGGAGGTACTGACGCAGCAGCATCTGCGCCCAATCGCAGGCCTCGGTGCCACCGGCGCCGGCCTGGATGTCGAGGAAGCAGTTCGAAGGATCCGCCGGGTTGCTGAACATGCGGCGGAACTCGAGCTCCTCGACCGTCTCGCGCAGCCTGCCAGCCTCGGTCTCGATCGAGCGCAGGCTGGCCAGGTCCTCGTCGGCCTTGACCATCTCGAACAGCTCGGCGTTGTCGGCCAGCTGACCGCTCAGGTGATCGATCGTGCCGACCACGGTTTCCAGCGTCTTCTTCTCGCGGCCCAGCTCCTGGGCGCGCTTGGGCTCGTTCCACACGCCCGGGTTCTCGAGCGCGGCGTTGACCTCGTTCAGCCGCAGCGCTTTGCGGTCGTAGTCAAAGATACCCCCGGAGCGCTTCGGTGCGGGACGTCAGATCGGCGAGCAGGGTGCCGATGGCGTTGATGCGTTCGATGTCCATGGTGGGTCGGTGGTCGGTCTGGGCGGCGATTCTCACACGACGCCACTGAACGCTCGGAAACCCGGGTCAGCGTTGCGGCGCCACGCCAGATCGGGGGGCTTGCCGGGTTTTCCCGGGGCGGGGAATCGCGAGCATCGGCCGAACTGTCAGAAAGCTGTAAGTGCATGCGTCGACCCTGCCGGCCATTGCCTGGTCGAAAGGGGCGTCGTGCTGCTGTTCGTGTCTGCCGTGAAGCTGATTGCCGAGATCGCCCTGATGGCGCTGCTCGGGCAATGGCTGCTCGGCCTGCTGGCCGGCGCCAAGCGCGACAGCAACTTCTTCTACAAGCTGCTGCAGGTGCTGACGCAGCCGTTCGTGCGCGTGGCCCGGTGGATCAGTCCGCGCATCGTGCTCGACCGCCACATTCCGCTGGTGGCCTTCCTGCTGCTGGCGTTCGGCTGGCTGGCAGCCACGCTGGCCAAGATCGACCTATGCCTGAAGATCGGCGTGGAGGCGTGCCGGTGAGCGCGCTGGTCGATCGCTTTCGGCTCTGGTCCATGACGGTCGCGGCCAAGGGGTGGCTGCTGCTCGGGCGCGTGCCGCAGGCCGAGGCCGTGTTGACGGACATGCTGGCGCGTTGGCCGGCCAACGCCTACGCGCTGGCCAGTCGGTCGCATCTGCGCGCGCAGGCCAAGCGCTTTGCCGAGGCGCTGGTCGATGCCCGGGCCCTGGTGGCGGCGCACCCCGATCGCAGTTCGGGTGACTGGTTCAACCTGGGGTACCTGCACGAAGCCTGCGATCAGTTGCCCGAAGCCGAAGATGCCTTCCGCCGCGCGCTCAAGCTCGATCCGAAGGCCGATCGCGCCTGGTACGGCCTGGCGCTGGCACTCATTCGGCAGCAGCGCTTCGACGAGGCGGTGACGGCGTTGAAGCGCAATACAGAGCTGCAGCCGATGAGCCCTCACGGGTGGTACCAGCTGGCGCGGGTGCACATCGACCGCCAGCAGCCCGAGGAGGCCCGCAAGATCATTCGCCAGCTGAAGAAGTTCGAGCCCAAGGTTGCCGCGCAGCTGGAGCGCGAGACGGGCTTGTCCACATGAGGGGGCGCGCCAGCCTGGCCGTGCCTGGGTCGGTGTTTTGGGGAAGGTCGCCGCAGCGGTTGACGCGGCGTGGTCTTGGAGTCGTGCGGTCGGTCGAGCGTGCGGCGATTCAGCAAACTTGGAGGTGACAGCAATGCAGATTACAGAGAATCACCGCCAGTACTGGTCGAAGAATCTCCGCATCACGGGGATTCTGCTGGCCATCTGGTTCGTTGTGACGTTCGTCGTCGGGTATTGGGCCCGCGACCTGAACTTCACGTTCTTCGGATGGCCGTTCAGCTTCTGGGTCGGTGCCCAGGGTGCGCTGATCGTCTATTGCGTCATCATCTGGTACTACGCTCATTACATGAACAAGCTGGACCAGGAACACGGCGTTGCCGAGGAGGAATGACATGGCTGGCGTAAGTTTCGAACATGGCAGCGGTTACTCCGCCGCCGACAAGAAGGCCTTCAAGGGCCAGCTGAACAAGGTGTACGGCTGGTACACCGGGGGCTTCATTGCCTTCATCATCGTGCTGGCCGTGCTCGAGCAGATGGGATTGCCGAGGCAGTGGATCGGCTTCATCTTCCTGCTCGCGACCGTGGGCCTGTATGCCGGCATCGGCATCATGAGCCGCACCAGTGATGCGTCGGAGTACTACGTGGCCGGGCGCCGCGTGCCGGCCATCTACAACGGCATGGCCACCGGCGCCGACTGGATGAGCGCCGCCTCGTTCATCGCCATGGCCGGCACGCTGTACCTCACCGGCTACGGCGGCCTGGCCTTCATCATGGGCTGGACGGGTGGTTACTGCCTGGTGGCGTTCCTGCTGGCACCGTACCTGCGCAAGTTCGGGCAATTCACGATTCCCGACTTCCTGGGGGCGCGCTACGAAGGCAACCTGCCGCGCATGATCGGCATCATCGCCGCGATCCTGTGCTCGTTCACCTACGTGGTGGCGCAGATCTACGGCGTCGGCCTGATCACCACGCGGCTGTCGGGCCTGGCGTTCGAGGTCGGCATCTTCGTCGGTCTGGGCGGCATTCTGGTCTGCTCGTTCCTCGGCGGCATGCGTGCCGTCACGTGGACGCAGGTGGCGCAGTACATCATCCTGATCATCGCCTACATGACGCCGCTGGTCTGGCTGTCGGTCAAGCAGACGAGCGTGCCGATCCCGCATGTCGTCTACGGCTACCAGCTCGAGAAGGTCACCGCCAAGGAGAAGCTGCTGCGCGAGGACGCGAAGGAGAAGGAGGTCATCGCAGCGTTCAAGGCCGCCGCCGACGGCTTCGACGCCAAGCTGAAGGACCCGGTCGCGGCGCTCGAGGCCGACAGGGCCGCGGCCGAGAAGAAGGTGGCCGACCTGAAGGCCGCCAACGGACCGGTCAAGGAGATCCAGGACGCCGAGAAGGCGCTGTCTTCCCTGCCGAAGAACGCCGACGACGCGAAGAAGGCCTGGACGGCGGCGAAGGCGGCCAACACGGCGCGCGCCGTGCCGCTGGCCGGCATGCCCAATCACGCACAGATCTTCGCCGGCGACCCGAACGGCGACGAGAAGGCGCAGAAGGCCTACGACGTGTCGCGTCGCAACTTCCTGGCGCTGATCTTCTGCCTGATGATCGGCACGGCCGCGTTGCCGCACATCCTGATGCGTTACTACACCACGCCGTCGGTGAAGGAGGCGCGTGAGTCGGTGACCTGGAGCCTGTTCTTCATCTTCTTGCTGTACTTCTCGGCGCCCGCTCTGGCGGTGCTGGTGAAGTACGAGGTGCTGAACGTGCTGGTAGGCACGCCGTTCGACCAGTTGCCGCGTTGGATCACCAACTGGGCGCGGGTCGATCCGACGCTGCTGTCGGTGGTCGACATCAACAAGGACGGCATCTTCCAGCTCGGCGAGATGAAGATCGGCGGCGACATCATCGTGCTGGCCACGCCGGAGATCGGCGGCCTGCCCTACGTGGTGTCGGGCATGGTGGCAGCCGGCGGCCTGGCCGCGGCGCTGTCCACCGCCGACGGCCTGCTGCTGACGATCGCCAACGCGCTCAGCCACGACCTGTACTACAAGATGATCGACCCGAACGCCTCCACGGCGCGCCGGGTGGCGATCTCCAAGGCGCTGCTGCTGGTGGTGGCCTTGTGTGCAGCCTACGTGGCGTCGCAGAAGCCGGCGGACATCCTGTTCCTGGTCTCGGCGGCGTTCTCGTTCGCGGCGGCGGCGTTCTTCCCGGCGCTGGTGCTCGGCGTGTTCTGGAAGCGCGCCAACAAGTGGGGCGCCACGCTGGGCATGATCGCCGGGCTGGGTGTCACGTTCTACTACATGGTCGTCACCCAACCCTGGATGCGCGGCCTGTTCGGTGTGACCAAGCCGGTGGTGCTGTGGTGGGACATCCAGCCGATCTCGGCCGGCCTGTTCGGCGTGCCGCTCGGCTTCGCGGTGATCATCATCGTCAGCCTGCTCACCCCCGCGCCCAAGCCTGAGACGCAGGAGCTGGTCGAACACGTGCGTTACCCGAACGTGAGGCCCGCCAAGGCCTGATCGCAAAGCCCTCCTGGGTCACGAAGGCCGCGCCGCAGGGCGCGGCCTTTCTTTTTTGCATGGCCGTTGCCCGCTTCGCTTGACGCCGCGCAACCGGTGTCCCACGGTGCCTGCGGCCTGCCGCCTAAGATCGTGCGCATCCGAAGTCCCCCGAGCGGAGCCGCATGCCCAGCACGACACCGTCGACCAGCCTGGTCGGCAACCTGCGCATCGAACTGATGCGCCACGCGCCGTTCGCCCAGATGGCGTCGGCCCAGGTGGATCAGTTCATCGCCAGTTCGCGGCAGGCGTACTTCGCGCCCGACGAGGTGGTGCTCGAACCGGCGATGGGTCCGGTGCGCTCGCTCTACCTGGTGCGCCAGGGCAGCATCACCGGGCGCCGCGGCATCGCCGAGCTGTCGGGTGGGCTGCAATACGAGGCCGGCGACCTGTTTCCGGTGGGCTCGGTGCTCGGTGGTCGCCCGGTCACCTCGACCTATACCGCCAACGAGGACACCTTCTGCCTGCTGCTGCCGGCCGACGCGGTGCAGCGCCTGGCCGGCCAGAGCCCGACGTTCGCCGACTTTCTGAACCGGCGCGCATTGCACTTCTTCGAGCTGTCGCGGCGTGCCGTCAGCGCCAGTTACGCGTCCGAGGCGCTCGAGCAGCAGTCGCTCGAGGCGCGCCTGGCCAGCCTGCCGCGCAAGCAGCCGCTGGCCTGCCGGGCCGAGACGCCGTTGCACCAGGCGCTCACGCAGATGCACGATCGACGCGTCGGCTCGGTGCTGATCGTCGACGAGGCCGACGTGCCGGTGGGCATCCTGACGCGGCACGACATCCTGGGCCGCGTGACGCTGCCGCGCCTGCCGCTGGAGTCGTCGATCGGCAGCGTGATGAGCCAGCCCCTGCGCTGGCTGACGACCGACCACACGCTGCAGGACGCCGCGTTGCTGATGTCGCGCCACGGCGTGCGGCACGTGCCGGTGTGCGAGGGCGGCGTGCTGGTCAACATCGTCTCCGAGCGCGACCTGTTCGCGCTGCAGCGGCTGTCGATCAAGCAGGTCAGCACGCGTATCCGCGCGGCGCAGGATCTCGAGGACTTCAAGCGCTGCGCGGCCGACATCCGGCGCTTCGCGCGCACGTTGCTCGGCCAGGGCGTGCACGCGCGCCAGCTCACCGAGCTGATCAGCCACCTGAACGACGTGCTGACCGAGTCGCTGGTGGCGTGGCTGGCAGGCGTGGAGGGTATGGACATGCGGCGCGCCTGCTGGCTGGCATTCGGCTCCGAAGGGCGCAGCGAGCAGACCATCGCGACCGACCAGGACAACGGGCTGGTCTTCGAGAGCGACGACGCCGAGCGCGACCGGCCCGCCTGGCTGCGCTTCGCGCGCCGCGTCAACGAGGCGCTCGACGCCTGCGGCTATCCGCTGTGCAAGGGCAACGTGATGGCCAGCAACCCGGCCTGCTGCCTGACCGCCGACGAATGGATGCACCGCTTCTCGGAGTGGATCGAGCACGGCGCGCCCGAGGACCTGCTGAACGCCAGCATCTACTTCGACCTGCGGCCGCTGGCCGGCCAGACGGCGCTGGCCGCGCCGTTGCGCGTGATGCTGGTGCGCCGCAGCGCCACGGTGCCGCGCTTCATCAAGCAGATGGCCGAGAACGCGTTGCGCAGTCGCGCGCCGCTCAACTGGCGTGGCGCGATCGACACCACCGAGATCGACAAGCGCGACTGCCTGGACCTCAAGCTGCGCGGCACCGCGATCTTCGTCGACACCGCGCGCCTGTATGCGCTGGCCCGCGGTATCGATGCGTTGAGCACACGCGACCGCTTGGCGGGCATGGCCACCGCGCTCGGCATAGACGCGCAGGAAGGCGAGGCCTGGGTGACCGGCTTCGAGTTCCTGCAGATGCTGCGCCTTCGGGTGCAGTTGCAGCGCCAGGCCCCGTCGGAAACCGATTCGCTGCGTCCGGTTGTCCAGGTCGACCAGCCCAACGTGCTCGACGTGGGTAGCCTCAACGAACTCGACCGTCGCCTGCTGAAGGAGACCTTGCGCGTGGCCAAGCAGCTGCAGCAGCGCATGGAACTCGACTACATGCGGTAAGTCCCTGTTGTAGCAGGGGCCACGGCACCGCACGATTCACCTGGTGCGGACAGGGGTCCGCGACGAAAGGCGAGCGTGGCCCTGGGAGAAGCCCAATCGCAGCGGCTGGTCGGCCTGTTCGTGCTCGGCTGCCTGTTGTTCAGCTATCCCCTGCTGGCGCTGTTCAATGTCGGCGGCACGGTGTTCGGCGTACCCCTGCTCTACGCCTGGCTGTTCGGCGCGTGGACGGTGCTGATCGCGCTGATGGCGCTGGCGGCAACGCGTTCGGGTTGATATGAGTCGGGTGCGCGGGATGTCTGCTGTCAGCTCGGAGTTGCCGTTCGCAAGGCACCGGTTGGCGTACTTCGCATCGCACCAGGCGGTACCCGGCCGGGGCTCATACTGGGTCGGCCCTCGCCTGTGGCGAGGGCTCCGCTGCGATGCTCGCGTC
>CALMQI010000123.1 GCA_937871935.1 uncultured Burkholderiales bacterium
CAGCAATCGTGTCGTGAACGAGCGGTTGACGAACAAAGCCCGCCGCCCCGTCTCCGGATGCGTGCGCACGACCGGATGCTTCGGCCCCGGCGTCTTGCGCGAACAGGAGCGAGAGGTCCGCATAGTTGGTGTTCAGCAGATGCATGCCGCGGACGTTGTAGGCGCCGTTGCCGCGGTCGGTGGCGAACTTCGCGGCAATCGCCTTGAGCTCTTCGCTCTGCGCGTTGTAGGCAGCTTGGTTCGCCGCGTATTGCGGGCTGGACTGGTCGAACGGCGCCTTCAGCGGAGCGCGGCCGAACACACCTTCGTACCAGAAGTGCACCGCACCCAGCGCGAAGCGCGAGTCGGCCGCCACTTGCTGGCCCAGCCACTGCAACGCGGTCGGGTTGCCGGTAAAGCCACCCGGCATCGGCGTGGCACCGAAGCCCGGCGCCTTGCCGTCACGGAACCAGTTGTCACCCGGCAGGTAGTACGCCTGGTTGTTGGCGTCTTTCGGGTAGTTTGCGGCCCGGTAGGTGGCGGGCAGCGCGTGGTTCACGCCGTTGGTGTTGACCGACAGATAGCGGTTGCGCTCGTTCCAGTTCTGGAAGCCGGCCGCGATCGGATCGATCGTGTCGTGGCAGGCTGCGCAGGCCGGGTTCTCGACCGTCGGCACCCGGAAGGCCGTGCCGTCATCCTGCGGTCGCACCGCCATCATCGTCACGTCGGTGCCGAGGAACTGCTTGAACAGCATGTTCACGCGGTGCCGGTTGCGGTTGGTGTCGGTGGTCGGGAAGCGCGACAACCAGGCGTGCGTGGACAGCACGCCGGTGTGCTCGCGCGTGCCGCCCAGGCGCTGGTCGGTCAGCGTGGCCTGGCGCCACTCGGTGTCGTCGGCGGCGTTGGTGAAGCTGCCCTGCACGGTGGCGCCGAGGTACTGCGCGAGGATGCCGTTGGCCACCGTGTAGTTGGCAGTGACCATCTCGGTGAACGGCCGGTCGTTGCGGACGATGAACTTCATCAGCTCCACACCTTCGCGTCGCAGCGATGCATCGAAGCGGTTGCGCGTCGCGTTGTCCACCTGCGTCACGTTGGCCGCGCCGAGCACGGCGCCGGCGCTCGGCCAGTCGGCCGTGTTCAGGCCGGTGTTGCCGCGCACCGGCACGCCGGGGCTCAGGAAGTGGGTGTCGCCCACGTCGTCGAGCCAGCGGTCGAAGCCGGGACCTTGCATGTAGCTGCGGATCGTCTGGCGCAACGCGGTCGTTCCGCCGTTGGCCACCGCGGCCGCCTCATCCGCGGTCGGGTTGCGGCTGGCGAACAGGATCGATGCCTTGTTCAGCACCTTGCCATCGGCCGCGAAGGCCACGTCCTGCCAGAAGCCGCCTGCTGTCGGTGGCGGTGGCGTGACCGTGACCGTGCACACCTGCGCCGCCATCTGCGGGATCAGCGTCTGCAGGTTCAGGTAGGCCTGCGAGCTCGCGTTGACGTACGGCGCGCCGCCGCCGTGCGCGGGCTGCCCGATCGACTTGGACAGCAGCAGGCTGCCGTTGGCGGCCGCGAAGTCGCGCACGATGTTGTAGTTGGCGATCTCGGTGGATGTGGGCGCCAGCACGAGGCGCGTGCCGCCGGCGACGCCGCCCTGCACGTGGCAGGTGCTGCAGTTGCTGTTCAGGCTCGGCCACACCGTGGCGGTGAACAGCGCCGGCGCGGTGGTGCAGGGCGCCGGCACCGTGGTCGGCGGCCCACCGGCCTGCGCTTGCTCGTCGCCTTCGCCCGCGCCGCAGGCGGCGAGCACGAAGACGAACAGGGCCTTGGCGTAGCGCCAATCGATCGAGCCCGACGGTGCGGGAGTACTCGACCCGTTGTGCGCTGTCACCATCGGTGCGGGCGCGCTGCGTTGCTTATAAGACATTGCCATCCTCCACTTTGCGGTTCTGCCGACCCCGCGTGGCACCGACCGGGCCCGCGAATGGGGCGCATTGAGCGCGCAAAGCGACTGGTGCATTGCAACCACGTGTTGGTGGCTGACGCGTCAGGCCGAGCAGCCGCGCGACCAGGTCGAGACAGGAGAACTGCGCAACGTGACACGCTTGGAACGTGTAAATGCCGGCTACGCGATTTGGAGATTCGGCAACAGGTTCACACGTTCGGGTTCGCGCCGTGACTTGCAGTGCGAATCGCCCATTTCAAGCGGACATCGCGGTGCGTCCGCGGCGTGCCAGTCGCTTCGCGCGGCGACCGTCAGCAGCCGAACACGTCCTGCGGCACGTCCTGCGCTCGGGCGCATTCGGCGCGGAAGTCGACGAGCTCTACCGCGCTGCCGAGCGCAGGACCCGCCGGACGACCGCCGGCGGGCCTTGTGGCCCATCTCTTCGCCCGCTGCGCCGGCCGATCGCTCGACAACTGATCCGCGGCAAGGCCGTGACCCGGCGCGGTGGTCAGAATCACCCTCAAAGGGGTGATCATCATGGCCACGACTTCAATGCTTCTCGCGTGGGTACCGGCCTTGTGGCTCGCCGGCTGTGCCGTGGAGTTCGAGAACACCAAGGCGGCCAGGGAGCTCGAACTGCGATCGCGTCCGGCGGGCTCGGTGTATCTCGGCTGGCGCGTCTTCGAAGACAAGTGCGCTCGCTGCCATGGCAGCGGTGGCACGGGCAAGGGTGACGCGCCGGACCTGCGGGTGAGATTGCGCGCTGTGGGCCCGCGCGAGTTCGCCGACATGGTGCTGCTGCGCTATGAGTGGACCGCGCCGCCGTCGGCGGCGTCGGGCCCGTGGAGCGCCGAGCGCGAAACCTACATCGACGACCTGGTGCAACGCCGCAAAGGGGCGGTCACCATGCCGGCGTGGCAGGGTGAGCCGCGCGTGAACGCCCATGTGATCGACCTGTACGCCTATCTGTCGGCACGCGCCGACGGGACGCAGGGCCCGGGCCGGCCCGCGGGCCCCTGAGCCGCGGCAGACCCGGGAGCAGGCATGGCACTCGCAGACGGCGTGGAGTTCGTGCCCGCGGCGGACGGCTCGCGCGCTGCGCCGAGCGCGTTGCACTGCAGCGGCGTCTGGTCGGTGCAGACGATCGCGGCCCTCGAACATCGGCTCGAGGGTGTGCACTGGCCCACGGGTGATCTGGTGATCGACGGCGCCGGCCTCACGGCGCTCGACACCGCGGGCGCTTGGCTGCTGCATCGAACGGCGGCACGGCACGGCGCGCGTGGTGGCAGCGTGCGGCTGCAAGGCTTCAGAGCCGAGTTCGCCGCACTGCTGCAACTGCTGGCGACCCGGGGTGTACCGCTGCATCCGGCGCTGCCGCCGGTGTCGCCGTGGCTCGAGCGTGTGGGCCGGCGGGCTGCGGCGGCGCTGACCGGGCTGTGGGACTACCTGGCCTTCGTGGGCGAGAGCACGCTCGCGCTGGTGGCCGCGCTGCGCCACCCGCGCCGACTGCGCTGGCGGCCGATCCTGCGCAACGTGCAACTCGCCGGCGTCGATGCCCTGCCGATCACCGGGCTGCTGTCGTTCCTGATGGGCATCGTGATCGCCTACCAGGGCGCCGACCAGCTGCAGCGCTTCGGCGCCAACATCTTCGTGGTCGATCTGGTCGCGCTGTCGATGCTGCGTGAACTGTCGCCGCTGCTGACCGCGATCATCATCGCCGGGCGTTCGGGCTCGGCCTACACGGCGCAGATCGGCACCATGAAGGTCACCGAGGAGATCGATGCGCTGCGCACCATCGGTGTCAGCGCGCAGGAGCTGCTGGTGATCCCGAAGGTGATCGCGCTGGTGATCGTGATGCCACTGCTCACCGTGTACACCGACGTGACCGGCGTGCTCGGCGGCATGGTGATGGCCAAGCTCAAGCTCGGCGTGGGCTTCGACGCCTTCGTCGACCGGCTCGACGAGGCGATCCAGCTCAGCTCGTACTGGACGGGGCTGGCTAAGGCGCCGGTGTTCGCGCTGATCGTCGCGTTGGTGGGCTGCCACCGCGGCTTCCAGGTGAGGGGTAGCGCCGACAGTGTGGGTGCACAGACCACGACCAGCGTGGTGCAGGCCATCTTTCTGGTGATCGTGACCGACGCGCTGTTCTCGATCGTCTTCCTGTGGCTGGATCTGTGATGCCGACGGCCGCCGCCCACGCAACCGCCGATGCCGTGATCGACGTGCGCGGCGTGTGCACGCGCTTCGGCGACGCGGTGGTGCACGACGGCGTCGACCTGTCGGTGCACCGGGGCGAGGTGTTCGCCCTCGTGGGTGGCAGCGGCTCGGGCAAGAGCACGCTGCTGCGCGAGATCATCGCGCTGCAGCAGCCGGCAGCCGGGTCGATCCGCGTATTCGGGCAGGAGGTGGTGGGCCTCGGCGACGAGCACGCGCTGCCGCTGCGCCGGCGCTGGGGCGTGATGTTCGAGCGTGGCGCGTTGTTCTCGTCGCTCACCGTGGCCGAGAACGTGGGCATGGTGCTGGCCGAGCACACCGCGTTGCCGCCCACACTTATCCGCGAGGTGGCGGCCGTGAAGATCGCACTCACCGGCCTGCCGCCCGATGCCGGCGCCAAGTACCCGAGCGAACTCTCCGGCGGCATGCGCAAGCGCGCCGCGCTGGCGCGCGCGCTGGCGCTCGACCCGGAGCTGCTGTTCCTCGACGAGCCCACCGCCGGGCTCGATCCGCTGTCGGCCAGCGGCATCGACGAACTGGTGACGAGCCTCAGCGAGGGCCTGAACCTGACGATCATGATGGTCACGCACGACCTCGACCTGCTGTGGCACACGGCGCACCGCGTGGCCGTGCTCGGCCAGGGCCGCATCGTCGGTCTGGGCACGATGGCCGAGCTGTCGCACAGCGACGATGCGGTGGTGCGCCAGTACTTTCACGGGCCGCGCGGCCGCGCCGCGCACGAGCAGGCGCGGGAGCAGGCATGGAAAACAAGGTGAACCTCACGGTGGTGGGCGCATTCGTCATCGCGCTTGCGGTGGCGATGATCGCGGGCGGTCTGTGGCTGGCCAGCGGTACCTACCAGCGCAAGATCTACGACAGCTACGAGACCTACATGACCGAATCGGTCTCGGGACTCAATGTGAACGCCGCGGTGCGTTACCGCGGCGTCGACGTGGGGCGTGTGCGCCGCATCATGCTGGCGCCGGGCAACGTGGAGCAGGTGCGGGTGGTGCTCGACATCGAGCGCGGCACGCCGGTGAAGACCGACACGGTGGCCACGCTGCAGACGCAGGGGCTCACCGGCATCGGTTTCGTCGAGCTCAGAGGCGGGCGCAAGGACTCGCCCGCGCTGCAGGCCGCGGCGGGGCAGGACGTGCCGGTGATCGCCTCCGGGCCGTCGCTGATCGAGCGGCTGGAGACGGCCGCGCCGGTGCTGATGGTCAACCTGGCCCGCGCGGTGGACAACCTCAACGACGTGCTCGACGAATCCAATCGCCGCGCGCTGCGCTCGACGCTGGCCGATCTGTCGACACTCACGAAGACGCTCGCCGGGCGCTCGGCGACCATCGACGCGTCGATGGCGAACACGGCGCGGACGCTGGAGCAGACCGCACGCTTCGGCGCCCAGCTGCCGCAGATGGCGCAGCGCTTCGACCGCGCGGCCGACGCGCTGGAGCGCATGGCCGTCGATGTCTCGCAAGCCAGCGCCGACGCGCGCCGCACGCTGGCCGGCGCCGATGCGGCCCTCGACAGTGCGCGCAGCACGCTCGACGGCTCGCGCGCCGACGTGGCGCAGTTCACCGGCTCTGCGCTGCCCGAGGCACGCGAGCTCGTCGCCGAGCTGCGCGGACTGACCGCGACGATGCATCGCGTGGCCGACGAAGTCGAGCGCAACCCGGGCGTGCTGTTGCAGGGCCGGCGGCCGCCCAAGCGTGGACCGGGGGAGTGAGCGCGATGCGACGACACCTCGTGGTCCTGCTGGCGGTCGCGCCGCTGCTGCTTGCCGGCTGCAGCCTGTGGCCGGCGGCTGCGGCCGACGCGCCGACATGGCATGTGCTGGACGCCAGGCCCGCGGTGGCGGCGCCGGCCCGGGGCGAATGGGTGCTCGGAGTCAGTGTGCCGAGCGCGGCACCCGGCGTCGATTCGGCCGCGATGGTCTACGTGCAAACCGAGCATGCGGTGGACCACTATGCCACCCACCGCTGGGTCGACACGCCGGCGCGCATGCTGGCTCCGCTGCTGACGCGTACGCTCGAAGACACGGGCAGCTTTCGCGCCGTGGTGCCGGTGGCGACGGCCGCGCGGGTCGATCTGCGCCTGGACACCGAGCTCGTGCGGCTGCGGCAGAACTTCCTGGCGCGGCCCAGTCGGGTGGAGATCACGTTGCGCGCCCAACTCGTCGACGTGGCTGCGCGCAAGGCGCTGGCGACGCGGTATGTCGAGGTGACGCAGCACGCCTCGTCCGACGACGCGCCGGGCGGCGTCGCCGCGGCCAATGCGGCCGTGGCGCGTGCGCTGGCGCAGGTGGCGGCCTTTTGCGTCGACGCGTCGGCCGACTTTCGGCCGCGCGCGCCCTAGGGCGGCCGCAGACCGGCGACACAGTCGTAACAGCTCTTGCATGAAGTGCGGCACGTCGTTTGCCATGGCCTCGCTTCTTAGCGATGGACCACTCCTCATCCAGCCCGGTCACCCGGGCGCTGGCTGCGCTCGCCCTGCTGCTCGCCTGGGCATTGCCGACGAGCCGGCTGGCCGTGCTGCCGGCCGAGCGTGCGCTGGCAGTGGCCGAGGCGGGCATCTGTCGCGCAGGGCAGCGCACGTTGGTGGTGCCGGCCGCGTGGTCGCCGGCGCTGCCGCGGGTGAGGTTCTCGAGAGCACCGAACGGAGCTGACAGCGAGCTGCGGCGGATCGATTCCGCGGCGCCGTTCCAGCCGGCGGCGACCCGGCAGTGGGCGGCCGAGGTGCTGCATCTGCTGCTGGTCGCGGTGGCGGTGGCGGCGCTGGCCGCGGGCTGGCGGCTCGCCCCGCTGTGGGTGATTGCTGCCGTCGTCTTGTTCATCAACGTCCACGAACCGCGCGCCGATGCCTATCGGTTGCTGTGGGTCGTCGAATCGCCGCGCCTGTGGTGGCAGGCCATCAGCCAGTGGAGCCTGTCACTGTGGGCCGAGCGCCTGGTGGCGCCGGCCCTGGCGTGCCTGAGCCTGCTCGGCGCGGTCGCCATGCTGCTGCATGCGTTGACCCGGGGTGCGCCCCGCCGGATCGCGACGTTTCTTTCCATCAACCCCAGGAGGTTGTCATGACGCCCACCGCGAACGTGAATGCCAGATTGCTCGCTACGCTGTTCCTATCCGCGGCCGTGGTGAGTTGCGGCGGCGGAGGCGGCGATTCGCCGGCGCCCCCCGCTCCCGCGCCGACGCCAGTGCCCCCGCTGTCGCAGACGGCCGTGGACGTTTCAGGCACTGCGGCGCCGGTGGGCATCGACTACTGGGGCGACAACAGCGCCGCCAATGGCGGCAAGGGCGAGACGATCGACGGTGTGCCCTGCCGGGTGATGGACGAGACATTTCACATCCACAGCCATCTGGCGATCGTGTTGAACGGCCAGCTGCTGACCATACCGAGCCAGCTCGGCCAGGTCGCCGCCAGCGGCAGCACAGCCGCCTGCTTCTACCAGATCCACAACCACGACAAGGCGGGCCGGCTGCACGTGGAGGCGCCGGCGCCGGTGAACTACGCGCTCGGCAGCTTCTTCAAGATCTGGGGCCAGCCGCTGACGCGCGACAACGTCGGCGGCATCACCGGCCTGCCGATCGTGTTCTACGTGACCGACAACGGCGTCGTGACGCGTTACGACGGCGACCCGGCGGCGATCGAACTCAGATCGCACCGGCTGATCACGATCCAGATCGGTTCGCAGCTTTCGGCGATTCCCCACTTCACCTGGTCGGGGACCTGAGCAGCGGCAG
The DNA here is from genome assembly GCA_937871935.1 of uncultured Burkholderiales bacterium. GTDB lineage: Bacteria > Pseudomonadota > Gammaproteobacteria > Burkholderiales > Burkholderiaceae_C > JAEUPI01. The sequence goes on from CALMQI010000123.1 coordinate 7,867, forward strand.
CTGAGCGCGCGCCGCGAGGCGCACGCATCTAGGCCGCGACGTCGATGTAGACGCCGCGCCCGCTCTTCAGCAGCTCTAGCGTCAGCAGCCGCGCGTGCACGCTGTGCTGGCCGCCGGCGGCGGCGCGACAGGCGACCACGGTGGCCACCGTGTCGAACTGCGGTGCCATCACGCGCAGCGCCGAGCCGCGCGGCAGTGCTTCCCGGCACAGCAGCGACAGACCGGTGAGCGACACGTCGCGCAAGCGCGCCGTGTGTTCGCGCGCCTGCCCGGGCAGCCGCAGGCACACCATGGCGTTGCGCGTGAAGCGCTCGCCACGGCGGCGGCCGACCAGCTCGCTGCCGCCCGCACGGTCGCCTGCCGGTGCCGGGCCGAGCGGGCTGTCGCAACGCGAGCAGCGCAAGCCTGTGGTGGCATCGGCGGCGAACGGCATGTGGCAGAAGGGGCAACGCCGATCGGCGCGCCAAGTGGCGGGGTCGCTGGCCGCGGCGGCCTTGCCGCGCGGCGCGCGGCGCAACGTGAGGTCGTAGCGCCGGCGCGCCTCGGGGTCACCCAGCACGTGCCAGGCCGCATTTAGCCGCGCCGCGGTCTCGGGGTCGCCGCCCAGGTCGGGGTGGGCCCGCAGTGTCGACATCAGCGCGCGATACGCGGCCTTGATCACCTCGGCCGGCGCCTCGGGCTGGACGTAGAGCACGCGATAGTGATTGCGGCGTTCGACGGTCATGCTGCGGCGCGCTGGCTAGCGCGCGGTATGGGCGCAATCCGGGTCTTCGGCAGGCGGCGCGCCGGCTTGAGGGCTTTGTGCCGGCAAAGTGGCGCCGAAGGACGGCCCTATTGCGCCAGGAAGCCACCATCCACCGGCAGCGTGTGCCCGGTGATCATGCGGGCCCGGTCCGAGGCGAGGAAGACAATCGCGTCGGCCACGTCGGCCGGCTCGGCCAGGCAGCGCAGCGGCGTCACGTCCTCGATGCGCTTCATCAGCGCCGGGTCATCCAGCAGGGCTTGCGTCATGTCGGTGCGCACCCAGGTAGGCGCCACCGCATTCACGCGGACACCGCTGCCCGCCCATTCGACGGCGAGCGCACGTGTCAGGTTGACGACCGCGCCCTTGGTGGCGTGATACGACAGGTTGGGATAGAGCCCGCCGCCCGACAGGCCCATCATCGACGCCACGTTGACGATCGCCCCGCGTCGGGCCGGCAACATCAGGCGCGCGACAGCGCGCGAGCAAAAGAACACCGCGGTCAGGTTGACGTCCACCACCGCCTGCCAGTCGGCTGCGGAAAGCTCCACTGTCGGCCGGCGCCGGCCGATGCCGGCGTTGTTGACCAGGATGTCCGCGCGGCCGAAGCGCGCGGCGATGCGCCCGAACGCGGCGTCGACCGCCGCCTCGTCGGTGATGTCGACGTCCTCCACCATCGCGTCGACACCCTGCGCCGCGAGCGCCGCGCCGGCGCGCACCAGCGCGGGCGCGTCATGGTCGAGCAGCACCGGCACCGCGCCCGCCTGCACGAGGGCCTGCACGGTGGCCCAGCCGATGCCCCTGGCGCCGCCGGTGACGATGGCCACGCGACCCTGCAGTTCGCGGCCGGCGCGATCGGGCTGACTCGATGTCGTGTTCATGGCGTCGTCGCGGCTCCGTCTTGGTGGCATGCCAGCAGGCATGGCGGTCTTCACGCGGCCGCTAGGCCGACGCGGCGATTGTGCCGCTCGACCTGCGCGACCGGGTTATCACGGATGCCGAAGGCCGTACGCGAGCGCAGCCTACGGCACCTCCGGCACGCGGCCCACGTCGCCAGTCGCCGGCGGACAACACACAAGGAGACCATCGATGTGCAAGCTCTGTGACGCGGGCTTGCCGCAGGACCACTCCGGTTCGCGGCGCCACTTCCTGAAGACGGCTGCCGCGGGCGGCGTGGCGGCAACGGGCCTGGGCCTGTTCGCCCCGCCACCCGCGTCGGCGCACGACGATCGCGAGCCCCACGGCAGCGGCGAACGCGGCCGGCGCTACGTGATCCGCGGCGGCGCGGTGATGTCGATGGACCCGAAGGTGGGCGACTTCCCACAGGCCGACGTGCTGGTCGAGGGCAAGAAGATCGTCGCCATCGGCCGCGGCCTGTACGCCGGCGGCGCAGCGGAGATCGACGCGCGCGGCCGCATCGTGATGCCGGGCTTCATCGACACGCACCACCATCTGTTCGAGACCGCGCTGCGCAGCTTTCTCGCCGACGGCGTGCTGATCAACGACGGCTCCGGCTCGCGCAGCGGCAGCACGACCTACTTCGAGTTCATCCTGCTGACCTTCGCGCCGAAGTACCGGCCGCAGGACGTCTACATCAACCAGCTGTTCGGCTCACTGAGCCAGCTCGACGCCGGCGTGACGACGGTGCACGACATCTCGCAGATTCACCACTCGCCGCAGCACTCCGACGCGGCCATCCAGGGCATCAGGGATTCCGAGCGACGCGCGGTGTTCGGCTACTTCGAGAGCGCGGGCGCGGCGATCCTCGGCACCAACCCCGGCAACAAGTACCCCGACGACGCGGTGCGCATCAAGAAGCAGTGGTTCTCGTCGAACGACCAGCTGATGACGATGATCATGGGTGGCGAGGTCTACCTGCCCGCTTACGAGAAGGCCTGGAAGATCGGCCGCGACCTGGGGCTGCAGGTGGCGGCGCACGTGCTGTCGCCGTTCAACATCCGGCCGACCTTCGATCTGCTCGCCAAAGGCCAGGGCGGCGACAGCGGCACGCTCGGGCTTGGACCCGACAACCTGTTCGTCCACATGACCGGCATGTCCGACCTCGGCTGGCAAAAGGTCAAGGAGGCCGGTGCACATGTCTCGCTGGCGGTACCCATCGAGATGAACATGCGGCACGGCATGCCGCCGATCCTGAAGATGCAGAGCCTCGGCCTGGAGCCGTCGCTCAGCAGCGACGTCGAGTGCACGCTGACGGCCGACTTCTTCACCCAGATGCGCTCGACGATGAACGTGCAGCGCGCGCTGGTCAACCAGATGATCCTCGAGCAGGGCCAGTTCGAGTTCCCGACCCAGTGGCCGACGCCCGCGCCGACGCTGCCGCCGCTGCTGACCACGCGCGACGTGCTGCGCTACGCGACTGTCAACGGCGCCAAGGGCCTGCGGCTGGACCACAAGGTGGGCACGCTCACGCCGGGCAAGGAAGCCGACATCATCATCCTCGACGCCGAGGCCATCAACGTGGCGCCGCTCAACAACGTGCCGGGCGCCGTGGTGTCGCTGATGGAGCGCTCCAACGTCGAGACGGTCATCGTTGCCGGCAAGGTGCGCAAGTGGAAGGGCCGCATGCTCGACGTCAACCTGTCGCGGCTGCGCCGGCAGCTGGAGGATTCGCGCGACTACCTGTTCAGCGCGGCGGGCGTCGCGCAGGACCTGTTCCGCTGAGGCGCGTCAGCGCGGCCGGCGGCGCGTCAGCGCATCACCGTGCCGCGCGCCACCCAGGCGCGCGCGGCCAGCTGCAACGAGCCGTCGCCCTGCATCGGCAACGACGCGCGCAGCGCGTCGCGCAGCCGGGCGCGCGACGCCTCGTCCAGGCTCATCGCATGCGCCGGCGCCGGCCCCTGGCCGCCGAGGAAGGGTTGCCAGTAGTCGTCGAAGTCGACAAAGCGCATTGCGAGCTCGATCGCCGACGTCGCCACCTGCTGCAGGCCGACAGCCTCGAACGCCGCGGTCAAGGCCTCCGGGCGGCAGAGCGGAAAGCGTTCACCCTGGTCGCGCGCCCGGGCCGCGGGATCGACTTGCACGGCGGCGTCCCAGTAGCGGCGGATCAGCTCCATCTTCTCGGCGTAATCCCACACGTAGACGGCGACCGTGCCGCCGGGCGCCGTCACGCGGGCCATCTCGCGCAACGCCGCATGGGCGTCGGGCACGAAGTTGAGCACCAGCCCCGACACGGTGATGTCGACCGCTGCCTCGGGCAGCGGCAGCGCACCGGCGGCAGCCTGGTGCAGCGCCACGTCGGCGGGCAGGCGGCTGCGCGCGGTGGCCAGGAAGCCGGCGGACGGATCGACGCCGGACATGGCGGCGGGCGTGCACTGCGCGAGGATCGCGGTGCAGAGCGCGCCGGTGCCGCAGCCGACGTCGAGCCAGCGGTGCCCCGGCGGCGCGTCGAGCCAGCCCAGGAAGCGCGGTGCCACCTGCCGGCTCCAGCGCCCCATGTAGCGCTCGTAGGCATCGCCGCCGTGCCAGCTGTCGGTGGGCTTCGCGATCGTCATGGTTTTCAGTCTGCCATCAAACGCTGCACGCAACATTGGGAAGAGACGGCGTGGCATCGTGGGATCGTGTTCGGCGGTGGAAGTGCCGGCACGTTAGGAGCAGGGCGCCACGTCGACCAGGGCGGAATTGCCCAGATTCCACTGGCGTGCCGCATCTCACGCCACCGCTTGTAGGACAACTCCGACGTGCCCCGCGGCGATGTAAAGATGCCGCCATGCAGCGCCGTCGGCATGCTTCGTGGATCCTCGCCTGGGTGCTGGCGTTGCTGCTACCGGGTTGCGGCCGCGCCGCCGAGCTGACGCCCACCGAACAGCGCTGGCTGCGGGGCGCGTGGCCGGTGGTCGTGTTCGCGCGCGAGACAGGCGTGCCGCTGGACATCGTCGTACAGCCGCAACCCACCCCCGGCCTCGCACCGTTGGCGCTGGCCTTCGTCGACGGGCGTTGCAAGCTGGTGTTGTCGATGCGCGGCAACGTCGAGGCGCAGCGCACGCTCGAGCGCATCGAGCCCGAACTGCTCGATGCCGCGCTCGAGCTGATGGCCGCGCACGAACTGGGCCATTGCCGGCGCTACCTCGACGGTGCCTGGCACGGGCTGCCGGCTGGCTTCGTGGGTGCGGCGACGCGTGCGCCGGTCGCCGCGCCGAACCCTGCCTTGCGTCTTGCCGTGGAAGACATGCATGCGACACGACGCGAAGAGGCCTATGGCGACCTGGTCGGCCTGGCCTGGACCCAGGCGCGCCGGCCGGCGCTGTACGCCCGGCTGCACGCCTGGCTGCTGGCCGACCGCTCGGCCGATCGGCAACCCGGTGGCCACCACGATACGCTGGCCTGGTTGCGGCTGGCTGCCGACGGACGTGCGCTCGAGCCGCTGGCCGGGCGGGGGTCGATGTTCGACGCTGCCGCGCGCCTGTGGCTTGCCGGTCTGGCCGAGCCGGAAGACTAGGGGATCACCGCTGCCGACCCTGGCGGCCGCGGATGCTCTGCGATCGGCCTATGCTCGTGGTGTCACCTTCCGGATGCCTCGCGACCATGACGATCGTCACCCCGCCCATCCATCGCCGCGCCGCGGCGGTGGCCGTCACCGCCATGGCGCTGCTGGCCGGCTGTGCCTCGACCCGGCTCGATGCGCAATGGTCAGACCCCCAGCTGGCACCCGGCAGCCTGCGCGGCGCACGCGTGCTGGTGGCCTGCGAGTCACACGACCTGGTGCTCAAGCAGATCTGCCTCGATCAGCTGTCCGCCGAGGTGGTGGCGCGCGGCGGCACCCCGGTGCCGGCACCGGACGTCGCGGTCGCCGGCCCGGGCCGCGCCGCGGGTAACGAGCCCTATCTCGACGCGGCTCGCAGCGCGCAGGCCAAGGGCATCATCACGCATGCGGTGACGATCGCCGACGTGAGCAGCCGCGGCGGCTCCGGCGTGTCGATCGGCATCGGCGGCTTCGGCATCGGTGGCGGCAATGTGCGCGGCGGTGTTGGCGTGTCGGTGCCGGTGGGCAGCGCGCCGCCAAGCAACGGCTACGCGATCAGCAGCCGCGTCAGCGATGCCGGCGGACGGCTGCTCTACACCGCCAGGGCCAGCACGTCGCCTTCGTCCGACGTCGGCGCGCAACTGGCCGAGCTGACCAAGGCGGTGTTCGGCGGCGCCGACAAGGCGCAGCTGTTCTGACTCAGGCCGGCGGGTGCACGATCCACGCCGCGTAGAGCACGAAGGCGAGCGCCGACACGATGAACACGATCGCCTGTACGGTGGCCGACAGCGTGGGAAACCAGGCAAACAGCAGCGCGAACGGCGCGGCGCCGATCGCGGTGGAGAGCAGGTTGTCGGCCAGCGTGGTGTGGCGGCTGAACAGGCCGAGCGCGTAGGACAGCACGTCGACCGGAAACGTCATGCGCAGCAGCACCAGCGACACCAGCCGGTGCCGCGGGTGGATCAGGCGGTCGATGTCGGCGTGCCGTTGCACCGACGGGAAGTGCCGCAGCACGGCGTCGCGCGCGCCGCGTCCGAGCGAGAACGCCAACGCGGCGCCGATGATCCAGCCCGCCAGCAGCAGCAGCGCCGACCACCCAGGCCCCCAGGCCAGGACGGCGAACGGCAGCAACGGCAGGTTGGTCAGCATCGGCAGCAGCACCGCGACCGCCGCGCTGGCCACGAAGACCACGACGCCCAGCCGCGCGTGCGCGTCGAGCACTTCGTGGATGGGTGTCGCGTAGTGCCGCGCCAGCCACAGGCCGGCGCCGAACAGCGCCACCACCCACAGGCCGGTGCGCAGCGATGGCCCCAGGTGAGTCCAGGTGAGGGCGCGGCGCAGTGAACCTGGGGCGTGTGACATCAGCGCACCATCGTATGCGGCGCGCCGTGTGTCTAGCTCGTCGGCGGAAAGCCCGCGCGCTGGGGCCACAGGTTGGCGAACGCGTGGATCTCGACGCGGCCGTACAGCCCGGCGCGCGTGAACGGCTCGTCGGCCAGCCAGGCCTGCACGGCCGCGCGGTCGGCGAAATCGATCGCCAGCAGGCTGCCGGTCATGGTGAGGCCGTCGTCGGCCAGCAGCGGCCCGGCGAAGGCGATGCGATCTGCCACCCGGGCGAGATAGGCCTTGTGTTCGGGCCGCATGCGTTGGCGCAGGTCGCCTGCATCGGGGCGATCGAGGAGCATCAGCGTGTAGACCATGGTGCGGCCGTCGGCAGGAACCGTTGCATCATCGCGGCTGGCGCCGGCTTCGGCCAGCAGGGCTTGCCCGACGTCGGCACGGCAAAGACCACGACGGAGACCTCATGATCGAGCACCAGATCGACATCCCCACCGCCGACGGCGCGATGAACAGCTTCGTCGTCCATCCGGAGGAGGGCGGTCCCTTCCCGGTGCTGCTGTTCTACATGGACGCGCCGGGCAAGCGCGAGGAGTTGCACGACATGGCGCGGCGGTTCGCTGCGGTCGGCTACTTCGTGGTGCTGCCCAATCTGTACTACCGGCGCACGCGCGACTTCTGGCTGAAGGAGCGCACCGAGCCGGCGATGGCGGTGATGTTCGAGCACATGGCATCACTCGACGCGAAGACCACCGAGTGCGACACGCGGGCGCTGCTGCGCTACGTCGACAGCCAGCGCGAGGCCGACGGCAGGCGGATCGGCGCGGTGGGTTATTGCATGAGCGGCCCGATCGTCATGTGGGCGGCCACGCAGTTTGCCGACCGCCTGGCCTGCATTGCGTCGATCCACGGCGCCAACATGGCGACGGATCGGCCTGACTCGCCGCATCTGATGCCGCCGAAGATCCGCTGCGAGAGCTACTTCGCCTGCGCCGAGATCGACAAGTGGGCGCCGCCCGCCGACGTGCAGAAGCTGCAGGCTGCGCTGCAGGCGGCCGGCACGCCGCACCGCCTGGAGTGGTATCCGGCCGTGGAACACGGCTTCGTCTTCCCGCAGCGCGCGGCCTACAACCGCGAGGCCGCCGAGCGGCACTGGGAGCGGCTGTTCGCGCTGTTCGATCGCACGCTGCGGCGCTAGCAGGCCTCGACGCATGCCGGTTTGCGGATTTGCACGGTGAAGGTGCCGCTCGCGAACGTGAAGACGGGCGCGAATGCCTTGCCACGCAAGGGCTCGGCAAGGGCTACAATGGTGGCCTCGTGTCGCGCCTTGCTCTCTAGCGCGTCACAGGTCGTCTGACACGGCCCCGCCTGCCAAATGCGGCGTGCCACAGCCCCTCGACCGGTCCCGCCGGTCCCCGCGGTCGTCAGCTTCACCCAAGCGGCGAGCCACCCTTCCCGGTCCACTTCCATCTCCTTGGGGCCGGGCCTCAGCAGCGCAGGCGAAAGCCCGCGCCCCCGACCGGGCTGCCTGGTGCAGCCCAGCAAACCTCTCATTCGCCGATCCCGATGGCGGGCCCGGCAACGGATTCGATGAACAGCATTGCAGAAAAGTCATTCGCGGTGGGCAAGTACCTTGTTTCGCCGTCCACCACCCTCACCGACAGCGGGCGCTACGCGGCCTCGGTGTCGATCCGCAGCGGCCGCGGCAACGGCACGCACGACCGCGTGGTCCGCTTCGTCGCCCGCTTTGCGACGCGCGACGATGCGTGCCGCTATGCCGTCGACCAGGGCTACGTCTGGCTGCAGCAAGCCGGCCACGCCTGAACACCAACACCCTCACACAGCAAGGAGCCCCATTGGCCAAGGAATCGTTGATCGAAATGCGCGGCAAGGTCGCCGAGGTACTGCCGGACTCGCGTTATCGCGTCACCCTGGACAACGGCCACAGCCTCGTGGCCTACACGTCGGGCCGCATGCGCAAGCACCACATCCGCATCCTCGCCGGCGACAACGTGTCGCTCGAGCTGTCGCCTTACGACCTCAGCAAGGGCCGCATCACCTTCCGCCACATCGAGCAGCAACGACCCGCCGGCGCGCCGCGCCCGCCGCAGCGCAACTTCCGCTGAGCGGCCTGACAGCCGCCCAGGCACGCCGGCCGGGCTGACACCCGACCCGGCATTCCACCTCACTCTCTTCGAAAAGGCACCCACCATGGGCACCAAACTCTATGTCGGCAACCTCGCGTACTCGGTGCGCGACGAGACACTCCAGCAAAGCTTCGCCGCCTTCGGCACCGTCGTCTCCGCCAAGGTCATAATACTTTCCGTTGTGGGCCTTGGCGATGTACAGGAATCTTCGAACGCGCGGAAA
>CALMQI010000124.1 GCA_937871935.1 uncultured Burkholderiales bacterium
CGCGGGCCGAGCGCCGGGCCGCTCCCAAGCCGGCCCGCGTCACCTCGGGGGACCGGCTGCGGTACTCCGCAGACGAGGGGCACACATCATGACGCAGCGCACCGGCAACATCGACGACTTCGGCATGGACACCATCACCTTGGCCGGTCCGCTGGCGCCGAAGCTGCGCGCGATGCGCGACGCCGGCTTCGGCCAGGTGATGCTGAAGGCGAGCGACCTGGTGAGCCACCCCGACGGCGTGGACGCGGCGGTGGCCGAGGTGCTGGCCAGCGGATTGCGTGTCACCGGCTTCCAGGTGCTGCGCGACTTCGAGGGCCTGTCGGGCCACCTGCACGACTACAAGGTGGACATCGCCAAGTCGATGCTCGAGATGGCGCGCGCGGTCGGCGCGCCGGTGCTGCTGGCCTGCTCGTCGACCAGCCGGCACGCCACCGAAGACCTGGATGCGATCGCGCGCGACCTGCGCAAGCTGGCGATGCTGGCGGTGCCGCTGGGCATCAAGGTGGCGTTCGAGGGCTTGAGCTGGGGCCGCACGATCAACGAGTTCACCACCGCGTGGGAGGTGGTGACGCGCGCCGACGCGCCCAACCTGGGCATCGGCATCGACTCGTTCCACGTCTTCGCCACGCAGACGCCGCTCGACGAGATCGAGACGCTCGATCCGGCGAAGATCTTTCTCGTGCAGCTGGCCGACTTCATGTGGCAGGAGACGCGCTCGGTCGAGGAGCGCATCGCCACCGCGCGGCACTTCCGCGTCTTTCCCGGCGAGGGCGTGCACAGCGCACAGGTGGCCGAGCTGGTGATGCGGCTGGACGCACTCGGCTACCGCGGCGACTACAGCTTCGAGGTCTTCAACGACGACTACCAGCAGCTGCCGCTGGCCACGGTGGCGCAGCGCGCGCGCCGCTCGGCGCTGTGGCTGGGCGAAGAGGTGCTGCGCCGCTCGGTGCCGCTGCCCGGGCGCATGCGGCTGCGCGGCTGAGCGTGCGGCCTCTCGGCGGCCGGCGCGCTCTCAGCGTTGCACGTCGCGCTTGATGACCCGCACCGCCTTCGCCTCGTAGCGTGGCAGCGTGCCGTCGGCATGGCAGGTCACGGTCACCGTGAGGCCGAGCCGCGTGCGCAGGCGCGCGGCCACCTCGGCGGCCAGCGCCTCGGTGCCGATGGTCGCGCTGGGCAGTCGCTCGACGGCCACCTCCATCTGGTCGAGCGAGCTACCGTCGCCATCGATGTAGATCTGCCAGGCCTCCTTGGCCAGGCCCGCGACGCCCGCGATCACGTCTTCCACCTGCGTGGGGAACACGATCACGCCGCGCACCTTGAGCATGTCGTCCGAGCGGCCGATGATGCGGCCGATCAGCCCGAAGGCCTTGCGCCCGCAGGGGCAGTCGTAGGGCTTGTCGGCGCGGCGCACCAGATCGTGCGTGCGCCAGCGCAGCACCGGCGAGGCCTGCTTGTCCAGGGTAGTGATCACGATTTCGCCGACCTCGCCGGGACCGACCGGTTGCAGCGTCTTCGGGTCGACGATCTCGGTGAGCACGCTGTCTTCGCTGATCAGGTGCATCTGGTCATGCGCATGCGAGTGCGGGCACGAGATCGAGAGGATGGGCCCGCCGGCCTCGGTGGTGCCGTAGATGTTGTGCGCCATGAAGCCGGGCGGCATCTGCGCCTCGATCTCGCCACGGAAGGTGGCCGACACCGACTGCCCGCCGAACAGGCCCACGCGCAGCTTCCACTGCCTGGCCGGTTCGAAGCCGGCCTTCCTGGCTGCAGTGAGCAGCGTCATCAGCCACAGCGGCGACATCGTCGTCACCGTATAGCCGTGGTCGGCGAGCCACTGCACCATCAGCTCGGCACGTCCGGGGCCGACGGGGAAGTTCACCGCGCCGTAGGCGGCGAGCGCCACGTCCATCGACGGGCCACCGAGCCACAGGCCGTAGCCGTAGCCCTGGTAGACGCGGTCGTCGGGGCGCACGCCCACGGTGCGGTAGATGCGGGCGAGCTGGTTCACCAGCGTCACCTCCCAGTCGTGGCGCGTGAAGCCGAACATCACCGGCAGCCCGGTGGTGCCCGAGGTGGCGCAGAAGCGCGCCACCTGCTCGACCGGCACCGTGAGCAGCGGGAACGGATAACGCGCGCGCAGGTCGGCTTTCTCCAGCGTGGGCATCGCGGCCAGCGACGCGCGGTCGCGCAGGTCGGTGGGTTTCAACCCGGCCTTGGCCAGGTGTTCGCACCAGGCGGGTGATTCGGCCAGGCGCCGGCCCAGCGCCTGCAGCTTGCGATCCTGCGCCGCATGCAGTTGGTCCAGACTCTGGAAGTCCTCGGTGTGCGGTTCGTGCAGGGCGATCGTCATCGGGTCCTCCTCATCGTCGTCAACTTGATACTCAGTGCCGGGCGGGTCGCGCGGCCGTGCTGTCGATGCCGTGCAGGCACAGCTGCGTGGCCTGGTCGGCCAGCGCATCCAGGCTCAGGCGGCCGCTCGGCCGGTACCAGGTGTAGGTCCAGTTCAGCATGCCGTAGATCAGCATCGCGTGCGCCGCGGCACCGGCCTTGTCGCCGAAGCGCGACGGGTCGATCTCGTGCAGCAGGCGCTCGAGCAGGCCGACCAGCTTCTGCTCCAGGCGGCGTACCTCGGCGCGCGCTTGCGTGCTCAGGTGGTCGGCATCCTCCACCAGCACGGTGTGGCGGTCGCGCGCCTCGTAGTAGTAGCGCAGGTGCAGCAGGAGGAAGGTGCGCAGCCGCTCGCGTGGATCGGCCGGCCCGATCACCACCGGCGTGGTCTGTTCGACCAGCGTGGCCACATGCCGTACCAGCATCTCGTCGAGCATCGCCTCCTTGGAGGTGAAGTAGTGGTACATGCGCGACTTCGAGGCGGCACACGCCTGCCCGATGTCGACGATGTTGGTGTTGCGAAAGCCCTGCTTCGCGAACAGACGCGCCGCCGCATCGAGGATCGACGCGCGGATGTCGTCGAAGCTGGTGGACTTCAGGCGTGCCATGGTTGCCGGCGGCGTGTCAGCCGATGCGTTCGAGCAGCTGCGACGCCACGGCGTAGGGATCACTCTCGCGCCGCTGCAGGACCGGCAGCATCGGCTCGATGCCGGGCTCGCTGCCGGTGCGCAGCCGGCGGTCGAGCAGCTCGCGCAAGACCTCGCCCACCCGGTGGCGCAGGCGTGCGCCCGAGCGCCGCTGGGCGTCGTCGCGGTGCGCCGCGAAGTGCGCGAAGCAGCGCTCGATCTGCGCCGCCAGCTCGACGACGCCGTCGCCCTGCAGCGCCAGCGTCTTCAGCACCGGCGGCTGCCAGCCGCGTTCGGGATGCAGCCGCTGCGACAGCGTGATCATGTCGAGCAGCTGGCGCACGGTGGCGTCGGCCTGCGGATGGTCGGCTTTGTTGACGACGAACAGGTCGCCGATCTCGGTGATGCCGGCCTTGGCGGCTTGCACGTCGTCGCCGCCCATCGGCGTCTGCACCAGCACCACCACCGGCGCATGGCGCACGATCTCGGTCTCGTTCTGGCCGACGCCCACGGTCTCGATCAACACCACGTCCCACGGCATCGCCTCGAGCACCACCAGCGCGTCGCCGGCCGCGCGCGCCAGGCCGCCCAGATGCGTGCGCGAGGCCATGCTGCGGATGAACACGTTGTCGTCGCAGGCGTGTTCGGCCATGCGCACCCGGTCGCCGAGCACGGCGCCGCCGGAGAACGGGCTGGAGGGGTCGACCGCCAGCACCGCCACCCGC
>CALMQI010000125.1 GCA_937871935.1 uncultured Burkholderiales bacterium
CGTCTGCCACTCCGATCTGCACATCCAGGCGGGCGGCTTCGACCTGGGCGGCGGCAAGCTGTCGTCGCTGGAGCGCGCCGGCGCGCGGCTGCCGCTGACGCTGGGCCACGAGATCTGCGGCGAGGTGGTCGACACCGGCCCCGACGTGCAGCAGGTCGCCGTCGGCGACACCGTGATCGTCTACCCGTGGATCGGCTGCGGCGCGTGCGCAGCCTGCTCGCGCGGCGACGACCACCTGTGCACCCGCATCTCGCGCAACCTCGGCATCCAGCTGCCCGGCGGCTTTGCCGACGCGGTGCGCGTGCCGCACGCCAAGTACCTGGTGCCGCTCGGCACGCTGGAACCGGCGCGCGCCGCCACCTTCGCCTGCGCCGGCATCACCGCGTTCAGCGCGGTGCGCAAGCTGCCTGCGATGACGGCGGCCGACCACGTGGCCCTCATCGGCTGCGGCGGCGTCGGGCTCAACGCGGTGGCGCTGTACTCGACGATGACCGCGGCACGCATCGTCGCGATCGACCCCGACCCGGCCAAGCGCGAGGCAGCGTTGCAGCACGGCGCCGCGCTGGCCTTCGATCCCGGCACGCCGGATGCGGCGAAGTCCATTACGAAGGCGTGCGGCGGCGACATCGGCGGTGTGGTCGACTTCGTCGGCTCCGAGTCGAGTTCGGCGCTTGCGTTGAGCCTGGTGCGCCGCGCCGGGCAGGTGGTGATCGTGGGCCTGTTCGGCGGCGAATTCAGGCTGCCGCTGCCGATGTTTGCGCTGAGGTCGCTGCAGTTGCGGGGCTCCTACGTCGGCAGCCTCGACGACCTGCGTGAGCTGGTGGCGCTGGCGCAGCGCGTGACGCTGGCGCGCGTTCCGCTGGAGCAGCGGCCGCTGGCGAGCGTCAACCAGTCGCTGCGCGACCTGGCCGAAGGCCGCATCGTCGGCCGTGTGGTGCTGCGGCCATAACGGCCGCGGGTGTCAGCGCACCAGCGCCGCGGCCTGCCGTTCGACGGCGGGCACGGCCGGTTCGGGCTCGCCGAGCGCTGGTGACGCGGCCGCCGCCGTCTCCGGCGCGCGCGGCAGATTGCCGCCGCTGGCCGCGGCGAAATCGATCGCGAAACGCGGTTGCCGCCACGGCCCCTGCACCTGCACCGGCACGCTGATGCCGGCCAGCGCGGCCAGTTCGGGCGCCTCGCGGCCTGCGCTGGCCAGCAGTTGCAGGTCGAGCGCGCCGTTGTCGAACAGCAGCACGCCCTCGCCGCTGGCGCGCACGGCCGGACCCTGCAGGTCGATCACGGGCCCGAGCGCGCGACCATTGCGCAGTTCGAGCCGCGCCTTCAGCGCGGTGAACGACGTGCTGGCGTCGTGGTTGAACTCGCGCGCCTGCACCGCCACACGCTGGCCGACCTCGTGGCGCCCCTCGCGCAGCGCCGCGCGCAGATCGACGCCGGCCACCGAGCCGCCCTGCACCGCGAGTTGCGCGGTGCCGATCAAGGCCTGGCGCAACGTACTCATGCTGGCGCCGGTGGTGGCGACATCCCAGCTCGCGCTGGCGCGCCCATCGAGCCAGGGTGGCGCCTTCATTGCCTCGAGCAGCGGGCGCACCGGCAGGTCGACCACGCTGCCGCGGACCGCCAGCCGCGGCGTGGCCCCGGCCTCGATGCGCGCGCCAGCCTCCAGCGGCGCGCCGTGCAGTTGCGCGGTGATCGGCTCGATCGCCAGCGCCGACTTGTCGAGCTCGAGACCTGCGAGCGCCGCGGTGGCCGTCACGCCGCCGAACTGGAGCTGCCCGATCCGCAGCCGCCCCTTCGCGCTGACGTCGCGCAGCGAGGTCACGTCGAACGCCGCGGCGTCGTCACCCCATTGTGCGAGCCAGGTGCCCGACAGCAGCGCATCGAGATCGAGCCGTGTCGCCTGCAGGTCGAACTGCCAGCGCGGCCGCTGGAAGTCGCTGACGGTCCCCTCACCCTGCCAGTCGTGGCCGGCGAGCTGGCCCTTCCACGCTGCGCTGGCGAGCTGCTCGCGCCAGCGCAGATCGAGGCGGCCACTCGCGCTGGCGGCCAGTTCGCCGGCGAGCGCGGGATGGCTGGCACTGGCGGCCAGCTCGACCGCGCCGAGCTCCAGGCGCGGACCATCGTCGAGCGTCAGCCGCAAAGGGCTGTCCAGCTGCGCGCGCAGTTGCGCCGACGCGGTGCGCAGCGTGAGGCGCGCCTTGGCGGTGGTGTCGCGCAGCGCCTGATCGGCCCATTCCAGGCGCGGTACCTGCACGCTCAACGTGGTCCGGCGGTCCGGGTGGTCGACACTGGCTTCGACCGCGAGCGCCTGCCCAGTCACGCGGTATTCGCCGAGCTTCAACTCGGGCATCGCGAGACGGGTGTTGTAGACGCTCAGGCCCGACTTCGACAACGACGTCACCGCCAGGTTGGCGATGCTGATCGTGCGTTCGCGCCACAGGCCGGTGACGTCTCCTTGCAGATGGAGCGTCAGGTTGTCGACGCCGAACGCCTGCCCCTCGAGCCGGCCGTCGGCATGAGCGAGCTCGACGCGACCAGCCGCTGCGTCGTACAACACGCGGCCGCCGAGCTGCAGGCGTGCGTCCACGCCGGCCAGCGTGGCGCCGACACGCGCGCTGGCGGTCAGCGGGCCGGCCAGCCCGTCGGCCACGCGCCCGAGCTCGAGCTGCAGGTCGTGCAGGCTGCCGCGCTGCCAGGTGATCTCGTCGTTCCACTGCAGCGTCGCCTTCGTCAGCTTGACGCCGTCGATCTCCACTGCCGTCGGCAGCAGCGCGGCGACATCACGCGCCAGGTCGTCGACGTTGGTGCTGCCGTCCTTGAAACGCACGAGTTGCGTGCGCAGGCCTTGCACCTCGATGCGATCGACCCGCAGCTCGCGGCGCAGCAGCGGCCACCAGGCGAAGGTGAGCCGCGCGCCGTCGAGCGCGGCGAACTCGCGCGCGCTGCGCCGCTGGCTCAGCGAGACACGACCCGTCTGCAGCGCCAGCTTCGGGAAGTAGCTCAGCGTCAGCTCACCGTCGAGCACCAGGTCGCGCTGCGTGCGCTGGTGCACCCAGCGCACCAGGGGATCCTTGAACTGGTTGGGGTCGAACAGCTTCACCACCGCGGTGACGAGCGTGACCATCACCAGCGTCGTCACCACGAGTCCGACGATCGCTTCGCGCTTGTAGGTCTTGTACAGCGTGGCGGCGAACGGCACCTTCAGCGGGCCGATCGTCGACATCAGCACACCCAGCATCCCGATGATGCCGAGCACGGCACATTTGATCGCGTTCACGTCGACGGCCTCCCGCTGCCGGTCGCCGGCGCAAGGCGTGCGCGCGTGGGCGATCCGGTGTCGTCGGATCATCGATCGGCCACCGCGACCAGGCGCGTGCATCGATTGGTAAGTGCCGATGTGCGGATCGATTTCACGCCGCGCGCCGGTGCCTGGCCGGCGGCGTTGCATCCGACGCCACGCCAGTCGTGAGCGGGCATAACGATTGCGGCGGCTTGTGTCGCGCTCTTGCGCTCGGCCGCCGGTGGTTGTAGGGCCGGGCCGCGCGGTGCGCTGCTACGACACCGCGCCCGCGCCGTAGCGCCCGACCAGCGGCCGACCGGCCTCGAAGCGCGTGAGCGCATAGGGCGTCAGCGACACGTCGGTCGGCAGGCCGAGCGCGGCCTGTGCGAGCACCCGCCCGACCGCCGGCGACAACTTGAAGCCGTGGCCCGAGAAGCCGAACCCCACCACCAGGCCTTGCACGCCGGGCACCGGGCCGAGCACCGGGTTCCAGTCCGGCGTCACGTCGTAGACACCGGTCCACGACGAAACGAGCCCCGCCTCCTGCCACCCCGGAAATCGCGCCGCCACCTGGGCACCGACGTCGCCGACGAACTCGAGCGACACGTCACCCTGCGTGGTGTCGGGCGCCGCCAGCCGCTCGCCGGCCGTGCCCTCGCTGACCAGCATCTGCGTGCCACCGTAGCTGCGCGTGTACAGCATGCCCGGCGAGGCCAGGTCCTTGAACACCGGCATGCGCGGCGTGTAGGGGGCGGGACCGGCCAGCGCCAGCACGCGGTGGCGCTCGGCGACCAGCGGCACCGCGATGCCCGCCCAACGTTGCAGTTCGCAGGACCAGATGTTCTGCACGCTCACCACCATGCCGGCAGCGACGAAGCCGGCATCGGTCTCGACGCCGAGCACACGACCCGCCTGCACGCGCAGACCGCGCGCCGCCACGCCTTCGAGGAACTTCACGCCGCGCCGCCGCGCCGCGCGTGCGAAGCCGGTGGCGGTGAGATAAGCGTCGGCAAAACCGGCCCGCGGCTCGTAGCCGATCAGCGCGGCATCGTCGAAGCGCCCGATCGGCAGCCGCTGCTGCGCCTCGCAGGCCGTCAGCGTGTGCACCTCGATGCCATACCTGCGCTGCGCGGCCAGCGCGTCGGCCAACGCGGCGGCCTTGTCACCGGCGGGCGCAGCGATCAGGTAGCCGCAGCGCACAAGCCCGGCGCTGGCCTCGTCGTCGTCGAGCATCTCGGCGAAGCGCTCGAACACCGGCCAGGAGCGCTGGGCCAGCTCGACGTTCTCGCTCACCGAATAGTGCGTGCGCAGGATGCCGCTGCTGTGCGCGCTGGTGCCGCTGCCGATCTGCTCGCGCTCGAGCACCAGCACGCGGGCCGCCTGCGCCGGCGGCAGCAGCGACGCCAGGTGCCAGGCGACCGAGCAGCCCATGACACCCGCGCCGATGACCACGATGTCCGCCGACTGCATGGCGGCAGCTTAACCGGCTCGCCAGCCGGTTCGAGGGCAAGTCTGAATGGGCGAGCCGGCCTGGCATGGGGCATGCTCTGCAACTTCGAACACGCACTACGACGCTTCGGAAAGGAGCCCTCCCTCATGATCTCTCGTCGCAACATCGCCGCGCTGTCGGTCGTCGCGGCCGCCTCGCTGGCCATGGCCTCGGGCCTGGCGCTCGCGCAGCAGCGCCTGTTCTTCGGCATCGCCACCGGCGGCACCGGCGGCACCTACTACCCGCTGGGCGGCATGCTGGCGCAGCTGATCTCCAACAAGGCCACGGTGAGCGGGCAGAAGGTGAGCGCCACCGCCGAAGCGGCCGGTGCGTCGGTGGGCAACGCCAAGCTGCTGGGCAACAAGGAGATCGAGTCGGCCTTCGTGGCCGCCGACATCCTCGACGCCGCCTTCAACGGCACCGGCCAGTTCCAGGGCGCGCCGCTGAAGAACCTGCGCGCGCTCGGTGCGCTGTACCCCGAGACGGTGCAGCTGATCACGCGCGCCGACACCGGCATCAACAGCGTGCGCGACCTCAAGGGCAAGAGCATCAGCTCGGGCGCGCCGGGCTCGGGCCAGTACCAGCTGCTGACCGACCTGCTGCGCGTGCACGGCATGAGCCGCAGCGACGTGAAGGAGGATCTGAGCTCCTTCACGCAGGCTGTCGACAAGATCAAGGACGGCAACCTGCACGCGACGCTGATCACCGCCGGCGTGCCGACCTCGGCGGTGACCGATTTCGCGCAGAGCCACGCGCTGAAGGTGATCCCGCTCGCCGGCCCCGAGATCGCCGAGCTGCAGAAGCAGCAGCCCTACTACGCCAGCGTGCCGCTGCCGGCGAACACCTACAAAGGCCAGGCCGGCGCGGTACCGACCCTGGCCGTGATGGCCGTGTGGGTCACGCACGACGCGCTGCCCGAGGCCGTGGCCTACGAGGTGACGAAGGCGCTGTACGAGAACACGGCCATCATGGGCCAGGTGCATGTGCAGGGCAAGAACATCCAGCTCGCCACTGCCACCGCTGTCGGCAGCGCGCCGTTCCATCCCGGCGCCGCCCGATATCTCAAGGAGAAAGGCGCGATCAAGTGATCCCCCCCCGAGCGGCCTGCGGCCGCCTCCCCCCCAGGGGGGCAACACCGGCGGACCGGCGGAGCCGGATCCGCGGTGTCCACCTGGGTGGCTCAGCGTTCGTTGCCGCAGCCTGTCTTCTCGCAGGGGAACCCCTGAGCGCCTGTGAACTGAGCTTGCTGGAGCACCGAAGCGGCAATGAACTGCTGCGCGTGCCGCTGGCCGCGCCGCAACTGCGCGTGGCCTTCACGCACAGCGTGCTGGGCACGCCGGTCGAAGACCGCTACGCGTGGCGCGGGGGTGCGTGGCGGCTCGTCCAGGAGCGCTTCGAAGGGCAAGGCTACGGCCTGCCGCATGTCGCCGGCCCGGGCGAGCAGCTCGAGCGCGATGGCGAAGTCTGGCGCCTCACGCTCGAGCGCACGGTGCAACCGCTGCTGATCCGCGCGCCGGCCGCGGCGCAGATGCGTCTGCTGCTCGACGATGGCCGCGCCTGGCCGCTCACCGGGCTGGCCACCGGCGCGATCGACGTGCGCGCGCTGGCGTGCTGAGCGCGGCCGCGTCATGAGCGGTGCCGCCTTGCCTGCGGCCGGAGCGCCCCCGCCCCGGCCGCCGCCGCAGGACGAAGTCGACCGGCTGATCGAGCAGTTCGATCCGGAGTCCAACTTCCGCCGCCTGGTCGGCGTGGCCGCCGGCATCGTGACGGTGATTGCGGTCGGTCTGTCCGGCTGGCACTACTACACCGCCGGCTTCGGCCTGCACAACGAGATCGCGCACCGCGCGATCCACCTGTCGGTGGTGCTCGGCCTGTGCTTCCTGGTCTTTCCGCGCCAGCGCCGACTGGCCGGCCCGTGGGAGTGGATCGTCTCGGCCGGACTGGGCATCTTCTATCTGCTGCTCGGCGCGAACCTGCTGCGGGCGCTGGCTGAGCCGGTGCCCGTGGCCGCGCAGATCGTCTTCATCGGCGTGCTGCTGGCGATTGCCGCGCTGGCGTTGCCGTTCAAGGTCTACGACGGCAGCCACCGGCACATCCCCTGGCGCGACTGGATCTTCGCGGCGCTGGCCAGCAGCTTCTCGCTGTACCTGCTGATCTTCTTCGACGGCATCTTCATCGAACGACCGGGCCAGCACACGCCGATCGACCTGATGTTCGGCGTGATCGCCATCGCGATGGTGCTCGAAGCCACACGGCGCACGATGGGCATCTTCCTGCCGCTGCTGGCGGTGGCGGTGGTGGTCTACGGCATCTTCGGGCCCTACCTGCCCGGCGGGCTGGCTCATCGCGGCTACAGCGTGCCCCGCGTGGTCGCGCATCTGTACAAGGGCACCGAAGGCATCTACGGCATTCCGGTGGGCGTGGTGGCGACCTTCGTCTTCCACTTCGTGCTGTTCGGCGTGATGGCCCAGCTCACCGGCCTGGGGCAGCTGTTCGTCAACCTCGCCACCATCGCGGCGGGCCGCTTCTCGGGCGGGCCGGCCAAGGTGAGCGTGGTGAGCTCGGGACTGTTCGGCATGATCAGCGGCAGCGCGATCGCCAACACGGTGACCACCGGCGTGATGACGATCCCGCTGATGAAGAAGGTCGGCTTCTCGCCACGATTCGCCGGCGCGGTGGAGGCCAGCGCCAGCTGTGGCGGACAGGTCACGCCGCCGATCATGGGCGCGGCGGCGTTCATCATGGCCGAGACGCTGGGCGTGCCGTACAACCAGCTGATCGTCGTCGCGATCGTGCCGGCGGCGCTGCACTACTTCGCGATCCTGCTCATGGTGCATCTGGAGGCCCGGCGCCTCGGGCTCGCCGGCATGCCGCCCGAGGAGATTCCGTCGGCTGGCAAGGTGCTCGCCAGCTCGTGGCACCTGTTCATCCCGCTGGTGGTGATGGTCACGCTGCTGCTGATGCAGTACACGCCGTTCCTGGCCGCGTTCTGGGGCATCACCCTCACGATCGCGTGCTCGTGGATCCCCCGGCTCATCGGCCGCCGCGGCCGCGGCATGACGGGCCTGGCCATCACGCCGCGCGCGCTGGTGCGCGGCTTCGAGATGGGCGCCAAGAGCGCACTGGGCATCGGCGCGGCCTGTGCCTGCGTGGGCTTCGTGCTCGGCATCACCACGCTCACCGGCATGGGCTTCAAGTTCTCGGCCTTCGTGATCGACCTGTCGGGCATCACCGCACAGGCGGTGCTGGCGCTCGACCCGTTCGGCTGGTTCGACGCGAAGGGCGTGACCATCCTGTTCGGGCTGCTGTTCACGGCCATCGCCTGCATCATCATGGGCTCGGGCGTGCCGACCACGCCGACCTACATCATCCTGGCCAGCATCGTGGCGCCGGCGCTGGCGCAGCTGGGCGTGCCGCAGCTGGCCACGCACTTCTTCGTCTTCTACTACGGCGTGCTGGCCGACGTGACGCCGCCGGTCGCGCTGGCCGCGTTCGCCGCCGCCGGCATCGCCCGCAGCGAGCCGATGCGCACCGGCATGACGGCGTTTCGCCTCAGCATGGGCAAGGCGCTGGTGCCGTTCGCCTTCGTCTACACGCCGGCGCTGCTGTTCATCGACTTCACCTGGAACGGCTTCTTGCTCGCGCTGTTCGCCACGGTGGTCGCCATCGCGGGCCTCGGCGCGGCCTACACCGGTCAGTTCGGCCGGCAGATCGGCCGGGCCGCGTTCGTGGCGCTGAACCTGCTGTCGCTGGCGCTGGTATTCGCCGACCCGCAGGTGACGGCGGTCGCGGCACCGGCGGTGCTGGCCATCCTGGCCTGGCACGCTCGGCGCGAGAAGACCTCACCCGCGCGGTCCACCGGTTGACCGGCTCGGACGTGGGCCGCCTGCGGGGCACGATCCGCCATGCCCAAAGACCCTAGCAACAATACCGGCGAAAGGCCGGAGCCCCGCGTGGTAGCTTGCGGTATCGAGAGAGCCCCGCCATGAACCCGCGCAAACCCCGCCTCGCCGTCTTGCTCGGCGACCCCGCCGGCATCGGCCCCGAACTGGTCGGCCGCTTGCTCGCCGATGCGGGCACCCCCGCCGCGGCCGATCTGCTGCTGATCGCCGACCAGGGCGAACTGCAGCGCGGCATGGATCTGGCCGGCCGGCGCACGACGGTGCAGCCGGTGGCCGGCATAGCCGATGCCGACTTCACGCGCGCGCCCGAGGGCACGCCGCTGCTGGTGGACTACCGCGGCGACACGAGCGGCGCCTTCGCGCGCGGCGTCAGCACCGCCGCGGGAGGCCGCTACAGCCTCGACACGCTGGCGATGGGGCTGAGCGCGCTGCAGCGCGGCCGTGTCGACGCGATGCTGTTCGCGCCGCTGAACAAGCATTCGCTGCACCTGGCGGGCATGCACACCAGCGACGAGCTGCACTGGTTCGCCGAGCAGTTGCGCTTCGACGGGCCGGTGTGCGAGTTCAACGTGCTCGACGGCCTGTGGACCTCGCGCGTCACCTCGCACATCGCGCTGCGCGAGGTGGCCGAGCAGATCACCATCGACGGCGTCACGCGCGGCATCGAGCTGATCGCGCAGGCGATGGCCGGCGCCGGCATCACGCGGCCGCGGCTGGCGGTGTGCGGCCTGAACCCGCACAACGGCGACAACGGCTCGTTCGGCCGCGAGGAGCTCGACGTGATCGGCCCCGCCGTGGCTGCCGCGCGAGTCCGCGGCATCCCGGTCGAGGGGCCGTTCGCCGCCGACACCATCTTCCTCAAGGTGCAGGGCGAACAGCGCCAGTACGACGGTGTGGTGACGATGTACCACGACCAGGGCCAGATCGCGATGAAGCTGATGGGCTTCTGGCGCGGCGTCACCGTGCAGGGCGGCTTGCCGGTGGCGATCACCACGCCGGCGCACGGCACCGCGTTCGACATCGCCGGCCGTGGCGTGGCCAACCCCGGCGCCATGATCCAGGCCTTCCAGCTCGCCTGCCGCATGGCTTGCGCCCGCTTCTGAGCCTCCGCCCGTCACTCCCCGCATCGGACACGACCATGACCCTGACCCGCATCCGCCACAGCCTCACGCTGGCCCTCACCGCCCTGTTGGCACTCGGCCCGCTGGCCGCGCAGGCGCAGACCTATCCGGCCAAGCCGGTGCGCATCCTGGTCGGCGCCACGGCGGGCGGCGGCACCGACATCCTGGCGCGTTTGCTGGCCGAGAAAATCGGCGAGTCGTTCAAGCAGAGCTTCATCGTCGAGAACAAGCCCGGTGCGGCCAACACGCTGGCCGCCGCCGAGGCTGCCAAATCGACGCCCGACGGCCACACGCTGCTGCTGGCCACCAACACCGGCCAGGCCATCGCGCCGCACATGCTCAAGCTCGCCTTCGACCCGCTGAAGGACCTGCAGCCGGTGGGCCTGGTGGTCACCGTGCCGCAGGTGCTGCTGGTCGGGCCGAACGAGGGCGCGCGCAACCTGGCCGAGCTGGTGGCCGCCATCAAGGCGAAGCCCGCCGCCTACAACTACGGCTCGTCGGGCGTCGGCAGCACGCAGCACATCGCCGGCGAGGCGCTGAACCAGGCGGCCGGCACCGAAGCCAAGCACGTGCCCTACAAGGGCAGCAGTGCCGCGCACATCGACCTCATCGGCGGCCAGCTGCAGTTCATGATCGACACCACCTCCTCCGCGATGGGGCAGATCAAGGCCGGCAAGCTGCGCCCGCTGGCGGTGACCACGGCGACGCGTTCGTCGCAACTGCCGGAGGTGCCGACGATGCAGGAGGCCGGCTACCCGAGCGTGAGCGTCACCACCTGGTACGGCTTGTATGCGACCGGCGGTACGCCCAAAGCGGTGGTCGACCGGCTGCACGCAGAACTGCAGCGCGTGCTCAAGCTGCCCGACGTGCAGGAACGCCTGCGCGGATTGGGCGGCGAGCCGAGCACACTGACGCTCGTGCAGTTCACCGATCTCAACCGCGCCGAGTTCGAGCGCTACGGCAAGCTGGTCAAGTCGGCCAACATCAAGGCCGAGTGACCGGCGGTACGCGATGAGCCGCGGTTTCGCCCTCGTCGACGCGCATCAGCACTTCTGGGACCCGACGCGCAACCATCACCCGTGGTTGTGCGACGAGCCGCCGATCGCCTTCCGCTACGGCGACTACTCGGCATTGCGGCGGCCATACCTGCCGCCGCACTACCGCGCCGATGCCGCGCCGTTCGAGGTCTCGCACAGCGTGTACATCGAGACCGAATGGGACCCAACCGACGCCGACGGCGAAATGCGCTACGTGGACACGCTGCGTCGCGAGCACGGCCTGCCGAGCGTGGCCATCGCGCAGGCCTGGCTCGACGACGACGCTGCCGCCGCCCAGCTCGAGCGTCATGCCGTGCACCCGTTCGTGCGCGGGGTGCGTCACAAGCCGCGCGCCAACGCCTCGCCGGCCGACAGTGCACCCGGTGGCATGGCACTGGCCGCCTGGCGCGCCGGTTATGCGCTGCTGGCACCGCTGAACCTGCACTTCGAGCTGCAGACACCGTGGTGGCACCTGCACGAGGCGGCGCAACTGGCGCGTGAGTTCGAGGCAACGCCGATCGTGCTCAACCACACCGGCCTGCCGGCCGACCGCAGCGCCGAAGGCCTGGCCGCCTGGCGGCGCGCGATGGCGCTGCTGGCACCGTGCCCCAATGTGAGCGTCAAGATCTCCGGCCTCGGCCAGCGCGGCCAGCCCTGGACGGTGGACGCGAACCGCGAGATCGTGCTGACGACGATCGAGCTGTTCGGCGCGGCGCGCTGCATGTTCGCGAGCAACTTCCCGGTCGACGGCCTGTGCGGGTCGTTCACCTCCATCTTCTCGGGCTTCGACGAGATCACGCGGAGCTTCTCCGCGGGCGAGCGGCGCGCACTGTTCCGCGACAACGCGCTGCGCCTGTACCGCATCACCGAAGGAGCACAGACATGACGCACAGGCCTCGTATCGGCTACGTCGGCATCGGCCTGATGGGCCTGCCGATGACGCGGCGGCTACTCTCGCTCGGGTATCCGGTACACGTGTTCGACATCGCCCCCACGCAGCTCGCGCTGGCGCGCGAGGCCGGTGCCGAGGTGGCGGCCAACGCGGCCGA
>CALMQI010000126.1 GCA_937871935.1 uncultured Burkholderiales bacterium
CCGCGCGCATGCAACAGCAGCAGCAGCGGCTCGTCCACCTGCACGCACGTGCCCTGCAGGCGCTGCGGCAGTCGGCGCGGCTGCAATCGCAGCTGCTGGCCACCCAGCAGCGGCGACTGCAAGCGGGTGCGCACGCCGCCTGGCAGATGCGGCATGTTCAGGTATCGCGGCTGACGGAGCGGCTGCAGGCGCTGGACCCCCGACGCACGTTGCAGCGCGGTTTCGCCTGGATCCATGATGCGCAGGGCCAGGTCGTCACCAGCGTCACGGGGCTGCAGGCGGGGCAACTGATCAGCGCGGTGTGGGCTGACGGCGAGGCCAGTGCCGAGGTGCGCAGCGTGCGCCGACAACCCTTGGCCGAATGAGGGCAGCGCGTCGCGAGCCGGCGCTGCCTACAATCTGCGCGTCAGCGTTTCTCATGTCGTGCCCGCGTCGCGGGCGCCAGTCCGATACCCAAGAAAGGTCGCTCCGATGCCATTTGCCCTGCCGCCGTTGCCCTATGCCCAGGACGCCCTGGCGCCGCACATCTCGAAAGAAACGTTCGAATTCCACTTCGGCAAACACCATCAGGCCTACGTGACCAACCTGAACAACCTGGTGGCCGGCACGCCCAACGACGGCAAGCCGCTCGAGGAGGTGGTGCGCACTGCGCAGGGTCCCATCTTCAACAACGCGGCGCAGGTGTGGAACCATACGTTCTTCTGGAGCAGCATGAAGCCGGGCGGCGGCGGTCAGCCGGGCGGCGCGCTGCTCGCGGCCGTCAACGCCAAATGGGGCAGCTTTGCTGCCTTCAAGGAGGCTTTCACGAAGAGCGCGGTGGGCAATTTCGGGTCGGGCTGGACCTGGCTGGTCAAGAAGCCCGACGGCACCCTCGACATCGTCAACACCAGCAACGCGGCCACGCCGCTGACCACGGCCGACAAGGCGCTGCTGACGATCGACGTCTGGGAGCATGCGTACTACATCGACTACCGCAACGCGCGTCCGAAGTTCGTCGAGACCTTCCTGACGTCGCTGGCCAACTGGGGCTTCGCGGAGGCCAATTTCGGCTGACGCTACGTCCATCGATCCACCCGCAGTGAAGGCCGGCTCGAGCCGGCCTTCTTCATGGGCGGATGCGGCAGGTCACGGCCTGAATGGAGCGCCGCCGATGCGCATACCCGGCTTGACGCCCCGCTTGGCGAACCAGCCCTGGTTCATCTCGAGCGCAAAGCGCACCGGTTTCGCGGAGCAGTGCGAATCGTCGCTCTGCGGCTTCATCTCCTCGATGTTGACGACAGTACCATCCTCCGCGAGGAACGCGATCGACAGCGCGATCAGCGTATTGCGCATCCAGAAGCACTGCGGCGAGGCCTGTTCGAAGATGAACAGCATGCCCTCCTGAGCCGGCATCTCGCGGCGGAACATCAGCCCGGTCTGCCGTTGCTGCGGCGTAACGGCCAGCTGGGCCTGGATCTTGTGCATACCCACCGTCAGCGTCGTCAACGGCAGGCTCTGCGGGCGGTCGCCTTGCGCGCTGGCCGGTAGCGTGCCTGTGCACAGGATCAGTGCCACGCCGGCAAGCCATGTGGCAAGCCAAGCCAGGCCCTGGCCCGGGCCTTGCCGAACCGTGCCGCGCAGGCTGTGTTCTTGCGGCGCTCGGCCAGCCCTCAAATTGATCTGCGTCATGCGACCGTCCGGGTATTGACTCCACATTATCGGGCGCGGTAGCCGGTCGCGACGGCGCGCCGCATCGCCATCGCCCATGACCTCCAGCGCCAACCCACCCATGAACTCCGCGTCCAGCGGCACGGGGAGCGGCGCGGATGACGCGGGTGGTCGATCGGGCCCGACCCGCTGGCTGCCGCAGGCCGACGGCAGCCGGCTGGCCGAAACCGGCCTGCGCATCTCCGGCATGCACTGTGCCGCCTGTGCCGGCCTCATCGAAGCGGCCTTGCGCCGCATGCCGGGTGTCGAGCAGGCCGACGTGAGCGGCGCTGCCGAACGCGCAACCGTGCGCTGGCGACCCGACCGCCTGGCGATCGGCCAGCTGATCGACGCGGTGCGCAGCGCCGGCTACGACGCGGTGCCCGAGGGGGCCGCCAGCGAGCGCGACCTGCGCCGGCGCGAGCATCGGGCGGCGTTGTGGCGCTGGTTCGTCGCCGCGTTCTGCGCCATGCAGGTGATGATGCTGGCGACACCGAGCTACCTGGTCAGCGGCGACGAACTGGCGCCCGACCTGCGCCAGCTGCTCAACTGGGGCAGCTGGGTCATGTCGCTCCCGGTCATGGGCCTGTCGGCCATGCCGTTCCTCAGCGGCGCCTGGCGCAGCCTGCGTCAGCGCCGGCTCGGCATGGACGTACCGGTGGCGCTCGGCATCCTCGTCACTTTCGTGGCCAGCAGTGCGGCCACTTTCCACCCGAGCGGCTGGTTCGGCCACGAGGTCTACTTCGATTCGCTGACCATGTTCGTCAGCTTCCTGCTCGGCGCGCGCTACCTCGAACTGCGCGCCCGCCATCGCGCGGCCGAGCAGCTCGAATCGGCGCTCGAATCGGTGCCGCGCAGCGCGCTGCGCATCGACGACGACGGTGTGGCGCGACCGGTGCCGGCGGCACAGCTGCAGCGCGACGATCGTGTGCTCGTGCCGCTCGGGCAGGCCTTTCCGGCCGACGGCGAGCTGATCGAAGGCGCGACGGCGGCCGACGAGTCCTTGCTCACCGGCGAGCCGCGTCCGGTGGACAAGGCGCCCGGCGAGCGCGTCGTGGCCGGCAGCGTCAACGTGATGGCACCGGTGAAGATGCGCGTCGAGCGCGCCGGCGACGCGACCACGCTGCATGCGGTGATGGCGCTGATGCGCGAGGCCGCCACGCAGCGCCCCGCGCTCGCCCGCGAGGCCGATCGGTGGGCCGCGCCGTTCCTGTGGACCGTGCTGCTGCTGGCGGCCGGCGCCGCCGCACTGTGGAGCGTCTTCGATCCCGCGCGCGCGGTGTGGGTTGCGGTGGCGGTGCTGATCGTCACCTGCCCATGTGCGCTGACGCTCGCCGTGCCGTCGGCGCTGCTGGCCGCCGCCGGCGCCCTGGCCCGGCGCGGTGTGTTGTTGCGGCGCATCGATGCGCTCGAGGCGTTGGCCTGCGTGGACGCGGTCTACCTCGACAAGACCGGTACCGTCACCGAAGACACGCTGGGGCTGCGCTCCGTGCATCGCGTCGATGGCAGCTCGACGCAGCCGGGTGACGTCGACCGGCTGCAGGCCATGGCCGCGAGCCTGGCGCGCTGGTCTGCGCATCCGCTGGCGCGCGCACTCGGCCAGGCCCGGCCCCGCGGCGACAGCGAGCCGGCTGATTGGCGCTGGCACGAGGTCCGCGAGGTCGCCGGCGCGGGTCTCGAAGCCCGCGCGCCGGACGGCACGCTGTGGCGACTCGGCTCGTCACGGCATGTCGGCGCGCCGGCCGACGAGACGTCGGCAACCGCGTCGCTGTGGTTCGGCACGTCGTCGGGCGCCACGCTGCGCTTCGACTTCGACGAGAAGCTGCGTGACGATGCCGTGGCCGCTGTCTCGGCGCTGCGTGCCAGCGGGCTGCGCGTCACCTTGCTGTCAGGCGACCGACAATCCCGCGCCAACGCCATCGGCACGCAGCTGGGCGTCGACGCGGTGATTGCGCCCGCGACGCCGGTGCTCAAGCTGCAAGTGGTAGCCGACGCGCAGCGCGCCGGGCAACGGGTGTGGATGATCGGTGACGGCGTCAACGACGCGCCGGTGCTGGCCCGCGCCGACGTCTCGATGGCGATGGGGCAAGGCGCCGCGCTGGCCCGCCAGCAGGCCGATGCGGTGATCCTGCGCGACCAGCTCGGCGAGCTGGTGTTCGCGCGCACGCTTGCACGCCGCACGATGGCCGTCGTGCGCCAGAACCTGTGGTGGGCCGCGCTCTACAACGCGGTATGCGTGCCGCTCGCACTCGCCGGCTGGCTGCCGCCCTGGGCGGCCGGCCTTGGCATGGCGGCCAGCTCGCTGCTGGTGATCTCCAACTCGCTGCGGCTCGCACGCTGACGCGGCGCTGACACGATGGACATCCTTTACCTGCTCATTCCGCTGTCGGCCGTGCTGGTGCTGCTGATCCTGGGCATCTTCGCCTGGGCCACCTACAGCGGCCAGTTCGAGGACGTCGAGGTCGAGGGGCGTCGCATTCTGGCGTCAGAGCCCGACGGGGTTGACGACCATCAATCCGGCTTCTCGACACCGGGAAAACAATCCGCGGATGTTTCAGGTATCCGTAATCCAAGTTAATCCCGAAGGAGGGCACATATGACAAGCCTTGCGCGAAGTGACGCGCCGGTCTACAGCGACACGGTCGTTCGTGGATTCGCATTAATGACCGTGGTGTGGGGCATCGTCGGCATGCTGGTGGGCGTCATCATCGCCGCGCAGCTGACGTGGCCGGAGCTCAACTTCGGCATCTCGTTCCTCAGCTACGGCCGACTGCGCCCGTTGCATACCAACGCGGTGATCTTCGCGTTCGGCGGTTGCGCGTTGTTTGCCACCAGTTATCACGTGGTGCAGCGCACGTGCCAGACCAAGCTGTTCTTGCCCGGCCTCGCGATGTTCACGTTCATCGGCTGGCAGGTGGTGATCCTGGCCGCAGCGATCACCTTGCCGCTGGGCCTGACCCAGGGCAAGGAATACGCCGAGCTGGAGTGGCCGATCGACCTGCTGATCGCCGTGGTCTGGGTGGCCTATGCGATCGTCTTCTTCGGCACCATCGGCACGCGCAAGGTGCGCCACATCTACGTGGCCAACTGGTTCTTCGGCGCCTTCATCATCGCGGTGGCGCTGCTGCACATCGTCAACAGCGTGGCGATTCCATTCAGCGCGTTCAAGAGCTACTCGGCGTATGCGGGGGTGCAGGACGCGATGGTGCAGTGGTGGTATGGCCACAACGCGGTGGGCTTCTTCCTGACGGCGGGCTTCCTGGGGATGATGTACTACTACATCCCCAAGCAGGCCGGGCGGCCCGTGTACTCGTATCGCCTGTCGATCGTGCACTTCTGGGCGCTGGTGTTCACCTACATGTGGGCCGGCCCGCACCACCTGCACTACACCGCGCTGCCCGACTGGGCGCAAAGCATCGGCATGATCTTCAGCCTGGTGCTGCTGGCGCCGAGCTGGGGCGGCATGATCAACGGCATCATGACCTTGAGCGGTGCCTGGCACAAGCTGCGTGACGACCCGATCCTGAAGTTCCTGATCGTGTCACTGTCGTTCTACGGCATGTCGACCTTCGAAGGGCCGATGATGTCCATCAAGACCGTCAACGCGTTGTCGCACTACACCGACTGGACGGTCGGCCACGTGCACTCCGGTGCGCTCGGCTGGGTGGGCCTGGTGTCGATGGGCGCGATGTACCACCTGATCCCGCGCCTGTTCGGCCGCAAGCAGATGTACAGCGTCAAGGCGATCGACCTGCACTTCTGGATCGCCACCATCGGCATCGTGCTGTACATCGCCGCGATGTGGATCGCCGGCGTGATGCAGGGCCTGATGTGGCGCGCGGTCAACACCGACGGCACGCTGGTCTACACCTTCGTCGAGAGCGTCAAGGCGACGTTCCCCTTCTACGTGATCCGTCTGCTCGGCGGGCTGCTCTATCTGAGCGGCATGATCGTGATGGCCTGGAACACCTGGATGACGGTCCGCAACGGCAAGGCTGAACCGGTGGCGATCCCGCTGGTTCCCGCCCACGCCTAACCAGAGAGTCGAAAACCATCATGGCCCAGAACCATGTCGCAACCGGTCACGAACGAATCGAGACCAACAACTTCCTGATGATCGTGCTGATCCTGCTCACCGCAGCGGTCGGCGGCATCGTGGAGATCGTGCCGCTGTACTTCCAGCGGTCCACCACCCAGCCGGTCGAAGGGCTCAAGCCCTACGACGCGCTGCAACTCGCCGGGCGCGACGTCTACATCCGCGAGGGCTGCTACAACTGCCACTCGCAGATGGTGCGGCCGCTGCGCTCGGAGATCCTGCGCTATGGTCCCTACTCGGTGGCCGGGGAATTCGTCTACGACCATCCCTTCCAGTGGGGCAGCAAGCGCACCGGCCCGGACCTGCATCGCGTGGGTGGCCGCTACAGCGACGACTGGCATCGCCTGCACCTGCGCAACCCGCGCGACCTGGTGCCCGAGTCGAACATGCCGGCCTATCCGTGGCTCGAGAAAGCCGCGATCGATCCGCCGTCGATCGCTCCGCGCATGAAGGCGCTGCGCGTGGTCGGTGTGCCCTACAGCGACGACGACATCGCCAAGTCGGCCGACGCGGTGAAGGGCAAGACCGAGCTCGACGCGCTGGTGTCCTACCTGCAGGTGCTCGGCACGGCGCTCAAGAACAAGGCGAACTGAACATGGACGTCAACACACTGCGCATCACCGTCACCCTGGTGACCTTCGTTGGATTCCTCTGGATCGTCTACCGAGCCTATCGGCCCTCGAGCCGCGAGCAGCTCGAGCGGCAGGGGCGCAGCATCCTCGAGGACGGCGACGCATGAGCCAGTTTACTTCCGGGTTCTGGGACTTCTACATCGGCGTCATCACCCTCGTCTCGATCGTCGCCTGCGGCGTGCTGCTGTGGGCGCAGAGCGTGCACAAGACCTCCGGCACCGAGACCTCGGGCCACGTCTGGGACGAGGACATCACGGAATACAACAACCCGATGCCGGCCTGGTGGATGTGGCTGTTCTGGCTGACCATCGTCTTCGGCTTCGCCTACCTCGCGCTCTACCCGGGCCTGGGCAGCTACAAGGGCGCGCTCGGCTGGACGCAGGTCAAGCAGCTGGAGGACGAGAACGCCGAGGCGCAGAAGGCCTACGGCCCGCTCTACGAGAAATTCGCCGCGCAGGA
>CALMQI010000127.1 GCA_937871935.1 uncultured Burkholderiales bacterium
GACTGCCGAGCCGTCGGTGCACACGGTGACCGTCTGGCGGCTGAGCACCAGAGCGGTCGGGCCGTCGTGGGCAACGGCGGCCCTCCAGGCCGCGACGGTCTCGTTGGCGTCGGCGGGACGGATGACCTGCAGACCCGGTATGGCTCGCAACGTGGCGATGTGCTCGATCGGCTGGTGAGTCGGGCCGTCCTCGCCCACACCGACCGAGTCGTGAGTCCACACGAAGACGACCTTCGCGCCGCTGAGTGCGGCGAGGCGAACGGCTGGACGCATGTAGTCGAGGAAGACGAAGAACGTTCCGCCAGCAGGAATGACCCCGCCATGCATGGCCATACCGACCATGGCCGAGCCCATCGCATGCTCGCGAATGCCGTAGTACACCTGTCGGCCGCCCGGATGAAGGAACGACTGAGCATCCTGGCCGGTGAGCTTGGTTCCGGTGTTGCCCGTGAGATCGGCGGCACCGGCCAGCAGTCCGGGCACACCGTCGAGTGATGCGTTGAACGCCTTCTCGATTGCGACTCGTGTTGCAATCTTCTCGCCCTGCTCGAAGGTCGGCAGGGCGGACTCCCAACCGGCGATGCCGGTGGCGTGCCAGCAGGCTTCCCACGCTGTCTCGTCGAGCGAGGATGCCGCCTTGCGCTTCGACCACGCGTCGAACGCAGTGCTACCGCGCTCTGAGCACAGGTCGCGATATGCCGCAACGAGATCGACCGGCGCCCAGTACGGCTCGTCGGGAATTCCCATGACCGACTTCGTTCGGCTGACCTGCTCGGCAGTGAACGGGTTGCCATGTGCCTCGTGACGATCGGTGAGGTCCGGGCTGGGTGCGGCAATGTGGCTGCGCAGGATGAGTAGCGATGGTCGATCGTCGACGGCCTTGGCGTCAATGAGCGCCGCTTCGAGTGCGTCGCAATCGTCGGCCATCTCGCCGAGATGAACGATGTTCCACCCGTACGCCTCGAATCGTTTGCCGACGTCGTCGCTGTACGCCAACGAGGTATCGCCGTCGATGGTGATGTGGTTGTCGTCGTAGATACATATCAAGTTGCCGAGGCGCTGGTGTCCGGCGAGTGATGCTGCCTCGTGGCTGACGCCCTCCTCGAAGCAGCCGTCGCCGGCGATCACGAACGTGTGATGGTCGATGACGTCGTCGCCGAACTGTGTGCGCAGTCGGCGCTCGGCGATGGCCATGCCGACAGCGTTGGCGAAGCCTTGACCGAGGGGGCCGGTGGTGACCTCGATGCCGGTCGTGTGCCCTGCCTCTGGGTGGCCAGGCGTCAGTGAATCCCACTGCCGAAAACCCTTGATGTCGTCGAGTTCGAGGCCGTAGCCGGCGAGGTACAGCATCGAGTACTGCAGGATCGACGCGTGACCGTTCGACAAGATGAAACGGTCGCGGTCGGGCCAGGCCGGGTTGGCCGGGTTGTGGCGCAGGTGGCTGCCCCACAGCGCGACGGCCATCTCGGCCATGCCCATCGGCGCGCCGGGGTGGCCGGAGTTGGCCTGCTGCACGGCGTCGATGGCCAGCGCGCGCAGCGCATCGGCCATCGGCTCGCGCCGGCCGTTGTCGGGGCGGATCACGCGGTCGGAGGAGGCGCTGCTCATACCCGGCTCCGCGTCAAAGTGCGCCGAAGGAGCGCTTGCGCCGCTCCATCATGCGCCAGATGAAGGGCGTGAAGATCAGCTGCATCGCGAGCTCCATCTTGCCGCCGGGCACCACCACGGTGTTGGCGCGCGACATCCACGAGTTGTGGATCATGTTCAGCAGGTACGGGAAGTCGATGCCCTTGGGGTTGGCGAAACGGATCACGCAGATGCTCTCGTCGGACGACGGGATGTCGCGCGCGATGAACGGGTTGCTGGTGTCCACGCAGGGCACCCGCTGGAAGTTCACGTGCGTGTGGGTGAACTGCGGGCAGATGTAGTTCACGTAGTCGGGCATGCGCCGCAGGATGGTGTCGGTGACCGCCTCGGTCGAGTAGCCGCGCTGCTTCTTGTCGCGCCACAGCTTCTGGATCCACTCCAGATTGATCACCGGCACCACGCCGATCAGCAGGTCGGGGTGGCGGGCGATGTTCACGTCGTCGCTGACCACCGCGCCATGCAGGCCCTCGTAGAACAGCAGGTCGGTGTCGGTCGGCAGCTTCGCCCAGGGCGTGAAGGTGCCGGGCTCCTGCTTGTACGGTGCGGCCTCTTCGGCGTTGTGCAGGTACTTGCGGTGCTGGCCGGTGCCCGATTCGCCGTAGCTGTGGAACAGCTGTTCCAGCTCGGCGAACAGGTTGGTCTCGGCGCCGAAGTGGCTGAAGTTGAGGTTGCCGGCCTTTTCGGCCTCGGCCTGGCGGCGCTTCATCTCCAGACGGTCGAAGCGATGAAAGCTGTCGCCCTCGACGATCGCGGCCTTGACGTTCTCGCGCTGGAAGATGTACTCGAAGGTCCGCGTCACCGAGGTGGTGCCTGCGCCCGACGAGCCGGTGATGGCGATGATGGGGTGTCGTTCTGACATGTGACGCTCTCTCAGTCTCTGAACAGGCTGCGCGCCGCGAACAGCGGCGTGCCGGCGTCGCGCGCAGCCGGCTCGTGGTGGTAGCGCTCGATGCGCTCGACCTCGTGCTTCGAGCCGAAGACGAGCCCGATGCGCTGGTGCAGCGCCGTCGGCTTGACGCCCAGCATCGGTTGGCGACCGGTGCTGGCGCGGCCGCCGGCCTGCTCCATGACGAAGCCGATCGGGTTGGCCTCGTACAGCAGGCGCAGCCGGCCCGGTTTGGCCGGGTCCTTGGTGTCGCGCGGGTACATGAAGACGCCGCCGCGCATCAGGATGCGGTGCGCCTCGGCCACCATCGAGGCGATCCAGCGCATGTTGAAGTCACGGCCGCGCGGGCCCGTCTTGCCGGCCAGGCATTCGTCGACGTAGCGCTTGACCGGCGGCTCCCAGAAGCGGCTGTTCGACGTGTTGATCGCGAATTCGTGGGTGTCCACCGGCACCTGGATGTTCGGATGCGTCAGCACGAACTCGCCCAGATTGGGGTTCAGCGTGAAGCCGGCCACGCCGTTGCCCACCGTCAGCACCAGCATCGTGGTCGGCCCGTACAGCGCGTAGCCGGCCGCCACCTGGGTGGCGCCGGGCTGCAGGAAGTCGGCCTCGGTCACGTCGCGCCCGCTGTCGATCACCTCCTGCGGTGCGCGCAGCACCGAGAAGATGCTGCCCACCGACACGTTGACGTCGATGTTGCTCGAACCGTCGAGCGGATCGAAGGCGAGCAGGTACTTGCCGCGCGAGTAGCTGGCAGGAATCTGCAACGGATCGTCCATCTCTTCCGACGCCATGCCGGCGAGGTGCCCGTTCCACTCGTTCATGCGCACGAAGATCTCGTTGCTCAGCACGTCCAGCGGCTTCTGCACCTCGCCCTGCACATTGACTGCGCCGGCCTGTGCGGCCGGGCTGTGCGTCAGCGAGTCGCCGAGCACGCCGAACGCCACGATGCGAGCGATCGCCTTGCAGGCCAGCGAGACGTCGAGGATCAGCGCGTTCAGGTCGCCGCTGGCCTGCGGGTAGCGGCGGCGCTCCTCGATCAGGTAGCGCGTCAGCGTCCAGCGTTTCGACAGCGGCATGGTGGTCCTGCTTTCTGATCAATGCGGTGCGGCAAACACGCGGCTGGCGCGGATGTCGGCTTCGGTCAGCGTGGTCAGGTCCTCGCGCGACAGCACGCGCTCGCGCGCGGCGAACAGGCGGCTGGCCTGGCGCAGGCGCGCGCGGTCGAGTGCGTTGCGCACGCTGCGTGCGTTGGCGAAGTGCGGCTGCGCGATGCGGCGCTGCAGGTACTCGGCGAACGCCGCGCGCGCGGCGTCGTCGAAGCGATAGTTCATGCCAGTGAGCATCCGGTCGGCGATCTGCAGCAACTCGTCGCCCGCATAGTCGGGGAAGTCGACGTGGTGCGCGATGCGCGAGCTCAAGCCGGGGTTGGACTGGAAGAAGGTGTCCATGCGGTCCTTGTAGCCGGCGAAGATCACCACCAGGTCGTCGCGCTGGTTCTCCATCACCTGCAGCAGGATCTCGATCGCCTCCTGGCCGTAGTCGCGCTCGTTCTCGGGGCGGTACAGGTAGTAGGCCTCGTCGATGAACAGCACGCCGCCCATCGCGCGCTTGAGCACCTCCTTGGTCTTCGGCGCGGTGTGTCCGATGTACTGGCCGACCAGGTCGTCGCGCGTCACCGCCACCAGATGGCCTTTGCGCACATAGCCCAGGCGATGCAGCATCTGCGCCATGCGCATCGCCACGGTGGTCTTGCCGGTGCCCGGGTTGCCGGTGAAGCTCATGTGCAGCGACGGTGATTGCGCCGTCAGCCCGTGTGCGGCGCGCAGCCTGTCGATCACCAGCAACGCGGCGATGTCGCGGATGCGCTGCTTGACCGGCACCAGGCCGACCAGATCGCGCTCCAGCTCGTCGAGCACCGCCTCGACCTGGCTTTGCGCCAGCACGTCGCCGACCGTGCTCGCGTGGCTCGCCTGCGTCACCGCCGCGGCGGCCTCGGCCGCCGGCTCGCGCGCCGCGGGGCCGGGGATCGCGTACAGCGGCGTGGCCATCAGGCCGCGGCCTCGAGCTGCGACTGCTGCGCGAGTTCGGCGCGCATCGCGTCGATCACCGCTCGGTAGTCGGGCTGGCCGAAGATCGCGCTGCCGGCGACGAAGGTGTCGGCCCCGGCGTCGGCCACGCGGCGGATGTTGTCGACCTTGATGCCGCCGTCGACCTCGAGCCGGATGTCGCGTCCGCTGGCGTCGATGACGCGGCGCGCCTGCTCGATCTTGCGCAACGACGACTCGATGAAGCTCTGGCCGCCGAAGCCCGGGTTGACGCTCATGATCAGCACCAGGTCGACCTTGTCGATCACCCACTCCAGCACGTCCAGCGGCTCGGCCGGATTGAAGGCCAGGCCGCTCTTGCAGCCGGTCGCGCGGATCAGTTGCAGCGTGCGATCGACATGCGTCGACGCATCGGGGTGAAAGCTGATCAGGTCGGCGCCGGCTTCGGCAAAGCGCTCGGCCAGTGCGTCGACCGGCTGCACCATCAGGTGCACGTCGAGCAGCGCATGGCTGCCGTCGGCGCGCTGCGTGTGCTTCTTCAGCGACTGCGCCACCGAGTGGCCGATGGTCAGGTTCGGCACGTAATGGTTGTCCATCACGTCGAAGTGGATCCAGTCGGCGCCGGCGGCGATGACGCGGCGCACTTCGTCGCCCAGGCGCGCGAAGTCGGCCGACAGGATGCTCGGGGCGATGCGGTAGGTCATGTCAGCCTTCATAGCGTTGCGCTTCGGGACGATCGGTCGCGTAGCTGTGCACCGTGTAGCGCACGCGCCGGCCGTCGACCTCCTGGCGCACGAGTCCGAAGCCCGGTTCGCCGGACGGCCGGTTGACGATGAAGCTCATCACGATCGACTCGACGCCGCGCGTCGAGTCGAAGGCCATCATGCGGATGTAGTGGTTCGGGAACGTCTTGCGGCAGGCCTGCAGCTCCTGCATCACGCCGGCGGCGTCCTGCAGGTCGAACAACGGCATGCCGTACATCTCCCAGTAGGTATTGCGCGGGTGCGGGTCGTCGGTGTACTCGACGCTCCAGGCATATCCCTTGTTCAGGCCGTACGCGATCTGCAGCGTGATCTCGGCGTCGGTCAGGTCGGGCAGGAAGCTGAACTGGCCCTGCGTGATGCGGCCGGTAGGGTTGGTCATCATGGTGGAGTGCTCCGGGTCAGGCGACGTTGGCGGTCACGGCGTAGTCGCTGGTATCGGTCGACGCGTAGTTGAACGACACATCCTTCCAGGTCTCGAGCGCCTGCTTCAGCGGCGTGCAGAACTGCGCCGCCTGCTGCAGGATCGCCGGCCCCTCGGTCTTGATGTCGCGCCCTTCGTTGCGCGCCTTGACCATGCACTCGAGCGCCACCCGATTGGCCACCGCGCCGGCCTGGATGCCCGCCGGGTGCCCGATCGTGCCGCCGCCGAACTGCAGGATCACGTCGTCGCCGAACAGGTCGATCAGCTGGTGCATCTGACCGGCGTGGATGCCGCCCGAGGCGACCGGCATCACCTTGCGCATGTCGGCCCAGTCCTGGTCGAAGAACAGGCCGCGCGGCAGATCCTGTTTGGTATAGCTGTCGCGGCACACGTTGTAGTAGCCCTGCACCGTCATCGGATCGCCCTCGAGCTTGCCGACCGCGGTGCCGGTGTGCAGGTGGTCCACCCCGGCCAGGCGCAGCCACTTGGCCATCACGCGGAAGCTCACGCCGTGGTTCTTCTGTCGCGTGTAGGTGCCGTGACCGGCCCGGTGCATGTGCACGATCATGTCGTTCTTGCGCGCCCAGTTGGCCATGCTCTGGATCGCGCTCCAGCCGATGATCAGGTCGAGCATGATCACCACCGAGCCGAGTTCCTTGGCGAACTCGGCACGCTCGTAGATGTCTTCCATCGTCGCGCCGGTCACGTTGAGGTAGCTGCCCTTGACCTCGCCGGTGGCGGCACTGGCCTTGTTGACGGCGTCCATCACGTACAGGAAGCGATCGCGCCAGTGCATGAAGGGCTGCGAGTTGATGTTCTCGTCGTCCTTCATGAAGTCCAGCCCGCCCTTCAGGCCCTCGTAGATCACGCGGCCGTAGTTGCGGCCCGACAGGCCCAGCTTGGGCTTGGTGGTCGCGCCCAGCAGCGGGCGGCCGAACTTGTCGAGCCGCTCGCGTTCGACCACCAGGCCGGTCGGCGGCCCCTTGAAGGTCTTGACCAGCGCCACCGGCATGCGGATGTCTTCCAGCCGCGCGGCCTTCAGCGGCTTGAAGCTGAACACGTTGCCGATCAGGCTGGCGGTGATGTTGGCGATCGAGCCTTCCTCGAACAGGATGATGTCGTAGGCCACCCAGGCGAAAAACTCGCCCGGCCGCCCCGGCACCGGCTCGACCTTGTAGGCCTTGGCGCGGTAGCTGTCGCAGGCGGTCAGGCGGTCGGTCCAGACCACCGTCCAGGTGGCGGTGCTCGACTCGCCGGCGACGGTGACAGGCACCGTGCAACTCGGACGGCGCGTCCTGGAAGGCAAGAGCTTCGAGGGCGAGAGCCTGCTCGAACGCGCCCGCACCCGCTCGTCCGCCGTATTCCTGTTCGAGGAGCTACAGCTGAATAGCCGGCTTCGTGTCCAAGGTGCGACCCGCTACGAGCACAACAACGTGGAGGGCACGGGCCTCGACATTGCCAATCCGGTTGCACTCGTCGCCACCGATCGCACATTCAGACCGGTGTCGGCAAGCGCGGGCGTGCTCCATGACTTGCCCCAAGGCGTGGTCTTGCGAGCAACGGCGCAGCTGACGCAGCGCGCGCCCGACGCAGCGGAACTTCTGTCGAAGGGCGTGCATGAGGCGACGGGAACCTTCGAGATCGGCAATCCGTTTGTCGATGTCGAGAAAGCGCGGACGTTCGAGATCGGCTTGCGGCGTGCTCGTGGCGGCTTCCGCTTCGACGCCAGCCTCTACCATACGCGTTTTAACGGCTTCATCTTCAAGCGGTTGACCGGCACGACCTGCGGCGAGTTCCTGGTGGATTGCGAGAGCGCCGGCGGCGGGGGCGGCGACCTCGCCGAACTGCGCTTCGAACAGCGCGACGCGACATTCCACGGTGCGGAATTGATCGGCCAGCTCGATATCGGACGCGTTTTCCGTGGCACATGGGGCATCGAAGGCCAGTACGACTTCGTGCATGCGCGGTTCGACAACCACGAGAACGTACCGCGCATCGCGCCGCACCGTGCAGGTGGCGGCCTGTACTGGCGCGATACCAATTGGCTGGCCAAGGTCGCGATGCTGCATGCCTTCAGGCAAGACCGCATCGGGATCGCGGAAACTCCCACCAGCGGCTACACGCTGCTCAATGCCGAACTGAGTTACACGCAGAAATTGCCGGGAAACACGTACGTTCCCGAGCTGACGATCGGCCTCAAGGGCGTCGTGATCCCGTGGTTCCTGATGCGGGTCATCGACCGCATCGGCATCCACCGCGAGATCGAGCCGCTCTTGACCGTGCCCTCCTCGCTGATCGTCTGCTTGGGTCTGACGGTCGTCGGCTACCGGGTCAGCACCGGCTTGGCCGAGGGCGCAGCGGGCGCGGCCCACCACGTCATGGGGGTCTCGCTCTCGATGCTGCTCATGGGCCTGTTCCTGATGGTCACGCGGCGGAAGGCCGTCAGCCAGATCCTGGCGCTGCTCACCGTCGAGAACGCCGTGTTCCTGGTGGCCCTGGGCGCCACCACGGGCATGCCGCTCGTGGTCGAGCTGGGCATCTCGTTCGACGTGATCGTAGCCGTGCTGGTGCTGGGCGTGCTGGTCCACCGCATCGTCGACCGCTTCGAGTCGATGGAC
>CALMQI010000128.1 GCA_937871935.1 uncultured Burkholderiales bacterium
GCGGCGGGTCGAGCAGCAGCGTGTATTCGCGCACCAGACGGCCGCTGGACCAGGTGAGTTCGAGAATCACGTCGACGAACGGCTCCTGTACCGCGCGGTCGCTGGTGATGCGCAGATAGGGCCGGCCATCGGCACGGCGCGCCAGCGTGGCCTGCGTCGACGGCAGCACGGCGTTGTAGTCGATGCCGGCGGCGCGATAGGCATCGGGTGATGCGACACGAACCTTGAGCGAGCCGTCTTCCTCGGCCGACAGGCTGGTGATGTCGATCTCTGCCTTCAGGGTCTCGCCCAGTGCCGATTGCACATTGAGCCGGCCGAGGCCCAGGGCCCAGGCGTTGCCCGTCGCCACACACATTGCAGCCAGCGCGACGATGGTCAGCGCGGCGCGCCCAGCGGTTCCAGAGCGGTTTTTCAAGGCATCTCCCAAATGCAACCGGCGCACCGGACCACGGCGCGCCGCCATTTCACATGTCTTGCGGCCGATCCGGATCACCGACGGTCACAGGCAAATCGACGAAACCACAATAACATCAAGCATATAGGCTGACAAGCTCATGCATTGGCTGATGTCTGTGTCAAATCTCCCGCGTCGAGCGACGAGTTGCCAACTGTTGCCAGTGGACAACGCCTTGGTACGAGCGGTTGAATTCACGCCTCGAGCAGGAGCCTGAGCATTCTACGGAGCGGCTCGGCCGCTCCCCAGAGCAACTGGTCACCGATGGTGAATGCAGCCACGTGCTGCGGTCCCATCGCAAGTTTGCGGATGCGGCCGACGGGAATGTTCATGGTGCCGGACACCGCGACCGGCGTGAGATCGCGCATCGAGGCCTCGCGCTGATTGGGTACCACCTTCGCCCATGGATTGTCCGCCGCGATCATCGCCTCGATGTCGGCCACCGGCACGTCCTGGTTCAGCTTGAAGTGCAGCGCCTGGCTGTGGCAGCGCATCGTGCCGACCCGCACACACACCCCGTCCACCGGTACCGCCGGTGTGCCGAAGCCCTCGCCGCGGCCGAGGATCTTGTTGGTCTCGGCCATGCCCTTCCATTCCTCGCGCGAGACTCCGTTGCCCATGTCCTTGTCGATCCAGGGGATCAGCGAGCCGCCGAGCGGCACGCCGAAGTGGGCGGTCTGGCCGGCATCGAGCGACTGCTGACGGGCGAGCAGCCTGCGGTCGATCTCGAGGATGGCGCTCTTCGGGTCGTCGAGCAACGCGCGCACTTCGGCGTTGAGCGTGCCGAACTGGGTGAGCAACTCGCGCATGTGCTGTGCACCACCGCCCGAAGCCGCCTGGTAGGTCATGGTGCTCATCCACTCGACGAGCCCGGCCTTGAAGAGGGCCCCCACGCCCATCAGCATGCAGCTGACCGTGCAGTTGCCGCCGATCCAGTTCTTGCCGCCCCTGGCGAGCGCATTCTTGATGACCGGCAGGTTCACCGGGTCGAGGATGATCACTGCATCGTCCTTCATGCGCAGCGACGATGCGGCATCGATCCAGTGGCCCTTCCAGCCGGCAGCGCGCAGCTTGGGGAAGATCTCGGTGGTGTAGTCGCCGCCCTGGGCCGTGACCACGATGTCGCAGCGCGACAGCGCCTTGAGGTCGCCGGCGTCGACCAGCTTGCGTTCGTTCTTGGCCTGCGCGGGCGCCGCGCCGCCGGCGTTGCTGGTGGAGAAGAAAAGCGGCTCGAAGTGCGCGAAGTCGCCCTCGGCCTGCATGCGGTCCATCAGCACGGAGCCGACCATGCCGCGCCATCCGACGATTCCTACGAGTGCCATGTCATGTGCCCTTTCTTGATTCGAGGTTTCCTCTGCGCCCGGCTCGTGTGCCGGTGCGGGAAACGCGGGCAGCACGAACCGGAGCTAGCTAGCTCTTGGTGGTGGTTTTGGTGATCGCGGCGACGACGGCGTCGCCCATCTCGCGTGTGCCGACCCGGCGCGTGCCCTCGCTCCAGATGTCGGCGGTGCGCAGGCCCTGCTGCAGCACGTGGCGAACCGCGGCTTCCACCCGGTCGGCGGATTCCGGCTGGTTGAGCGAGAAGCGCAGCATCATGGCCATGGACAGGATTGTAGCCAACGGGTTTGCAAGATCCTTACCGGCGATGTCGGGCGCGCTGCCGTGGCTGGGCTCGTACAGGCCTTTGTTCACGGCGTCGAGCGACGCCGACGGCAGCATGCCGATCGAGCCGGTGAGCATGGCCGCCTCGTCGGACAGGATGTCGCCGAACATGTTGCCGGTGACGATGACGTCGAAGCTCTTCGGCGCCTTCACCAGCTGCATGGCCGCGTTGTCGACATACATGTGGTCGAGCGCCACGTCGGGGTAGTACTTGTGCACGTCGGTGACCACGTCCTTCCAGAACTGGAAGGTCTCCAGCACATTGGCCTTGTCGACGCTGGTCACCTTGTTGCGCCGCTTGCGCGCGGCCTCGAAGGCGACGCGGGCGATGCGCTCGATCTCGGGCCGGCTGTAGCGCATGGTGTCGAAGGCCTCGTCGGCGCCGGGAAAGTGCCCGTCCACCGCCTTGCGCCGGCCGCGCGGCTGCCCGAAGTAGATGTCGCCGGTGAGCTCGCGGATGATCAGGATGTCCAGGCCCGACACCAGCTCGGGCTTCAGGCTCGACGCATGCGTGAGCTGCTCGTAGCAGATGGCCGGGCGGAAGTTCGCGAACAGCCCGAGGTGCCTGCGCAGCCCGAGGATGGCCTGCTCGGGGCGGAATTGGCGCTCCAGCTTGTCGTACTTCCAGTCGCCCACGGCACCGAACAGCACCGCATCGGCGGCCTGGGCCAGCTTGAGCGTGGCCTCGGGCAGCGGATGGCCGTGTGCCTCGTAGGCGGCACCGCCGACCAGCGCTTCTTCGAGCTCGAACTTCAGCTCCAGCGCACGCATCACGCGCACGGCCTGCGCGACGATTTCGGTGCCGATGCCGTCACCGGGGAGAACTGCGATCTTCATGGTCTTGACAGGTCAGGAGTGGGGCTTCGGGGCGTCGCACAGATGGTGCACGAGCGCATGTTCGCATGCCTTGAACACCACGTAGGCGGCCACGCTCAGGTAGCCGGTGGCCAGCAGCTCCACCAGTTGCCGCAAACCGCCGTCCAGCACCGCCATCCAGCCGTGCTCGGCCAGGAACTGCGTGTTGGCCTTGAGCAGGAAGAACAGGTTCACCGAACTCGCGCCGAAGACGAAGAACGCCAGCCCCATCACGATGAACGTGACCCAGCGCCGCGCGAGCACCGAGCGCTGGAACCAGGCCGGCAGGCGGGCCGCCATCGTGGGCGATCTACAGCGGCTTGTGAGCCAGCCATGGCATGCGCGCCAGCCGCTCGGCTTCGAAGGCGCGGATCTTGTCGGCATGGCGCAGCGTAAGGCCGATGTCGTCGAAACCGTTGACGAGGCAGTACTTGCGGAACGGCTGCACGTCGAACGGCAGCTCACTGCCGTCGGGCTTGACGATCACCTGCCGCGGCAGATCGACCGTGAGCTGGTACCCGACGAAGCCGGCCACCTCGTCGAACAGGCGAGCCACCTGCGCCGCGGGCAGCACGATGGGCAGCAGGCCGTTCTTGAAGCAGTTGTTGAAGAAGATGTCGGCATAACTCGGCGCGATCAGCGCGCGAAAGCCGTATTGGTCCAGCGCCCAGGGCGCGTGCTCGCGGCTGGAACCGCAGCCGAAGTTCTCGCGCGCCAATAGCACCGACGCACCCTTGTAGCGTGGCTGGTTCAGCACGAAATCGGGGTTCGGCCTGCGCTTGGTGGCGTCTTGCCCCGGCTCGCCGGGGTCGAGGTAGCGCCAGGCGTCGAACAGGTTGGGCCCGAAGCCGGAGCGCTGGATGCTCTTGAGAAATTGCTTCGGGATGATCGCGTCGGTGTCGACATTGGCGCGGTCCATCGGCGCGACCAGGCCCTTGTGCACGGTGAAGGCTTGCATGGCGGTTCTTTCTCAGGCGGTGCGGCGCGACCTCGCCGTCAGGCGATTCTGCGAACGTCGACGAAGTGGCCGTTCAACGCCGCGGCCGCGGCCATCGCCGGGCTCACCAGGTGCGTGCGGCCGCCGGCACCTTGCCGGCCCTCGAAATTGCGGTTGCTGGTGGACGCGCAGCGCTCGCCCGGCTCCAAACGGTCGGCGTTCATCGCCAGGCACATGCTGCAGCCGGGCTCGCGCCACTCGAATCCGGCGGCCCTGAACACCTCGTGCAGCCCTTCCTTCTCGGCCTGCAGCTTCACCTGCCCCGAGCCCGGCACCACCATCGCCAGCCGCACGTTGCTCGCCACGCGCCCGCCGATGCGGCGCACCACGGCGGCGGCTTCGCGCAGGTCTTCGATGCGGCTGTTGGTGCACGAGCCGATGAACACCTTGTCGATGCGGATGTCGGCCAGCGGCTTGTTCGGCGTGAGGC
Source organism: uncultured Burkholderiales bacterium (assembly GCA_937871935.1). Taxonomy (GTDB): domain Bacteria; phylum Pseudomonadota; class Gammaproteobacteria; order Burkholderiales; family Burkholderiaceae_C; genus JAEUPI01. The sequence continues at coordinate 4,399 of CALMQI010000128.1, forward strand.
CCATGTAGACCAGCGCGCGCTCGATCGCGTCGCGCTTGGTGGCGTCCTTCTCGCGCTCGGGGTCGGGCACGCGGTCGTCGATGCCGAGCACCATCTCCGGGCTCGTGCCCCAGGTGACCTGCGGCAAGATCTGCGCCGCGTCGAGCTCGACCACCTTGTCGAACGGGGCTCCGGCATCGCTGTGCAGCGTGCGCCAGTGGGTGACGGCCTGCTCGAACTCGACACCGGTCGGCGTGAACGACCGACCCTTGACGTACTGGATCGTCGTGTCGTCCACCGCCACCAAGCCGGCACGCGCGCCGGCCTCGATGGCCATGTTGCAGAGCGTCATGCGCTCTTCGATGTTGAGCGCGAAGACGCCGTCGCCGCCGCTCTGCCATGGCTCGTGGTACAGCCACTGGATCGACTGATCGGCCGAATCGACGATCCCTTCCGCCGGCGGAGACGGCGTCGGTCCGGGTGACGACGCCCACCCGTCAACCAGCCACACACCGTCGTGTTGCACCATGTCGAGCGTGACAGTGCGCCACACCTGACGCCCAGGGCCAGCACCCGGCGCGGCGACGATCAGCACCGACCACACCCGCACCTGCACACCATCGGCCGCGGCTGATGCAGTCGAGGTGATCGGCTGCTCACGCACGACCAAGTCGGCGATGTCGACCTCGCGGCTGCCCAACTCGATCAGCATCGCGTCGATCGCCCGACCGGTCTCGTCCGCGAACGTCGGCCCGAACGATCGGGTGGTGAACGTCTCGATCAGTTCCCGTCGGGAGATGAACCCTGCCGCGACGACCTCGCCGGTACGGCCCACCACCCTCACCGCGGCACGTTGTGCTTCGTCGCTCGG
>CALMQI010000129.1 GCA_937871935.1 uncultured Burkholderiales bacterium
TGGCCTCGCCATCCAGCACCAAGCGCTTCACGGGCAGGCTCTTCACGAGCGTGACCAGCTCGGGCACGCGGGACGTGACGTCGATGTTCGCGGTGGCGAAGCTGGTCCCGTCGGTGGTGCTTCCTCCGGAGCCCAGAAGAACAACGTCAACCGTGAGCTCGCGTCCGACGAGGTCAGAAGCGGTAGCCGCGCCTGCTGCTGCACCGGCGGCTGAGACGGCCGTGCTCGTGCCGGCTAGGGTGGATGCGGTAGCTACGCCAGAGGCGCTGTCGATTGCGGAAGGCCCACCCGCAGCCGCACTGCGCGGAAGAAACGGAGGCGTGTTGAGCGCGTCGGTCTTCGGCGTCAGCCGCAGGCTGCGCGGTTTGCGGACAAGCTTGCCGCGCCGCAGGAAGAAGCGACCCGGCCCCCGCATGGCCGGTTACTCGGCTACGATCGAAAGCATCCCACTGTAGGATGTGGCGGTGGTGGTCGGCTTGGGCATCTCCAGGTAGTTCAGGCAGGCGTTGTCGAAGATGCTCGTGAGCTGCAGGCTCGTGTACAGGGCATCCGCCACGCACAACAGGTTCGCCGCAGGGCATCCGATCATGCCGATCAGGTGGGCCACGATGAATTCCAGCGTACCGGTGGCAACCGACGCGCTGGTCTGAATCTGAGTCAGCGCTTTCACGCCGACATCCCCGGCCGCGAACGGCATGGACCAGGAGCTTTGCCCTACCGCTAGGTCGATCTGCCCGACCGGACAGGCACTGATGCCCGTCGCGCTCGGGAAGGACTGCGCAGCGTTGCTGCCCTGGTCGGTGTACTGACAAACCGTGTGGTTGTGCGCCGTCGCAGCAAGTACGGTCGTCGGGTTCGTTGGGTAGCAGAAATTGCCGCCGATGTAGTCTGCCGCCGTAGCCGTGCCGGACTGATAGCGCGCGAACGTCCCGGTGACCGCCTGGGTGGCGGTACTCGCCATGGCTTTCTGCACACCGAACAGTCGGTCCGTCACAAGCAAGGAGTTGTTGATGACACTGGCAGCCACCTCAAACGCCAAGTAGTGCGCCGTGTTCGCGTTGGCGGGGTTGGTGAACCCCATATTGCCCTGCGTGGCGTTGGTGTACGCCGTCCCACCAGGAGCGGCGGCAGCGGCGGCACCGGCAGCGGGCTGACCTGTCCGCGTCCACAAGTCCATCGAACCGCCGATCGCCGACGCTGCGACACCAGTCTTCGAGAAGTTGCGGTACTGCGCCTTGCCGCCCGTGACGGCGGCGATGATTGCGTCGAGTGAGGCAAAGGCGTTCAACTGGCCGTGCCGAACCCGTCCCCCGTTGATGCGGGCTGCGGCGCGCATACGGCGCAGTGTGTCGACGGCCCGATCGATCGCCGACATTTCACTGCCGGCCTTGATGTGGCCGACGAAATCGCCGCCCGGCATAACGTACACCGTACCCGGGCAGTCCAGTAGGGGCGTGGGGAATGGAAACTTTTCCATCGCTCCGCTGACGCGTTTGATGGCCTCAGCCCCGTACCAGCGCTCGATCAGACCGCTTGGGACGTGGGGCATCCCCTTGGTGTGGTGAAGAACGCCGTCCATGATCAAGCCTCGGTTACGACGGTACCGGCGGTGAGCTGGGGCGTGATGCCGTTGCCCGTGACGATGTTCGGGGTGATGGTGCCCTTGTAGAGCAGCTTGCCCGCGCCCGCGGACGACGTGCCCAGACCCCAATGAGTGGCCGTGCCAGAGCCGCCGGTGCCCGCAGGGAAGGTGACGGCAGCATCAACCGCAACCGCATCCGCAGTGACGGTCCAACCGGCCGCCGAGCGCGCCACCGCGACGCGCGCGTAGCTGGTGTAGGTCACCTCGCTGGTCGTCTGGTCGCCCGCCTCGCCGGGGTCGGCCGTGTGCAGAGAGAAGTACAGGCTCCCTGCCGTGGTGGTTGCCGGGAGGCCCGACGCGTCGCCAACCAGAGTGAATGCTGTGTTTGTGAACAGCAGTTCGAGGAGGCCAGTTTCCCAGGTGTTGGCTTTGGACATGAAGAACTCCTATGTAGGGGTGATGGTGAGGGATGCGACGCAACCGTCGCGGTCGCGGTTGAACAAGAAAACAACAGTTTGCGCACTGGGGCCGACGACCGTGGCGGATTCGATCTTGCCTTTCTGATCACGGATGAAGGTCATCGTGCTTGGTGCTTTCTCAGCGTCTGGCGGCTGTGCAGCCTGCGGCTGCGATACTACCACGGTTTGGTGCGCCGCGAGCGAGCGAGCGATCACATCGCCCATCTGCTGCACGGCCAGGGCCACCAGTTCAGCGGGCGAGGGGTTGGCCTGCTTGGCGATGGCGTGCAGGCGCGGCATCTTGCGCGCGGGCGCACCCATAATCTCGTCCAGGGAATCGACGCTCGGTTCCAGGTCGGCATTGATGTTCACGATCAGGCTCCTCGCATGCACTTGATGAACTCGCGGAGCCGGGCGACCCGCTCGTCATTCTCGCGCAGTATCTTGGCCACGTTCTTCACCTTGGCCACTTTACCACCGGTGACCGTCGGAACCGTGGCGGCGCGCCCCTCGTACTTGGCGTAGGGGTCAGCGTCGGCAGCGGGGGCGACCGGAGCGGGGGCGACCGGAGCGGGGGCGACCGGAGCGGGGGCGACCGGAGCGGGTGTAGCCGGTTTGGCTGCAATTGGAGCTTCTTTGGCTACAACAGGGGCAGCGGCGACCTGTTCGGTTTTGGGTACAACCGTACCCATTTTGGGTACTTCCGCAACAGGGACGGCGGGCGCGGCCGGGGCCTCCATCGCCTTCAGCAGTTCCGCCTGGGCGGCCATGTTCGCCGCGGCAGCGTCGAGCTCGCGGTTGTCCTTCAGCTTGCGGCGCACTTCACCCAGGCGGCGCGCTGCTATTTCAGCCACGGCCCCCTTGAACTCCTCGGGGGAGAACGAGCCTTCCTTCACGGCGGCCTCGACCTCCGCGAACAGCTTCAGGCCGGCGGAGCCCTTGATGCCGAACCCTTCGGCGCGGGCTTGCTGGTCGGTCAGTTCCTTGGTGCGCGCGGCGACGTCGGTGCGCAGGACATCCTGGTCTTCCTGGTCCTTGCGGAGTTGGGCCACGCGCGCGAGGTCGTTGCGCTGGGGCTCCATCGGGTTCGACACGGACGGGGCGTTCGGATCTTCGTTCCCGAACCCGACGAAGTTCGGGTCCATCTGCTGCGGCGGGACGACCACCGGCGGCTGGTCGGGCATCATCTCTGGCGGGTAATCCCCCCAGGTGGTGGCGGCTTCGGGCGGCTGCAGGCCGCCGTCGTTGCGCTGGAGCAGCTGGAAGTTCTGGCGCGCGTCGGCTTCGGCCGGGCCGAAGATGGCCTGTCCCTCTGCGGTCACCGCGATCGGAGTCGGGTCGACGACACCACCTGCGCCACTGGCGCCCGGGTCGAACCCCAGCTGGAGCGGTGCGGCGGGCGCCTCGGGCGCCTCGGGCGGCTTGTTCAGCAGGTCCGGGTTCTGATCAACGGTCGGCCGGGGTTTGCGAATACCGCCAGCGCCGCCCACGGC
>CALMQI010000130.1 GCA_937871935.1 uncultured Burkholderiales bacterium
GAGGAGGATCGAACTCCCGACCTTCGCATTGCGAACGCGACGCTCTCCCAGCTGAGCTACGTCCCCACGGTGAGCCGACAATTTTAGCAGTATCGTTCGCCTCCCCGAGCCGTCGCGCCCGGGATAGAAAGCGCAGCCCGCGGCGTGCAGCGCCGCAGGCACCCGATCACTCACCCGACTTTCCATCCGGAGAACCCCATGGTCCAGAACGATGCCGCCTGGCTCGACGCCCAGTACAACAACCGGGCGCGCGTTCCTGATCACGCGCAGATCCTCAGGCGCTGGAGCGAGACGTCCGCGTTCGCCCGCGAACGGCTGGCAGGCCGGCTCGACCTCGCCTATGGCGACCAGCCCGGTGAGAGGCTCGACGTCTTTCCAGCCGAGAAGGCCGGCTCGCCGGTGCTGGTGTTCATCCACGGCGGCTATTGGCGCTCGCTGGACAAGAGCGACTTCTCGTTCGTGGCGCCGGCCTTCGTGCAGGCCGGGGCGACGGTGGTGGTGGTCAACTACGCGCTGTGCCCGGCGGTGACGATGGAGACGATCGCGCTGCAGCTGACGCGCGCGATGGCCTGGGTATGGCGTCACGCCGCCGAGCACCAGGGTGATCCGGCGCGGTTGGCCGTCGCTGGCCACTCGGCCGGCGGGCACCTGGCCGCGATGATGCTGTCGTGCCGCTGGCGCGAGGTGGGCGACGACCTGCCGGCCAACCTGGTCGGTGCCGCGATGTCGATTTCCGGCTTGTACGACCTCGAGCCGATCCGGCTGACGCCGTTCCTGCAAGGCGACCTGCGTCTCACGCCGGCGTCGGTGCGTCGACTCAGCCCGGCGTTCTTTCCGCGGCCCAAGGCCGGCACTCTGTACACGGTGGTCGGCCTCGACGAGAGCGACGAGTTCCTGCGCCAGAACCAGCTGATCCGCGACCAATGGGGGCCGACTTCGGTGCCGGTGTGCGAAACGGTACCCGGGCGCAACCACTTCGACGTGGTGCACAGTCTGGCCGAGCCGGACGGGCGGTTGCATGAATTGGGCTTGCGGCTGCTCAACCTGCATTGACCCGCCCCGTCGCGCGGTCAGCATAGCGGCAGTAAATTTCTCGTATTGAGTCTTTGTATTGGCCTGACAGGCATGCGCCTGTTAGGGTAGGTGCGTCGCCGCACGTGAAACGGCGTGCGACACGTGGATTTCACCTTTGCACGAGGAGCGTTGAGATGGCATTGAAAGGATCGAAGACCGAGCAGAACCTGAAGGACGCTTTCGCAGGCGAATCTCAGGCCAATCGTCGCTACCTGTATTTCGCCAACAAGGCCGACGTGGAAGGGCAGAACGACGTGGCGGCGCTGTTCCGCTCCACCGCCGAGGGCGAGACGGGCCACGCCCATGGTCACCTCGAGTTCTTGGAGAACGGCTCGGGCGACCCGGCGACGGGACTACCCATCGGCAACAGCCGGCAGAACCTGAAAGCTGCCGTGGCCGGCGAGACGCACGAGTACACCGACATGTACCCGGGCATGGCCAAGACGGCGCGCCAGGAAGGCTTCGACGAGATCGCCGACTGGTTCGAGACGCTGGCCAAGGCCGAGCGCTCGCACGCCAACCGCTACCAGAAGGCCCTCGACGCATTCGTCGACTGAGCCTCGCGCGGCAACGAGAGTGGAGCAAGGGGTCCCGGCGCGACCCCTTGTTCGTTTCTGCACGACCAGCAAGATGTGAGGACAAGGCCCCCCATGCGTGAAGGCAATCTGGAGGCCCCGACGCGACACCCCATCGCGTGGACGGGCGCCGACTACTACGACGAGACGTCGGCGTTCAAGGAGATGGAACGCGTGTTCGACATCTGCCATGGCTGCCGCCGCTGCGTCAGCTTGTGCCAGAGCTTTCCGAACCTGTTCGACCTGGTCGATGCCACGGCTGACGGCGAAGTGCACGGTGTCCAGAAGCCTGACTACTGGAAGGTCGTCGACCAGTGCTACCTGTGCGACCTGTGCTACATGACGAAGTGCCCGTACACGCCGCCACATGCATGGAGCGTCGACTTCCCGCACCTGATGCTGCGCGCCAAGGCCATCAAGTTCAGGAGGGGCGAGGTGAAGGGCGGTGAGCGCTTTCTCGCCTCGACCGACGTGCATGGCCAGTTCGCCGGCATTCCGGTGGTCGTGCAGACCGTCAATGCGATCAACAAGACCAAGTTCGCGCGCCGGCAGATGGACTCGATGCTCGGCGTGCACCCCGACGCCTGGATGCCCGAACTGGCGATGAAGCGCTTTCGCTGGAGCGCTGCCAGGTCCGCTGCCGCCGTGGTCACCAACGGCCAGCGCACACCCGGCAAGGTGGCGATCTTCGCTACCTGCTACGTCAACTACAACGAGCCCGGCATCGGCCACGACCTGCTGGCCGTGCTGGCGCACAACGACATCCCCTACGTCATCGTCGAGAAGGAAAAGTGCTGCGGCATGCCCAAGCTCGAGCTCGGTGACCTGGATTCCGTGGCCCGGCACAAGCAGGCCAACGTGCCGGTGCTGGCCCGGTATGCGAAGGAGGGCTACGCGATCGTCTCCGCGGTGCCGAGCTGCACGCTGATGTTCAAGCAGGAACTGCCGCTGATGTTCCCCGACTGCGCCGACACCCTGGCGGTGAAGGAGGCGATGTACGACCCGTTCGAGTATCTGGTCGCGCGCCACAAGGACGGCTTGCTGAAGACCGACTTCAAGGCCGCGCTCGGCAAGGTGAGTTATCAGATCCCGTGCCACGGCCGCGTGCAGAACATCGGCCGCAAGACGGAGGAGATGTTCCGTCTGATCGGCAGCACGGTCGAGGTGACGCTCAACACGGTCGAGCGCTGCTCGGGCCATGCCGGCACCTACGGTGTCAAGACGCCGACGCACCCGGTGGCGCTGAAGATCGGCAAGCCCGTTTTCAAGTCGATGGCCAAGGACGAGCCCGACGTGATCAGCAGCGACTGTCCGATGGCGGGCCACCACATTGCCCAGGGCATGCAGCAGGCCGGCACGCCGGCCAGGGACGTGCAGCATCCGCTGAGCCTGATGCGTCGCGCGTACGGGATATGACGCAGTAGGAGACTTTCCCCATGACCATCACCCCCGACAACCTGCTGACGCTGGAGGCCTATTCGAAGATCCGACAGAGCAGCAAGCCCGAGGCGATCACCCACCGGCGGCTGCGCAGCGTGCACCTGGGCGATCACATGACGCTGCAGTTCGAGGACGAGCAGACCATCCGCCGGCAGATCCAGGAGATGCTTCACATCGAGAAGATCTTCGACGAAGAGGGCATCCAGGCCGAGATCGATGCCTACGGCCCCTTGGTGCCCGACGGCAGCAACTGGAAGGCCACGATGCTGATCGAATACCCCGATCCGCACGAGCGCAAGCGCGAACTCGCGCGGCTCATCGGCGTGGAGGACCGCCTGTTCGTCGAGGTCGAGGGTCTGCCGCGCGTCTATGCGATCGCCGACGAGGATCTCGAGCGCGAGAACGCCGACAAGACCTCGTCGGTGCATTTCGTGCGCTTCGAGTTCAACGCGGCGCAGCGCGGTGCCATCCGCGCCGGCGCCGGCGTGAAGCTCGGTTGCGATCACACGAACTACCCGGCGCACGTGGCGATCGCGCCCGACACGCTGGCCAGCCTGGCCGGCGATCTGCGCTAACGGTGCCTGGCGCCGCGATGGCGGGCCACGCGCGGCGCCGCTACAGCGCGAACGCGTGCGACCAGGTCAGCTCGGCCATGGGCGAACTCAGATCCCCGCTGGTCGAGCGCACGCCGCCCAGGCCGAGGCGCCACTGCGCATCCGGGCCGGTGCGCCAGCCGGCCCAGGCGAGCGTCTGCACGATCGCGCCGCCGCCGGTGACCACGCCGCCGCCGCCTGCGGCACCGATCAGCGCCTCGGCACCGAACTGCCACGAGCCGGTGCTGCGCGCGGTGGCAAGCCCGGCGCCGACCAGACCGACCGAATAGGCGCCGGCGCCACCGGCGAAGGCGCTGTGCGCCTGCGCGCTCAGGTACAGCGAGGGGCTGACATAGCGATTCAGCTTGAGACCCATGGTCTGCAGATCGCTGCGTGTGCCGTCGACGCGCTCGGCCCGCGCGATGTGCTGCAGCGTGGCCGACCATTCGGTGCGCGTCGATCCGCCGGACGGTGCACCGCGTGCCGGCTCGAGGTCCATCGCCAGCCACAGCTGGGTGATCCGTCCGCGTAGCGGTGAGTCCAATGCCCGCAGCCAGCCCGCCTCGGCACCGACCGTGAAGCCGCCGCCAAGGGGCCATGCGATGCCGGCCGCCACCTTGCCGAGCGCGCCCCCATCGGTGGGCACCGCGCCGCCGCCGCCGAAGCCGACGGCCGTGCGCACGCCCACGCGCGGGGCCGAGCGTGGGTCGGCGCCGAGTGACCAGTCGTGCCCCAGCGTGGCCAGGATCTCCATGTAGCCGGCCGCGTCGCCGCGCGCCGCGGCGGCGGCGTCGATGCCCCAGCGCCACGGACCGTCGGCGCGCTCGATGCGGGCACCGACCAGTCCGATGTGCCGCCTCGGCGTGCCGGTGAAGCGGTAGCGTGTGACCGTGCCGGCGATGAGGTCGAAGCCGAGACCGCTGCGCTTGCCGCCGGCCGATCGTCCGGCAGCGGGGCGCGTGGCGTCGAACGGGCGGAACTCGCCGTCCCAAGCCCACAGCAGGCCCAGTTGCGAACTGCGAACGTCTCCGCTCGGGAAGCGTACATGCGACACGCTCACGCCCACCGAGTACGGGCCCAGGTCGCGCAGCAGCGCCACCTCGGGCCGCAGCATCAGGCCGCCACCCACCGGTACCGATGCGCCGCCGCCGCCGCCGGCATAGGCGCTGGCGTTGAGCCACCAGCGATCGCCCACCGACCAGCGGCGCAGCACCTGCACGCCGCCGACGAAGAGACCGCCGCGCGAGCCCGTGGCCGCGCCATAGATGGCTGGCCCCAGCCACCAGTCGGCGCCGATGCCGAACAACGCCGAGCCGCCGACCAGGCCCATGTGTTCGCCGCCGGGCAGGCGGACGCGTTCAGCGCCGAGCGTCGTGTGCAACGGCAGCGGCTCGGCCGCCGCAGCCGATTGCACGCCGGCAGCGCTGGCGGCCGCGACGTAGAGCAGGACAGTCAGCAGGCGGCGGCGTGTGAACATGTGACGGAACCCGGGCAGGCCGCGCCCGGTGGAACCGCGCGCGGCGAATGTGCGAACGTGCGATGTTTGCGCAGGGGCATTGTGGCAGCCCCGATTGCGGCGCACGGGTACGCTCGGCATCATGGCGCGCATGCCACGCATCGTGTTCACGCCGCAGCTGCGGCGCTTCACCGATACGCCCGACGTGCAGACGCCGGCCACCGTGCTGCGTCAGGCGCTGGAGGCCGCGTTCGAGGCCAACCCGCGCCTGCGTGGCTACGTGCTCGACGACCAGCAGCACCTGCGCGCCAACGTCGTGATCTTCATCGACGGCCAGCGCTGCGACGAGCGCCGGCTGTTGATCCAACCCTTGCGCGCCGACAGCACCGTTCACGTGCTGCAGGCCTTGTCCGGAGGATGAGCCGATGACCGACAGAGCCTGGGTCGCCACCCGCAAGGGGTTGTTCGAACTGCAGCGCTCGGCCCACAGCTGGCGCATCGCGCGCACCAGTTTCCTCGGCGAGCCGGTGTCGATGGTGCTGCCGCCGGTGGCGCGCGGGCCGCACGCGGGCCGCATGCTGGCGGCGTTGAATCTGGGCCACTTCGGCACCAAGGTGCATGCCAGCGACGATGCCGGCGCCAGCTGGCGCGAGGTCAGCACGCCGGTGTTTCCCGAGCAGCCGGCCGACGCCCCGGGGCCGGCGTGGAAGCTGGTACAGATCTGGTCGCTCGAGGCTGCCGGCGGCACGGTGTGGGCCGGCACGTTGCCGGGGGGATTGTTCCGCTCGGCCGACTTCGGCCAGTCGTGGCAACTGGTGCGATCGTTGTGGGACCGGACTGAGCGCGCCGAGTGGTTCGGCGGCGGCTACGACGTGCCCGGCATCCATTCGCTGTGTCCGCACCCAGACCGGCCCGACGAGCTGCTGCTCGCGGTGAGCTGCGGCGGCGTCTGGCACAGCAGCGACGACGCGGCCTCGTGGAGCCTGCGCTGCGACGGGCTGCGCGCCGCCTACATGCCGCCCGAGCGCGCCGACGATGCGCGCATCCAGGATCCGCATCGCGTCGAGCGCTGCGCGGCGCGGCCCGAGGTGCTGTGGTGCCAGCATCACAACGGGATCTGGCGCTCGGTCGACGATGCGCGGCACTGGCGCGAGATCACTGCGCCGGTGTCGTCGTTCGGCTTCGCGGTGGCTGCGCATCCGAGCGACCCCGGCAGCGCCTGGTTCGTGCCGGCGGTGGCCGACCAGTGCCGCGTGCCGAAGGACGGCGCACTGGTGGTCAACCACACGCGCGACGGCGGCGAGACCTTCGAGACCCAGCGCGAAGGGCTGCCGGCGCACGACTGCTACGACCTGGTCTATCGCCACGGTCTTGCCGTGGCAGGCGACGGCCGCACGCTGCTGATGGGCAGTACCGGCGGAGGACTGTGGAGCACCTTCGACGGCGGTGCGCGCTGGCATGCATTGCCGCAAAGATTGCCGCCGATCTATGCGGTGCGCTTCAGCTGACGCGCAAAACGTCTCTTGCGTCACACATTGTGCGAATAGCCGGTGCAAGAACCCCTGCCTGAGGGAATGACGCCACACTGTCGTCGGCGAAAAATTCTCGTCACACGCGCACTGCAGAGTGTCGATCAGCGCATACGGCGCTGGTTGCCGCAGCAGTCGAGGGGAGCGGGGCACGCATGACGCAGACTTTCAATGTCGGATCCAGGTCGCTGTTCGTCAGCGTCACGGCGTGGGTGTTCATCGTGCTCGGCGCGGCAGCGAGCGTCAGCACGCTGGTGCAGAACGCCGCACTGGCGTCGCTGTTGCCGGGATTCCAGATGTCGGTCGACGCACGCTCGCTGCCGCTGTTGACCGGGTTGTTGGTCGCCCACCTGCCGTGGGTGGCCGGTGTCGGCCTGGTGCTGTCGGTGGCCACGCTGGCCGCCGCCGTCGGGCTGCTGCTGCGGCTCGAATGGGCGCGGCGGGTGTTCATCGTGCTGTCGATTCTGGCGATCGTCGGCAACCTCGTCGGCCTGTGGTTGCAGCAGGAGCTGCTGCAGAGCGTGATCGACGCGACCCTCAGCCGCACGGTGCTGCCGCGCGAGGCGGTGGGCGTATTCGGTGGTTTCGCCGTCGCGACGCGGGTGTCCGCGGTCGTCGTCAGCCTGGGCGCCTGTGCATTGCTCGGCTGGATCATCCGCCGGCTCACGTCGCAGGGCGTGCGTCAGGAATTCGCCTGACCGGCGACTGCAGCGGCTGCCGCTACAGCGTCAGCTCCCAGTTCTCGCCAACCAGGTCGACACCGAAGCTGTGGTGCGGCTCGGTGGCGATGAGACGGTAACCGGCCTTGCGGTAGATCGCCCGTGCGGCGATCAGCGATGACTGCGTCCACAGCCGGATGCGCTTGTAGCCGGCCTGGCGCGCGAAGCGCTCGCACTCGGCGACCAGCCGTGCGCCGACGCCCAGGCCGCGCGCCGATGGCTCGACGATGAGCAGCCGCAACTGCGCGACACCCCGTTCGGGCTTGTGCGTGGCCTCGTCGCGCGCCTGCACCAGGAACACGCTGCCCAGGTTGAGGCCGTCGCGCTCGCCGATCCAGCAGGCCTCGCGTGCCGCGTCGAAGCGTTCGAGGAACTGCCCCGCGATCTGTGCGACCAGGCCTTCGAAGGACAGGTCCCAGCCGTACTCCTGCGCGTAGATCGCCCCGTGGCGCGAGATCACCCAGCCGATGTCGCCGGCCCGGTGCGGGCGCAGCAGCACCGCGGACTGGCCCGCATGCGGAGCACCGAGCAGCGCCTCGATGGCCGAGGTGGCCTGCAGCAGCCGTTGGCGGCCGGGTGCGTCGAGCGCGGCCAGCAGCGCAGCGGTCTGCGCCTGCGAGTGCGCGTCGATCGGCGCGAAGGCGCGGCGGCCCGCGGCGCTGAGCGTCAGCAGGCTCTGCCGCGCATCGAGCGGCGAGCGCTGGGCGCGGATCAGCCGGCGCTGTTTCAGCTGGGCCAGCAGCCGGCTCAGGTAGCCGGCGTCGAGGTCGAGCAAGCGCGCCAGCTCGGCGGCGGTGATGCCGTCGTGATGCGCCAGCTCCCACAACACGCGCGACTGCGGCAGCGTGAAGCCGGAGCCGAAGAGGTGCTCGTCGAGCACGCCGATGCGGCGCGTGTAGAAGCGATTGAAGGCACGCAGCGCAGCCACCGAAGGGTAGAGGTCGTGTGTGACGTCAGACATGCATGCCATTGTCATGCAGAAGGTTGCCAAGAGCAACTAATCGATGGCACACCTGCCGCCTGACCACCACTAGACTGCGTCACTGCAGTCCGCGCACCGACCTCCGGAGGCCCCACGCATGCTCGACCCCGATGCCCGCGCCCTGATCGACCTGATGGCCGCCCGCGGCGTGCCGGCCACGCACACGCTGCAGCCGGTGCAGGCGCGGCAGTTCTATCGCGATCGTCGCAGCTTCACGCAGCCTGATGCGCCGGTGCTGGCCGAGGTGCTCGATCTGAGCGCGCCGGGGCCGCACGGCGGCGCGATCCCGCTGCGCCTGTATCGGCCGGCGGCGTCGGCCAAGCCGGCGCCCGCGCTCGTGTACTTTCACGGCGGCGGCTGGACCATCGGCGACCTCGACACCCACGACGTGTTGTGCCGCGAACTCGCCCAGCGCTCGGGCTGCGTGGTGGTGGCGGTGGACTACCGGCTGGGGCCTGAGCACCGATTCCCGGCGGCGGTGGACGATTGCGTGGCGGCCACGCGCTGGGTGCACGTGCAGGGCGCGGCGCTCGGCATCGACGGTGCGCGGCTGGCGCTCGGCGGCGACAGCGCCGGCGGCAACCTGGCTGCCGTGGTGGCGCTGTCGCTGCGTGATGGGGGCGGCCCGCAGGCGAAGTTGCAGTTGCTGATTTACCCGGCCACCGACATGCGTGCGGTGGCGCCGTCGCACACCACCAACGGCCAGGGCTACGTGCTGACGGCCGACTCGGTGGCTTACTACCGCGGCCATTACATCGCTGAACGCGCGCAATGGGAGGACTGGCGCGCGTCGCCGCTGCTGCATCCGGACCTGTCGCGGTTGCCGCCGGCACTGGTGATCACAGCCGGCTTCGATCCGCTGCGCGACGAGGGCCGGCAGTATGCCGATGCGTTGTCGAAGGCCGGGGTCGCCACGCAATTCGTGTGCTTCGAGCGGCAGATCCACGGCTTCATCACGATGGGCCGTGTGATTGCCGAGGCCGATACGGCGGTGGGCTTGTGCGCACGGGCGCTGGAGCGCGCGCTCGGGTGAAATGGCCTGTCGATTAGGGAGAAGCTGAGAGCGATTTCCTCTCGAGGCACGGGCAAGGGTTGTCAGTGAGACTGTATGGATATACAGTATCATCGTGAACCTCTCACCCTCCTTGATCGACAGAACGCCTGCCGGGCGTGCTTGCGCCGTGGCTCCCGTGCCTTCTCAGCCGGGGGCCACTGTCGCTTCTTCGGCTGCTGCTCCCGCAGTCGTCACTGTCGCTGACGCGCCCACAGCGCCCGAGCCGCTGCACCCTTCGCTGTGGCGAGCCCATCAGCTTGGCAGCAGCCGCAGCGCTGTCAGTACCAGCGGCTTTCACGCACTCGATGCCGAGCTGCCCGGGGGTGGCTGGCCGCACCGCGTACTCACCGAATTGCTGTTGCCGCATCCCGGCCTCGGTGAGATGCGGCTGCTGGCACCTGCTCTGGCGCGCGTGGCCGGCATCGGTGTGGAGGGCGGACGCAGCGTGATGCTGTTCGATCCGCCGGCAGGCCTGAGCGGATGGGCGCTGTCTCAACTGGGCGTGGCCGCCGAGCAGCTGCTGGTGATCTACGGGCGAGACGGGCCGCGTGGCGCACCGGGCCTGAGTCGCCTGCTGCCTGCGGCCGACCTGCTGTGGGCGCTGGAGCAATCGATCAAGAGCGGCCACGTCGGTGCGGTACTGGCCTGGTTGCCGCTGCGCCTGCGCGCCGATGCGCTGCGTCGCCTGCAGCTGGCGGCCCAGTCGCACGACGGGCCGGTGTTCCTGTTTCGCGAGATCGATGCGCGCCTGAAGCCGAGCGCCGCACCGCTGAGGTTGGCACTCAGCTGTGCCGGCATCGACCGTCTCGCGGTGCGTGTGCTCAAGCGCCGCGGTCCGCCGTTGACTCAGCCGCTGGTGCTGGCGCTGGCGCCGGTGCTCACCGAACGGCTGCGTGTTCGTGCCGGGCGCCAGCCGGTGGCGGCTTTGCTGCCGAGCGTGCCGAGCGTGCCGTTCTCGTTCGACGCACGCTGACTGTCAGGGCGATGTCGGCGGCTTGCGATGTTGTGGCTCGCTGTACACCTGCCTGCGTTGTCGCTGGAGTCGTTCGCCGCCACACTGGCACCCGACGCGTTGTCGCGACCCCTGGCGCTGCTCGACTCGCATCGCATCACGCAGGCCAACGCGCGCTCAGCGGCGCTCGGCATCCGGTCCGGCATGAAGCGCGCCACCGCACTGGCGTTGGCGGCCGACCTGTTGCTGGGCGCCGCCGATGCCGCGCGCGACGCACAGGCGCTGCAGGCGGTGGCCCATGCGGCGCTGGCCTTCACACCGAGCGTGTGCATCGATGTCACCGCCGATGTGCCGGTGGTGCTGCTCGAGGTGCAGCCGTGCCTGCGCTACTTCGGCGGCTTCGCGAAGTTGCTGCGTCGCCTGCAGGCCGCTCTGACGCCGCTCGGCCACCACTGTCAGATGGCGAGCGCGCCCACCGCGTTCGGTGCAGCGCTGCTCGCGCGTTGGCGCGACGATCTGGCGCGTGGCGCACACAGCTGCAACCCTGCCGCGTTGCGCCGTCTGCTCGACGAGGCGCCTGTGTGGCTGCTCGGTCCAGGACACGAGCACTGGGAGGCGCTGCAGGGCATGGGCCTCACGCGACTGGCCGATCTGCATCATCTGCCGCGCTCCGGCCTGGCGCGCCGCTTCGGCCCTGCCCTGCTGGCCGACCTGGATCGCGCACGCGGCGACGCACCCGATCCGCGCGAGCCGATCGAGCCGCCGGCGCGCTTCGAGCAGCGCATCGAGCTGTTCGCGCGCGCCGATACCGCCGAGCAGTTGCTCGCCGGCGCTCGCGTGCTGCTGGCGCGGTTGCTGGCCTGGGCCGGTGCGCGCCAGGGCCGGGTCGCGCACTTCACGCTGGTGGCTCATGCCGAGGCGCGGCAACGTGGTGGAGCCGTCGAGCCCGGCCGGCTCGACATCGCGCTGGCCGAGCCGTCGGCCGACCTGGCGCACCTGCAGTCGCTGCTGGCCGAGCGCCTGGCCCGCTGGCAGCTGCCCGCGCCCACCCTCGACCTTGGTCTGCGTTGCGACGTACTGGTGCACGCGCCGTCACCCAACGCCGAGCTGTTCCCGAGCCATCGGGCCGAACGCGAAGGCCTCACGCGCTTGATCGAGCGCTTGCAGGCGCGGCTGGGTCCGCACGGCGTACAGCAGCTGGTACGCGTGGCCGACCACCGGCCCGAGCGCTCGTCGGCCTGGGTGCCGGTGCATGCGACACCGCCTCTGCAGCAGGCGGCAGCCTCGCCCGCGGGCCGCGAGGCTGCCACGCTGACGCGCCCTTTGTGGCTGCTCGGCGAGCCACTGCCGTTGGCCGAGCACGCGTCGCGGCCTTGCCTGGACGGCACGCCGCTGCGACTGCTGGCAGGCCCCGAGCGCATCGAGTCCGGCTGGTGGGACGGTGTGCTTGCGGCGCGCGACTATTTCATCGCCAGCGCCGCCGACGGCGCGCTGGTGTGGGTCTACCGTGCGCGGCTGCCGCTGCACGCGGCCGATGGCGGCGGCTGGTTCCTGCAGGGACGCTTCGCGTGACCAGCCCTGCGCAATGCGATCGTCGAATCAACCCAGCCCGTCTTCGACCAGCGCCAGCTTGAGGCCCAGCGCGACGAACAGTGCGCCTACGCCGCGCGCGATCCACCGGCCCCAATGTGCCGCGCCCTGCCAACGACGGCGCAGTTGCGCCACCCCAGCCGCGAAAACCAGGTTCACCAGAGTGCCGTTGACCGCGAAGATCAGCCCGAGCACGACGAAAGCCGGCAGCTTGTCCGGCGTGGCCGGATCGATGAACTGCGGCAGGAAGGCCAGGAAGAAAAGCGCCACCTTCGGATTCAGCGCGTTGGTCAGGAAGCCCTGGCTGAACACGCGTGCCCACGAAGCCGCGGGCATCGCAGGCGTCGCCGCATCGTTCTGCGCGCCCGGCTGCGCGCTGCGCAACAGCCCGATGCCGAGCCACACCAGATACGCCGCTCCGGCCCAGCGCAGCAGCGTGAATGCGGTGGCCGAGCTGGCGATCAGCGCCGACAGGCCGAGGGCCGCCGCCGCCACGTGCACGCCGCAGCCGGCGCCGACGCCGAGCGCAGCGGCCGCGCCGATGCGAAAGCCCTGGGCCGCGCTGCGGGTCGCGATCAGCGCCATGTCGACGCCGGGCGTGATGTTGAGCAGCAGACCCGCAGCGACGAACAACGCCAGGTCGTGCACACCAGCGACCATCAGGCGTACCCCAGCGCACCGACGACGGCACCGAGCGCGATCATCCACAGCGGGCTGCGCGTCGTGCTCAGCATGAAGACGATCGTCACCGGCACCAGCAGCACGGCGCCCCAGTGTCCGCGTGACGGCTGTGCCAGCACCCAGCCGGTGGCCAGCAGCAAGCCGATGGTCAGCGGCGCCAGGCCGACGCTGAAGGCGCGCACCGGCAATGTGTCCCGGCGCGTGCGGCCGTAGCGGCTGACCACGAGCGTGAGCACGCTCGACGGCACCATGATGCCGGCCATCGTGGCCAGCAGCCCCAGCGGGCCGGCGACGCTCCAGCCGAGCAGGGCGACGAACAGGATGTTCGGCCCCGGCGCCGCCTGCGCGATGGCCACCGAGGCATTGAACTGCAGCGCATCGATCCAGCCGCGCTCGCCGACCAGGTAACGCTGCATGTCCGAGGCCGACGTGATCGCGCCGCCGACCGCCAGCAGCGACAGCAGCGCGAAGTGGCCCGTCAGTTGCAGCAGCTCGAGCCAGCCCAGGCCGTGCATGCCGAAGAACTCGCTGCTCATCGTGGGTCCGCCTGCCGCGCGGCCAGCGTGCGCCAGGCCAGGGTGTAGCCGAGCGCGCCCAGGCCGAGCACCACCCACACCAGCGGCCAGCGCAGCCAGCCGATGGCCAGGGCCGTCGCGGCGACGATCGCGCTGCACACCGCCAGGCCCATGGCATTGCGCTTCAGGGTGCCGGCGAGCTTGCAGGCGGTCGCCAACACCAGGCCGGCCGCCACCGCGCCCATGCCGCGCAGCGCGCCGGCCACCTGGGGCACGCCGGAGAAGTGCGCATACAGGGCTGCCAGCGCCAGCACGATGGCCAGCGGCACGGCGAGCAGCCCGCCTACCGCGGCCAGCGAACCGCGCCAGCCGAAGTGGCGATCGCCGAAGATCAGCGCGAGATTGATGATGTTCGGCCCCGGCATCACCTGCGAGATCGACAACAGCTCGACGAACTCCTCCTGGCTCAGCCAGTGCAGCCGCTCGACCAGCTCGCGCTGCGCCACCGCAAGCACGCCGCCGAAGCCCTGCAACGCGAGCCGGGTGAAAGCGCCGAACAGCGCGCCGGTCGAGTGCGGCGCCAGCAAGACGTCTTGCGTCATGTCGCGTGCAATGCGGTCGGCCGCCGTGCGGCCCAAAGGCTGGCTGCCAGCGCCAGCGCCACGAAGGCCAGAGCGGCCCAGTGGAGCAGGTCGTATCCGCTCAGCATGAGCAGCGCGCCGCCGGTGCCGGCGCCGATGGCCTGCCCGACGTAGATGGCAGCCGAGTTGAGCGCCATCGAGGCCGGCGCAAAGGCCGGTGCCAACAGCGACAGCCGCGCGTGCTGCGACGACTGCGAGCCGAAGCCGCCGAGCGCCCACGGCACCATCACCAGCGCCATGCTCAGGCCGCCGACGCCGAGCGGCCACAGCAGGTAGGTGCAGGCCATGCAGGCCAGCATCAGCGTGACCATCTGCGTCGGACCGAGCCGGTCGATGGTGCGCGCGACGACCATGCTGCTGACGAGACCGACGGCACCGAACCAGAGAAACAGCATGGCCATCTCGCCGGGCGACAGCTGCAGCACCTGGCGGAAGTAGGGTGCCATGTACGAGAACAGCACGAACTGCGCCGCACCGGCGAGCAGGGTGACGCCCACCACCGTCATCAATACCGGATGGGTGAGCACGACGCGCCAGCTCGCGGCCGACATCGCAGCCGGCCGCACGCCGTCGGGCAGCGCCCACCACACCCAGCCCGCTGCGCCCAACGACAACAGGCCGACCAGCGTGAAGCTGCTGCGCCAGCCGAAGGTCTCGGCCACGTAGGCATTGAGCGGCAGGCCCAGCACGGAGGCCAGCGCCCAGCCGAGGAAGACGAAGGTGATCGCGCCGCTGCGCGCCTCGGGCCGCGTCATCACGCCGATCGCCGCGCCGGCCTGCGGCGTGTACACCGCCGCGCCGAGGATCGACAGCGTGCGCAGCGCGGCCAGCGCGGCGTAACCCGGCGCCAGCGCGCACAGGAGATGACCGACGCCGAACCAGACGAGCCAGCCGGTGAGCAGCCGCCGACGATCGCTGCCCGACACCCAGGCCGCCAGCGTCGGCGCGCCGATCGCGAGCACGATGGCGCCGATGGTGGTGATCTGCCCGGCCACCGCCACGCTGACGGCGAGCGCGCGCGCGATGTCGTTCAGCGCGCCGGCCGGGGCCATCACGCCGCAGGCGATGGCGAAGTTGCCGCCCATCAACGCCCAGCGAGCACGCGCCACCGCCGGGTCGCCCACGCTCAACGAAGCACCTTGAGCGCGTCGGGATTGACGATGTGGGTCGGCTCGTTGCGGATGAAGTTGACGACGTTGTCGAACGCGGCACCGAAGTAGAGTTCGTAGCTGTCGAGCTCGACATAGCCGATGTGCGGCGTGCACACCGCGTTCTCCAGCCGCAGCAGTGGGTGGCCCTGCAGGATCGGCTCGCTCTCGAACACATCGACCGCCGCCATGCCCGGGCGGCCGCGGTTGAGGCCGGCGACGAGCGCGCCTTCCTCGAGCAGTTCGGCGCGTGAGGTGTTGACGAACAGTGCCGTCGGCTTCATGCGGGCCAGGTCGGCCGGCGTGACGAGGCCGCGTGTCTCGGGCGTGAGACGCAGGTGCAGCGTCAGCACGTCGCTGCTGGCGAAGAGGGCCTCACGGCTTTCGGCCGCCTGCAGCCCGTCGGCCAGCGCCTTCGCGCGCGACGCCTCGCTGCCCCAGACCTGAATCGTCATGCCGAAGGCACGCGCGTAGCCGGCCACCAGCTGGCCGACCTTGCCGTAGCCCCAGATGCCGAGGGTGCGGCCCTTCAGCACCAGACCGAGGCCGAAATTGGGCGGCATCGACAACGACTTCAGGCCCGACTGCTGCCAGCCGCCGTGCTTGAGCGTGGCGATGTACTGTGGCAGCCGGCGCATCGCCGTCATCACCAGTGCCCAGGTGAGCTCCGCCGGTGCGACCGGCGAGCCCACGCCCTCGGCCACCGCGATGCCCAGCCGCGTGCAAGTGTCGATGTCGATGTGCGGCCCGACGCGGCCGGTCTGCGCGATCAGCTTGAGCTTGGGCAGCTTCTCGAGCAGCTGGCGCGGGAACTGGGTGCGCTCGCGGATCAGCACCAGTATCTCGGCGTCGCGCAGGCGTATCGACAGCTGGCCGATGCCCTTGACCGTGTTGGTGTGGACCTTGGCGTTGTAGGGTTCGAGCTTGGCCGCGCAGCGCAGCTTGCGCACGGCGTCCTGATAGTCGTCGAGGATGATGATGTTCATGGGAACTCGACGAATTGTGCCTGCTCCGGCACGTCCGTTTCGCGCACGCTAGCATCCGGTTTCATCAACGAGACATGACCCCAGAGGAGACCTGCATGAGCATTTCGATGTATTCGGCGAGCGTACCGATCTTTGTCAAGACCCTGACCAGCATGCTGAGCTGGCTCGACAAGGCCGAGGCCCACGCCAGCGCGAAGGGGTTCGACGCTGCGATTTACATGACGGCCCGGCTGGCGCCCGACATGCTGCCGCTGCCGTCGCAGGTGCGCATCGCCAGCGACGCCGCCAAGGGCTGCGCGGCGCGCCTGGCCGGCCTGGACATCCCGGTGTTCGAGGACAACGAGAGCACGCTGGACGAACTGCGCCAGCGCATCCGCAAGACACTGGCCTTCCTGGAGACGGTGAAACCCCCCGCCGTGAACGGCAGCGAGGAACGCGAAATCGTCATCCCGGCGCGCAATCGCGAGCCCCGCCGCTTCAAGGGCGAGGCCTACCTGAAGCACTACGCTCTGGCGAACTTCTTCTTCCACGCCACCACGTTGTATGCGCTGCTGCGCCACAACGGTGTGCCGCTGGGCAAGGGTGACTTCCTGGGCGCCGACTGAGCGAGTGTGATTCGCCACCCGTGCGCTGCACGGGCTCGGGTCTGCCTACAGCGGCAGCATCTCCTCGATGTCGCCGCTGTCGGGGAACGCGTTGTCGAGCGCGCGGTGCAGGTCGAGTCGCATGCGCCGGCTCTCCGGCTCGCGCGGCGGCAGTACGGCGAAGACCGCACCGCGCAGCAGCCACAGATCCACCGGATCATTGGCGTGGCGCACCTGGTAGCGCAGCCAGTCGCCACGTGAACCATCGACGTGCGCGACCGCCTTCATGAAGCGCTGCTTCATGTCGACGAAGGTGCGGCGCGCGGCCATGCGAGCCAGTCGGTCCTGCGGCAGCCCGGCGCCGGGATGACGCGCGAAGGGCGCGCCGCTGGCGGTACTCGGCATGAACTGGCGGGGGCTTGCAAGCATCGGGCGCGGCTCTGAAGTCGTTGCAGCCCATTGTCTGGAGGGGTGGGTGGCGCGATGGGTCGAACAGGGCAGCCTTGACCGCACAATTCGGTCCTGCGGCCACGCGTGCTGCACCGCCGCCTGTCGCGGCGCGACGAACGACTGCAAGGAGACATTCATGACCTGGCTGCGCAAGGGACTGTGGACGCTGGCGGGGCTGGTGGCGCTGCTGGCCCTGGCGGCCGGCATGTACGGCATGCGTGCGCTGCCGACGGTCGACGGCGAGCTGACGCTGCCCGGGCTTGGTCGCCCGGTGCGCATCGAGCGCGACGTACACGGCATCCCCACGCTGAAGGCCGAGAATCGCGCCGATCTGCTGTTCGCGCTCGGTTTCGTGCATGGGCAGGACCGGCTGTGGCAGTTGGAGACGCACAAGCGCATCGGCAGCGGCCGGCTGGCCGAGGCGTTCGGCGAGGGGGCGCTGGAGTCCGACCGGTTCCTGCGCGCGCTCGGCGTGCGCCGCGCCGCGCAGGCGCAATGGGCGCGCGCCCAGCCGACCACGCGCGAGGCGCTGCAGGCCTATGCAGCCGGCATCAACGCAGCGATCCGGCAGACGCGCGCGCGGCCGCCCGAGATGCTGATCCTCGGTGTGCAGCCCGAGGACTGGGAACCCGCCGACAGCCTGGCCTGGGCCGTCATGATGGCCTGGGACCTTGGCGCCAACTGGGGCAGCGAGCTGACTCGGTTGCGTCTGGCGCTGAAGCTGCCGGTCGCGCGCATCAACGAGGTGCTGCCGCCCTATCCGGGCGAGCAGCCGCTGCCGACCGCCGACTACACGGCGATGTTGCGCGAGCTGAAGATCGGCGCGGCCACCGCGACGGCGGGGCTCGACGACGCCACGCTCGATCGGCTGATGGCCGCGGCCCCGCTGTCCGGCATCGAAGGCGCGGGCTCGAACAACTGGGTGCTCGCGGGCAGCCGCACCACCACGGGCAAGCCGCTGCTGGCCAACGACCCCCACCTGAAGCTGTCGGCGCCGGCGCTGTGGTACTTCGTGCGGCTGGAGGCGCCGGGCCTCAAGGTCGCCGGCGCCTCGATGCCGGGCCTGCCGCTGGTGGTGCTGGGGCAGAACGAGTCGATCGCGTGGGGCTTCACCAACACCGGGCCCGATGTGCAGGACCTCTACCTCGAGCGTTTCCACCCCGACGACCCGACGCAGGTGCAGACGCCCGAGGGCTGGGAGCCGTTGAAGGTGATTCCCGAGATCATCAAAGTCAAGGGCAAGCCTGACGTCGCGTTCACCGCGCGCGAGTCGCGCCACGGGCCGCTGATCACCGACGCCGGGACGATGGACGACTTGCTGGCCGGCAAGGGCAAGCCGGCGTTCGCGATCGCGATGCGCTGGACTGCGCTCGACGCCGACGTCGATGCGGTCGGCGTCGGCCTGGCGATGAACCAGGCCAGGGACGTCGGCGAGTTCATCGAATCGGCCAAGGGCTGGATCGCGCCGATGCAGAACATGGTGGTCGCCGATCGCGACGGCCGTATCGGCTGGATCTCACCCGGCCGGGTGCCGCTGCGCAAGGCCGCCAATGACCTCAAGGGTCTGGTGCCCGCGCCGGGCTGGGACACACGCTACGACTGGAACGGCTGGCTCGCCACCGACGCGCTGCCACAGGAGCGCGACCCGACGCGTGGCTGGATCGCCACCGCCAACCAGCGGGTGGTTGCCGCCGACTATCCGCACTTCCTGACCAGCGAATGGGCGTTGCCGTTCCGCCAGCAACGCATCGAGCAGCTGCTCGAGTCGCGACCGAAGCACTCGATCGACGACCTGCGCGCGATGCACGGCGACATCCTGTCGCTGGCGGCGCTGCCGGTGCTGCCGTGGCTGCAGCGTGCCAACGCCGAGCATGCGCTGGCCGCGGCGGCGAAGAAGGCCCTCGAGGGATTCGACGGCACGATGGCGGCCGACCGCGCGGCGCCGCTGATCCTGTGGTCGTGGCAGCGGCACCTCACGCAGCTGGTCTTTGCCGACGAGCTGGGCGCTGCCTACGAGCGCATGATCGTGTCGCGCACGCTGCGCGACGCGCTCGACGGCGTGCTGGCGCGCAACGACGCCTGGTGGTGCGACGACAAGGGCACGCCGCAGGTCGAGACCTGCGCCATGCTGGCGGATCGGGCGTTCGCACTGGCGCTCGACGAGCTGCGCAGCGCACAGGGCGACGACGTCGGCCGCTGGCAATGGGGTCGCGCACACCAGGCGCGCTCGGAGCACCGGCCCTTCTCGCGCGTCAAGGCGCTGGCGCCGTGGTTCGAGCTGCGCACGCCGGTCGGCGGCGACACCTTCACCGTCAACGTG
>CALMQI010000131.1 GCA_937871935.1 uncultured Burkholderiales bacterium
CGCTTCTCGCCGACCCACAAATCGCCCCGGCCGGGTACCGCCTGCCGCGATGCAGCGCTCAGGCGGGTTGTCGAATCAACCCGCTCGGTGGTGCCGGCAAGGCTGTGGGCGGGCATGTCCTGGCGCGAATGGACGGCGCCGAGAAGCGCAGCCCTTGGGTCGGCGCGCGTGAGCGCGCATCAACAACTGACTTGCGGCGTCTGGTCGAACGCAGCGAACGAAGTGAGCGTAGTGAGTTACGCCGCACGACCCAAGGGCGAGCATCGCAGGGGACCTTGGCCCGCAGGCCAAGGCGCCGGCGGTTGAGTCGCCAGGGCATGCCCGCCCGCAGCCTTGCGCGCTCGGTGGACCGAATGTCTAGCAGCGGCGCCCAGCTGGCAACACTACCGGATCAACAGCGCCCGAAAATCGTTGACGTTGGTGAACGTCGGTCCCGGCACCACCAGGTCGCCCAGGCGATCGAAGAAGGTGAAAGCGTCGTTGCGGTCGAGGTAATCGCTGGCCTTCAGGCCAGCCTGCGCCGCGCGCGCCAGCGTGTCCGGCGTGACGATGGCGCCGGCGTTGTGCTCGATGCCGTCGATGCCGTCGGTATCAGCGGCCAGCACGTGCACACCCGCTTCTCCCTGCAGCGCGATCGCGCAGCCGAGCAGGAACTCGCCGGCGCGGCCGCCGCGGCCCGGTGCGGGCCGCGATGGATCGGACGGATCGCCCTTGAACCTGACGGTGACGGTGGTCTCGCCGCCCGACAGGATCACGCAGGGCCGGGCGAACGGCGCACCGCGTCGCGCCACCGCGCGCGCGAGCGCCGCGTGCACCTTGCCGACCTCGCGGCTCTCGCCTTCGATCTCGTCGCTGAGGATGTGTGCGTCCAGGCCGTGCCGGCGCGCCAGCGCTGCCGCCGCCTCCAGGCTCTGCTGCGGCGTCGCGATCAGGTGCACCGCGTGGCCGGCGAAGCGGGAATCGCCCGGCTTGGGTGTCTCGAAGGCGCCGCTGTCGAGGCCCGCCTTGGCCGCCGCCGGCAACGCAATGCCGTAGCGCGCCAGGATGCGCAGCGCATCGGCGCAGGTGGTGGCGTCGGGCACGGTCGGGCCGCTGCCGATCACCGACGGGTCGTCGCCGGGCACGTCGCTGATCAACAGCGTCACCACGCGCGCCGGTGCGCAGCGCGCGGCCAACCGGCCGCCCTTGATGGCCGACAGGTGCTTGCGCACGCAGTTCATCTCGTCGATCGCCGCGCCGCTGGCCAGCAGCGCCTTGTTGACGGCCTGCTTGTCCTGCAGCGTCAGCCCCTGCGCCGGCAGGCTCAACAGCGCCGACGCGCCGCCCGAGACGAGACACAGCACCAGGTCGTCGGCCGTCAGGCCCTGCGGCGATTCGAGGATGCGCCGCGCGGCGTCGCGGCCGGCGGCATCGGGCACCGGATGCGAGGCCTCGACCACCTCGATGCGGCCGGGCCGGGCCTTGTACGCCGGCGGCACGTGGTCGTAGCGGGTGACCACCAGTCCCGACAGCGGCGCGTCGGGCGGCCACAGCGCGTCGACCGCCTGCGCCATCGCGCCGCCGGCCTTGCCGGCGCCGAGCACCAGCGTGCGGCCTCTTCGGGAATCGGGCGGCGCCGGCAGGAACGGCTTGATCACCTCGCGCGGCTGCGCGCGCGCGACGGCCGCGTCGTACAACGCGCGCAGGAAGGCCCGCGGATCGGCGACCACGCGCCGGTCAGTCTTTCGCGACCGGATGCGCCGCCATCAGCTCCAGCGCCTTCACCAGCGCCGAATGGTCGAGCTGATCCCAGCCCTGGGCGGCGCAGGCCTGCATGGTCTGCGCGGTGCTGGCAGTGTTGGGCAGCGCGACGCCGAGCGCCTTGGCGCCTTGCAACGCGAGATTGAGGTCCTTCTGGTGCAGCGCGATGCGAAAGCCCGGGTTGAAGGTGCGCTTGATCATGCGTTCACCGTGCACCTCGAGGATGCGGCTGGCCGCGAAGCCGCCCATCAGCGCCTGGCGCACCTTGGCCGGGTCGGCACCCGCCTTGCTGGCGAACACCAGCGCCTCACCCACCGCGGCGATGTTCAATGCCACGATGATCTGATTCGCCACCTTGGTGGTCTGGCCGGCGCCGTTGGGGCCGACCAGCGTGATGTTCTTGCCCATCGCCTCGAACAGCGGCGTCGCGCGGGCGAACGCGCTCTCCGGCCCGCCGATCATGATGGTCAACGTGCCGGCCTTGGCGCCGACCTCGCCGCCGGAAACCGGCGCGTCGAGGTAGTCGCAGCCGAGCGCGTTGATGCGCGCGGCGAAGTCCTTGGTGGCGATCGGCGAGATCGAGCTCATGTCGATCAGGAGCTTTGATTTCGACAGGCCCTCGGCCACGCCGTCCTTGCCGAACAGCACCTTCTCGACGTCCGGCGTGTCGGGCACCATCGTGATCACGATGTCGGCGCGCTCGGCGACGTCGCGCGCGTTGGTGCAGATCGTCATACCGCTCTCGGCGATCTCGGGCCGCACCTTGCCGCGGGTGGCGACGAAGAGTTGGTGGCCGGCAGCCTGCAGGCGTTGCGCCATCGGCGCGCCCATGATGCCCAGGCCGATGAAGCCGACCTTCAGTGGTGAGGTGGTCATGCTCGTGTTCCTTGTGCGGGGACGCTCATTGTGCGAGACGCTGGCGCCAGCCGAGGCCCGCCTCGGTGACGCCTGCGGGTTTGTACTCGCAGCCGATCCAGCCGCTGTAGCCGATGCGGTCCAGGTGCGCGAACAGGAAGGCGTAGTTGATCTCGCCGGTGCCGGGCTCGTTGCGCCCGGGGTTGTCGGCCAGCTGCATGTGTGCGATTCGCGGCAGGTGCTTTTGCATCGTGGCCGCCAGCTCGCCTTCCATGCGCTGCGCGTGGTAGATGTCGTACTGCACATAGGCGTTGTCGCTGCCCACCTCGTCGAGGATGGCGAGCGCCTGCGCGGTGGTGTTGAGGTAGAAGCCCGGGATGTCGTAGAAGTTGATCGGCTCGATCAGCAGCTTGAGCCCCGCCTTCTTGAGCTCCCCGGCGGCGTAGCGCAGGTTGGCGACGAAGGTGCGGCGCAGCTCGGCGGCGTCGGCGCCGGCCGGCACCTTGCCGGCCAGGCAGTTGAGCTGCGGCGCGCCGAGCGCCGTACCGTATTCAATGCCCTGCGCCACGCCGCGCCGGAACTCCTCCACCCGGTCGGGCAGGCAGGCGATGCCACGCTCGCCGCCGTCCCAGTTGCCGGGCGGCAGGTTGTGCAGCACCAGCTGCAGGCCGTTGGCCTGCAGCCGGCTCTTGAGTTCCTGCGCCGGGTACGGGTACGGGAACAGGAACTCCACCGCGGTGAAGCCGGCCTTGGCGGCACGCTCGAAGCGGTCGAGGAACGGCACCTCGTTGAACAGCATCGTCAGGTTGGCAGCGAACTTCGGCACAGGCGTCTCCTAACGCAGCGCGGGGCCAGCGCCGGGCCGCTCCCAAGCGGCCCCGCACCCCCGCGGGGGGTGGCAGCGGTAACCCGCTGCCGGGGGTTGTCATCAATCCAGCATCGCGACCGCGGTAGGCACATCGGCCTTGCCGCTGGCGAGTTCCTCGAATTCAACCACGTTGTCGATCTCGGTGCCCATCGCGATGTTGGTCACCCGCTCGAGGATCACCTCGATCACCACCGGCACCTGGTATTGCGCCATCCAGGCCTCGGCCTGGTCGATCGCCGGGCGCATCTCCTCCTGCCGCGTGACGCGGATCGCCTTGCAGCCCAGGCCCTCGACCACCTTGACGTGGTCGACGCCGTAGCCCTTGATCGGCGAGTCGCCCGCCGCGTCGACGTTGATGTTGTCGAAGCCGAGCTGCACGCAGTAGTCCATGGCGAAGCCGCGCTGGCTCTGGCGGATCAACCCCAGGTAGCTGTTGTTCACCACGATGTGGATGTACGGCAGCTTGAACTGCGCACCCACCGCCAGCTCCTCGAGCATGAACTGGAAGTCGTAGTCGCCCGACAGCGCCACGATGCGCCGCGTCGGGTCGGCCGCGCGCACGCCGAGCGCGGCCGGCACCGTCCAGCCCAGCGGCCCGGCCTGGCCGCAGTTGATCCAGTGGCGCGGCTTGTAGACGTGCAGGAACTGCGCCGCGGCGATCTGCGACAGGCCGATCGTCGACACATAGCAGACGTCCTCGCCGAAGGCACGCACCATGCACTGGTAGACGCGCTGCGGCTTCATCGGCACGTCGTCGAAGTTGGTCTTGCGCAGGTAGTCGAGCGAGCGCTTGCGGCCCCCGCATTCGGCGGCCCAGGCGCCGCGGTCGGGCAGCCGCCTGGCCGCCTTGCGCTCGCGCGCGATGTCGACCAGCAGCTGCAGCGCAGCCTTGGCATCCGACACGATGCCATAGTCGGGCGCGAAGACGCGGCCGATCTGCGTCGGCTCGATGTCGATGTGGATGAACTTGCGGCCCTTGCAGTACACCTCGGGCGAGCCGGTGTGGCGGTTGGCCCAGCGGTTGCCGATGCCGAGCACGAAGTCGCTGGCCAGCATGTTGGCGTTGCCGTAGCGGTGGCTGGTCTGCAGGCCGCACATGCCGGCCATCAACTCGTGGTTGTCGGGAATCGTGCCCCAGCCCATCAACGTCGGGATCACCGGGATGCCGGTCAGTTCGGCGAACTGCACCAGCAGATCGGACGCATCGGCATTGATGATGCCGCCGCCGGCGACGATCAGCGGCCTGGCGGCGCTGTCGAGCATGTCGAGCACCTTCTCGATCTGCTTGCGGCTGGCCGTGGGTTTGTAGACGGCCAGCGGCTCGTAGGTGTGAATGTCGAACTCGATCTCGGCCATCTGCACGTCAAATGGCAGGTCGAGCAGCACCGGGCCCGGGCGGCCCGAGCGCATCAGGTGGAAAGCCTGCTGGAAGGCGCGCGGAACCTGCGCCGGCTCGAGCACGGTGGTGGCCCATTTGGTCACCGGCTTGGCGATGCTCGCGATGTCGACCGCCTGGAAGTCCTCCTTGTGCATGCGCGCGCGCGGCGCCTGGCCGGTGATGCACAGGATCGGGATCGAATCGGCCTGCGCCGAATAGAGGCCCGTGATCATGTCGGTGCCCGCCGGCCCCGAGGTGCCGATGCACACACCGATGTTGCCGGCCTTGGCCCGCGTGTAGCCCTCGGCCATGTGCGAGGCACCCTCCACATGTCGTGCCAGCACATGGGCGATCGACTGGCGTTCGCGCAGCTGCGCGTACAGCGGGTTGATCGCCGCGCCGGGCACGCCGAAGGCCTGCGTCACGCCTTCCTTTTCCATCACCAGCACCGCGGCCATCGCCGCCTTCATCTTGGCCATCGTTACGCTCCTGTCGTCCGGGCCTGCATGGTGCGGGCGCCGCGCCGGCGGCAGAAGAGCCACCCGGCGATAACAGCTATTCCGCCGCGGAATCCGGTGCCGCCGGATCGACCGACGCCGGCGCCAGCAGCGGCGGCAGCGGCGGTGCCATGTGCGACGCAGCGCTCGACAGCCGCACGGTGAACCGGCTGCCCTGCCCCGGCCGGCTCGCCACCTCGATGCGGCCGTCCATCGCCAGCACCAGCTGGCGGCTGAGCGCGAGCCCGATGCCGCTGCCCGGCACCGTGCCGTTCTCGCGACCCAGCCGATTGAACGGCTCGAACAGGTGCGCGAGCTGGTCGTCCGACATGCCCACGCCGGAGTCGACGACGTCGAGCGCGACCTGGACCCCGTCGTCGCGCAGCGCGATGCGGGTGCTGCCGCCGGGTGCCGTGTACTTGACAGCGTTGCTGAGCAGGTTGGTCATCACCTGCAGCAGTCGCCGCTCGTCGGCCATCACCATCGTCGGGCCGTCGGCCGCCGCGGCGACCAGCTCGATGCACTGCTGCTGCGCCTGCGGCTCGATCATCACCATCGCCTCGCGCAGTAACCCTGCGGCGTCCACCGGGCGCAGGCGAAACGCCAGGGCGCCGACCTCGGCGCGGCTCAGGTCGAGCAGGTCGGCGATCAGGCGGTCGAGCTGCCGGCTGGCCGATTCGATGTGGTCCAGGAAGTCGATGCGCCCACCGGCGCCGGGGTGGCGCTCCATGTCCTGCCGCAGCAGCTGCGCAAAGCCGAGCACGGCATTGAGCGGTGTGCGCAGCTCATGGCTCACGTGCGACAGCAACTGCGACTTGCTGCGGTTGGCCATCTCGGCGGCCTCGCGCGCGGTGCGCTCGGCCTGCAGGGCGAGCGCCTCGGTCAGGTCGCGCAGCACCACGGTGAAGAGCGCACCTTGCGGCAATGCGACGCGCGAGATCGAGGCCGCAATGGGAAACTCGGTGCCGTCGGCGCGCAGCCCGTGCAGCTGCGCCTCGCCACCCATGCGCCGCACGGTGTCGCCGGTGCGCGCGAAGCGCTGCAGCGCCTGCGTGTGACCGGGCCGCGATCGAGGCGGCAACAGTCGATCCAGTGTCCGGCCGAGCATCTCGCGCGCGCTGACGCCGAACACACGCTCGGCCTCGTGGTTGAACGTGATGATGCGAAAGTCGGCGTCCAGCGCGATGATCGCGGTCGACGCACTTTCCACCACGCCGGCCAATTGGGCCTGGCTGGCGCGCAGCCGGGCGGCGGAGTCGACCAGGTCGGCCGTGCGTTCGCTGACCCGTTGCTCGAGCAGCGTCTGGCTCTTGCGCAATTCGGCCTCGAGGCCGTCGATCCAGCGCGCACACCCCACCACCAGCGCCCACAGCACCAGCGCCAGCAGCGCTACCGCGGCCACCATGCCGACACTGGTGTCCCACCAGCCGCGCTGGTTGGCGATGTGCTGCAGCCACATCACGGCCGCCGGCAGCACCATCGCCACCGGCAGGGCGCCGCGCAGGAAGCGCGCACCGGCGCTCACCGGCGCGTCCTGCGATCGCCGGTCGGCGGCCTGCCACTGCAGCAGGCTCAGCGTGCTGGCTCCGAGCATCACGATGCAGGCCGCGGTGGGCAGCGACAGCTCGGCGAACGCGATACCGACGCCCACGCTCCAGCGCACCTCGAGCAGCAGACCCACCGAAGCCACGTAGCCGATCACGAAGGCCACCATCGACGCTGCCAGCCGGCTGCGCCGCAGCAGCGTCGGCCCCGGCAGCAGCGCCAGCCCGAGCATGCCGAGCGCCAGCGCCGCCGCCGCCGCGGTGCGCCCGGGAAACGCCGCGGCCGGCGTGCTGCGGTCGGCCAGCAGCCACTGGTCGATGCCGAGGTCGACGAGCGTCATGTGCTCGAAAACCGTCGCGCCCATCAGGCCCACTGCCGCCAGCGGTGCCCAAGCCAGCACGCGCGCCGCGCGGTCGGGCAGAGCCAGCCCCAGCGGCACCAGCGCGAGACACAGCGCAAGCACGCTGATCGCCGTGTTGGGCTTCATGGTCGGCAACTCGACCACCCAGCGCGCC
Source organism: uncultured Burkholderiales bacterium (assembly GCA_937871935.1). Taxonomy (GTDB): domain Bacteria; phylum Pseudomonadota; class Gammaproteobacteria; order Burkholderiales; family Burkholderiaceae_C; genus JAEUPI01. The sequence goes on from CALMQI010000131.1 coordinate 7,399, forward strand.
AGCTCGACGCGGTCGAACGTCCAGCCGACCAGCGTCACCGTGGCCAGCAGGGCCGACAGCGTGCACAGGCCAAGCACGAAGCCGCGTCGGGTGCGCGACACCTGCGGCAGCGTGATCGCCAATGGCATCCAGGCCAGCAACATCCACAGTCGCGCCATCGTGTCCTTCCGCACCCCCCGGGACATCGTCACCGGTGGCTTGATGCTTGTCAAAGACCATCCGTCCTGAACGGACTTGCCCGCAGGCAGCCGCGCCACCCGGGATCACGACGCCGGGGCCCTACAGTTCGACCATGGATCGCGTGACCAGCCTGCTGCTGTACATCCGAGTGGTCGAGACGGGCTCGTTCAGCAAGGCCTCGGCCGATCTCGGCCTGGCGCAGCCCACCGCCACCAAGCACGTGGCGGCACTGGAGCAACGCCTCGGCGCGCGGCTCCTGCACCGCAGCACGCGCGGGGTGACGCCCACCGAGGTGGGCTCGGCGTACTACGACAAGTGCAAGCTGATCACGCGCCAGCTCGAGGAGGCCGACAATCTGGCGGCGCTGATGCAGCAGCGCATGCAGGGCACGCTGCGCATCAGCACCTCGGTGGCGTTCGGCCGCCGGGTGATGACGCCGCTGGCGCTGCAGTTCATGCGCCAGCACCCCGAGTTGCAGCTCGACCTGAGCTTCGACGACCGCTACGTGAACCTGGTCGAGCAGGGCATCGACCTGGCGATCCGCATGGGCCGGCTGGCCGACTCGTCACTCGGCGCACGCTACCTCGGCGTCAACCCCTGGGTGGTGGTGGCCTCGCCCGCCTACCTGAAGCAGCGCGGCACGCCGGCCACGCCGGCCGAGCTGGCCACGCACGACGCGCTGGTCTACAGCTCGGTGCAGGGCGACGATCGCTGGCACTTCAGCGGTGGCGGTGAGCGCAAGGCGCTGCAGGTGCCGGTCAAGGGGCCGCTGCGCTCGAACAACCTGTCGGCCCTGCTGGCCGCCGCACGCGCCGGGCTCGGCATCGCGGCGCTACCGTGGTACGTGGCGCACGACTCGGTGCGCGACAAGCACCTGACGCCGCTGCTCGCGGCCTGGTCGCTGCCCGAGCAGGAGATCCACGCGGTCTATCCGTCGCCGACGCTGGTGCCGTCGAAGGTGTCGACCTTCGTCGACTTCGCCCGCGAACGCTTCGGTCCGCGTTGGTGGGCGACGTGAACAGCTGCCGTGCGGCATTTCGCGGAACATGCGCTGCACGGACTGGGCACCGACTCATGGCGGGATGCCGGCGCCCATAGTTCCTCGCCTTTCGCGGCTGCGCTGCCGACACTGCATGGGCGGGTCAACCTGACTTGCCCACATGCAGGAGCAATGAACCATGAAGTCAACCCACCGTTTTGCGATGCTGGCGGCCGCCGCGGCGCTGGCCCTGGCCCTGCCGATGGCGCAGGCACAGGTCGCGCAAGCTCACCCGGTGATCGGCGAGAAGATCGACAGCGGACTGGGCACGCTGCCGCCCTATGCGAGCTGGGACGACAAGACCGGCCGCCAGCCGATGCGCCACCGCGTGACCGGCGAGTCGCTCGACAACGGACTGGGTACGCTGCCGCCTTACTCGCAGTGGCGCGATCGCAGCGGTCGCGACCCGATGGCGCGCGGCGTGCTCAGCGCCGGTCTCGGCAAGCGCTGAACCGCAGCCACCCCTGACACGGCGCCCGCCTTGCGCTTGTCCGCGCACCGGGCGCCGCTGCTTTTTCCGGGCCGGCCGAATCACAATCGGCCATGGCCGACGCCCTCACCCTGTTGATCCGCGACGCCGATTGCGTCGTCACGATGGACGACCAGCGGCGCGAGCTCGTGCGCGCCAGCATCCGCGTACGCGGCGCCGCGATCGAGGCGATCGGCCCGGCCGCGACGGTCGGCACCGAGGCCGACGAGGTGATCGACGCGCGCGGCCACGTGGTGACGCCGGGCCTCGTCAACACGCACCACCACATGTTCCAGTCGCTGACGCGGGCGATTCCTGCCGCGCAGGACGCCGAGCTGTTCGGCTGGCTGCGCACGCTGTACCCGCTGTTTGCGCGGCTGACGCCCGAGATGGTGCACGTGTCGACGCAGGTGGCGATGGCCGAGCTGCTGCTGGCCGGCTGCACCACCAGCAGCGACCATCTCTACGTGTTCCCCAACGGCGTGCGCCTGACCGACAGCATCGAGGCGGCCACCGCCATCGGCATGCGCTTTCATGCCGCGCGCGGCAGCATGAGCGTCGGCGAGAGCGCCGGCGGCCTGCCGCCGGACAGCCTGGTCGAGGACGAGCGCACGATCCTGGCCGACACGCGCTCGCTGATCGAGCAGCACGACGACCGCGGCCGCTACGCGATGCTGCGCGTGGTGGCGGCGCCGTGTTCGCCGTTCTCGGTCAGCCGCGATCTGATGCGCGAGACGGCCGTGCTGGCGCGCTCGCTCGGTGCGCGGCTGCACACGCACCTGGCCGAGAACGACCACGACGTGGCCTACAGCCGCCAGCACTTCGGCATGACGCCGGCGCAGTACGCCGAGTCGCTCGGCTGGCTCGGCGACGATGTCTGGCACGCCCACTGCGTCAAGCTCGACGCGGCCGGCATCACGCGCTTCCTTGGAGGGCCATTCGATCCAAGAGAAGACGACGGCCTCATCGCCAGTGGTCTTGACCGACATCCAGAAATCAGTCTGCTTGCCCCTCGGCACGTCATCGCCCCAGTTCTCGACGACACGCAGCGCGCCATTTTCGATGAAGACGCTTGCCATTTTAGTGGCGGCCTGGCGATAGGCCTCCTTTTTCGCGGCCGGTACGGGAATGAGGTATCCGTCGACGTAGCTCATGAAAGACCCCTATTGTTTGCAGGATGCGATTGAAGGGTGGTCGCCAATTCTCGAGGAGCGAGGATGCTCAAATCCCCGCCAGCCAGGCTGCGACGGCCAGCACGCTCGTGAGCGCCAAAACCCAGATGATGTTCACATGAAATCGCAGCAGGGCTGCTGCTGAGATAAGAGCGAGCGCCACGATTTTCCAGTCGAGGCCGGCGAGAGAGGGTACGGTCAAGGTCAGGGGACCGTAGGCTTGCGTGGTCACCTGGTTTGAAAAGAACACGTGCAGTGCAAACCAGACGGCGAGATTCAAGATGACGCCGACGA
>CALMQI010000132.1 GCA_937871935.1 uncultured Burkholderiales bacterium
CTGGTTAATCGAGGTGAGCTCGTTGGTCAGGATGGCGTTGAGCTTCTTGATAATTTCGCTATTGCCCTTCATCGCGCCTACTCCGCCGCGACGAGGCTCCGGGTTCGGGCCATTCCGCCGCAGGCAATGCCGTCGGCGATCTCGAGCTTGAAGCACTTGTAGGACATCAGAGTCTCCGTGTCGGCGACCGCTTCGTAGGGCGGATTAGGCGGAGGCGTAATCCGCCGGCACTTTTCGAGGATGGCGGATTACGGCCGGATGGGCCTAATCCGCCCTACGTCTCTCAAACTACGTCGGTCGCTTGCGCTGCGCGAGCAATGCCGCCGCCTTGTTCAATTCCCCGGTCGTGCGGGTCAGAATCTGCGTGCGGTTCTCCAGCTCGATCGCAGCCTGCAGACTGCCGGCCTCCACATTGGCCCAGCCGCCGCGCTTGGTCATCCACACGCCGAACGCGCTATTGGCGGCGATCGATCGTGCAATCTCCATGGCGCGCGGCATGAGCCGGTCATCCCTGACCATCTCGGAGACCAGGCCCATGCGCTCGGCTTCCGCCGCCTCGCCATCATCGCCACGTTGCTGGCGTTGGGCGTAATCGTCTTCGGCGCTTTCGTGCGCCTGTCGAACGCGGGCCTCAGTTGCCGGATCGTCAGGTCCACCGCATCGACGGCACGCACGGCCGACGCGCCTTGACCGAAGACACAGGAGACGCGCTCTAGCGTGACGGCGGTGGTCATGGCGGCGCGAGGCGGTAGCGAGCGCCGCAGGTGGCGCAGATGGCGTAGCGAGCGGCTCGAGGTTGCGTCGAGAAGCGCAGCCGTACTACAGGTACGGCGAGCATCGCAGACGCAAGATCGTGCCGCGCAGTAGCCAGCTGCGTTACCTGCCCCCGAGGACCGCGATGTAATCGGTCACCCAGCGGTGGTAGGGCACACAACCCCCGCTCTGTGACTTGCACTGCGCCACCGGCGTGCGCCAAAAGTGGATCTTGTCGAAAGCGTTGTAGCCCTGGCGCGCGCAGCCATCGTCCTTGAGCAGCGCATTACCCTTGCAGGCGGCCGGCACAGAAGGCACCGAGCCGAACCAGGCCGCCAGATCACCCTGCAGCTTCGGGTTGATCGAATGCTCGAGCCACATGTAGGCACAGTTCGGGTGCTTGGCGTCGGCATGCATCATCGTGGTGTCGGCCCAACCGGTGGCGCCCTCGGCCGGCACCGTGGTGGCGACGGGCCGGTTCTTGCTCTTCAGGATGTTGGCCTGGAACTGCCACGAACCCGACGCGACCACGCCCTCGTTGGTGAAGTCGTCGATCTGCACGAACGCGTCGTGCCAGTACTTGCCGACGATCTTGCGCTGCTGACGCAGCAGGTTCAGCGCCGCCTTGTACTGGTCTTCGGTGAGTTCGTACGGATCCTTGATGCCCAGGTCCTTCTTGTGGTGCATCAGGTACATCGCCGCGTCGGCGATGTGGATTGGCCCGTCGAAGGCCTGCACGCGGCCCTTGTTGCTCTTGCCGTCGGGCAGGTTCATCTCCTCGAACACCACGTTCCAGCTGGTCGGCGGCTTGTCCTTGAAGACGTTCGCGTTGTACATCAGCACGTTCCAGCCCCACTGGTAGGGCACGCCGTAGTGCACGTTGTTCTCGGTGTGCCACGGCGCCTTCTGCAGACGCGCGTCCACGTTCTTGTAGCTCGGGATCAGGCCCACGTTGATCGGCTGCACCTTCTTGCCGCGGATCAGGCGCGTGCTGGCGTCGCCGCTGGCCGTCACCAGGTCGAAGCCGCCTTCGTTCATCAGCGCGACCATCTCGTCGCTGGTGCCGGCGGTCTTGACGTTGACTTTGCAGCCGGACTTCTTCTCGAAGTCAGTGACCCAGTCGAAGTTCTTGTCGGTGGCGCCGCGTTCGATGTAGCCGGCCCAGGCCACGATGTCGACCTGGCCCTCGCCCTTGCCGAGCTTCTGCACGGCGCCCTTCTGCGCGAGCGCGGACGCGTTGAAGGCCAGCGCGGCTGCGGCGGCGAGCGCTGCGACGGTCAGTGTGGAGCGGGACATCGGCTTCCTCCGGTGGTGGTTCGGCTCTGCGGGTGGCGGGTAGCGGCTGAAGCGCCGGCACGCGGCACGAGGCGCGCACGATAGGCCGCGCTGCGCGTCGGGGGAAGTTCATTCGATCGCCGATGCGCTATCGCGAAACGGAATATCCGGGTTTACGAGCGGTCGCCGCGATCGACGCCGACCGACCGCTCGTGGTCAGCCGTGTGCAGCCTGCACAGGGCGAGAATCGCCCGGTGCTCGATTACTCGGTCCTCGTCCACTACCGCTTGTTCGGTCTGCCGGTGTGGGTGCACGACCCGGTGGGCCACCGCCACGCCTGGGCCAACGAGGCGGCCGTGCGCTTCTGGGGTGCGTCGAGCATGGAGGAGCTGTTGTCGCGCAGTTATGCCGACATGACACCCGGCGCCTTCGCCAGACTGGAGATCGCGATGCAGGCGCATCGCCGCGGCGAGACCACCAAGGAGCACTGGACGCTGTACCCCGGCGGCAAGCCGACCTCCACGGTGCTGCACGGTTCGGGCATCGCGCTGCCCGACGGCACGCAGGCGATCCTGTTCATCGCCGAAGCGCCGATGCAGCACGACCCCGACATGCTACGCAGCACCGAGGCGCTGCTGCACATGCCGGTGCTGGCCGCCGTGCATCGACTGGACGACGGCCGCGCGTTGATGCGCAATCCCGCCGCCGTGCTGGCGCTCGGCCCGATCGACGAGCACAGCGACTTCGACGGCCAGTTCGTCGACCCGGCGGTGGCGCGTGCGGTCATCGAGTCGGTGCGTGCGGGGCGCTCGCACCGCTGCGACGCGCAACTGGCCACGCCGGCCGGCGCACACTGGCATGCGATCGACGCGCATGCCGCGTGGGACCCGGTGACCGGCGCGCGCGTGCTGTGCCTGAGTGCACGCGACATCGCCGAGCTGAAGGTGGCGCAGGAGCAGCTCGAGGTCGCGCGCCGCCGGGCCGAGGCCGCCAACGACGCGAAGACGGCGTTCCTCGCCCACATGAGCCACGAGCTGCGCACGCCGCTGAACGGCGTGCTCGGCATGCTGCAGGTCGCGCTGCACAGCGAGCTCAGCGCAGAGCAGCGACGCTGGCTCGAGGTGGCGCACGCATCGGGCCGGTTGCTGCTGACGCTGCTGAACGACCTGCTCGACCTGTCGAAGATCGAGGCCGGCCGCATCGAGATCGAACGCGTGAGCTTCGACCTCGCCGAGCTGATGGCGCAGACGCTCACGCCGCTGGTGGTCGAGGCACGCGCCAAGGGCCTGCAGATGCACTCGCGTGTCGACCCCGCCCTGCCGGTGCAGGTGGTCGGCGACCCGGTACGGCTGCGCCAGGTGCTGTTCAACGTGGTCGGCAACGCGATCAAGTTCACCCGCGAGGGTTCGATCCACGTGAGCGTGAATGCCGCGCCGGTGAGCGGACGCGATGTCGAGCTGCGCTTCGACGTCGCCGACACCGGCATCGGCATGGCGCACGAGCAGCTGGAGCGGGTTTTCGAGCCGTTCATCCAGGCCGACGCCAGCACCTCGAGGCGCTACGGCGGCACCGGGCTCGGCCTGACCATCGTGCGGCGCCTGGTCGAGCTGATGGACGGCCGTGTCGGCATCCGCAGCCAGCCCGGACAAGGCTGCACAGTGCAATGGACGGTGCGCTGCGCGCTGCCCTGAACCGGTGCGGCGGCGTAGCCGCGCCGCCGGTTCAGCCGGCGCCGCCGGCGCCCGGCTGCCGTGCCTGCCGGGCGTCGTCCTTCGCGGCGTCGAACGACGCGCGGCGCCGCTGCAGCTCGTCGGCCGACAGGCGCTCGGCGTTGCAGTAGTCGAGCTTCCAGCGCGCATCGTCGCTCCAGCGCTGCGGCGACTGCACCGTGGTGCGCGCCGCCGGAGCCGACTCGAGCAGCCGCAGCGCGAGCGCCAGCGTGGCGCGCTGCGAATCAGCGTCGTGCGGCCGACCGGCACCGTTGCCGAGCGGGAAGTCGGAGAACAGCAGCCGCGGCACGCCGACCCACTCGACGATGTCCTTCGCGTTGCCCATCACCACGGTGGCGATGCCCTGCTGCTCGAGCGCGCGCGCGGCCAGGCTCAAGCTCTGGTGGCACACCGGGCAGTTGGGTACCAGCAGCGCCGCGTCCACCGCATCGGCCCGGCAGCGAGCGACGATCTCGGGCGCGTCCACCTGCAGAGTGGTGCGATGGCTGCGCTGCGTGGGCATGCCGTGAAAGCGCGGCGCCAGCGCGCCGATCTCGCCGCGGGCCGCCGCCTCGCGCAGCGCGGCCAGCGGAAAGTAGCCACCGAGGTCGTCGCCTTGGGTGTGGTCGCGGTCGATCGCGACGTGCGAGATGCGCAGGTCCGGGTCGGTGGCCGAGTCGCCCGAGTACACGCGGAAGAACTTGGCCTTGGCGTTGTACGGCGCATGCGGCCCCTGCTCGCCGGCGTCGGGCCGGTACGGTGCCGCGGTGGTGACCACCGCCACGCGGCATTGGCTCAGCGGCCGGGTCAATGGCGCGAACGGCACCTCGGCGTAGTGCGCCCATTCGTACGGTGCGCCGTAACCGAGCGCCTGGTAGTAGCTGCGCACGCGCTCGAGGTAGCGGACCGGTGCGTCGAGCGTGCTGGCATAGCCGAACTCACCGGCCAGAGCGCCGCCGCCGGGCGCCGCCGTCACGCCCGCGGCTCCGACAGCACCGCGCAGTGCGGCCCGCCGGCATACCAGTTGGCGGCCAGGCTGTCGACGAACACGATCTGCCGGCCGGGGAAGGCACGCTCGAAGATCGCCTGCACGCGGCGCTGCAGCGCCTTGGGCGTGCCGGCCCGCAGATAGTCGGGCACCACGACGACTGCGTTGGCCACCACGTAGTTGAGATAACTCGCCGGCGCCACCTGCATCACCGTGTCGCCTTGCCGATGGCCGTCGCTGACCGGGAAGTCGTCGGCCGTCCACTGCTCCGAGTACGCCGTGTCGGCATCGCCGCGCAGCACCACTGCGCGCTCGACCCCGCGCGGCAGCGGCAGCTTGATCACCCGCAGCGCGCGCCCGTCGGCATCACGTTCGCGCGACAGGATCGTGAAGTTGCGCTGCATGCGCTCGCGGTTCAGCCGCAACACCGGATGGCGCGCCGCTTCGCCGTCGTCGGGCCAGGCCAGCAGCACGGTGCGCGGGTCGGCGAAACGCACGAACTGGTCGGTATGGCCGCCGGCACCCCAGGCCACGTGGCGACCGACGATGGTCGAGCGCAGGTGTGCGTCCTCGGCCAGGCCTTGCGGCAACCAGATCAGCTTGCGCACGCCGGGCAGGTCGAGCAACGCCTGCTCGATCCGGTCGCGCTCCCAGTCGGGGTTGCGCGTGCGCATCACGGCCTCGTTGACGATCATCAGCCCGCGTCCGTTGACCTCGACGGCGCCGCCTTCGAGCGCCAGCGGCGAGTCGAACACGCGGGCGTTGGCGAAGGCCGCGATGGCGCGCGCCAGGTCGTTGCCGTTCAGTGCGTGGGCCGCGCAGTCGGCCTCGCGCTCGCGGTCGCTGGCGAAGCGGCGCGCGCACCAGGCCGGCAGGCCGTGGCGGTTGAAGACGAAATCCACCACACCGGGCCGGGCCTGCGGGCCGACCGCGAACACGGCTGCGTCCTGCAGGAAGAAGCCGGCCTGGGGATCGACGTGGAAGACGAGCCCGTCGACCGCGACACCCAGGTCGAACAGCGTCTCGCGCGCCTGCTGCGCCAGCGCGTCGCTGGCCACCAGCATCTTGATCGGCGCGTGCGGCGCCAGGGCCAGGGCGAGCTGGGCCGTCCATGGCGCATGGCCTGCGTCAAAGCCCATCCAGACCGCCGCCACGGGCTCGAAGCTGCCCGGGATGCGCCAGTGCGAAGGCGGCTGCGACCGCACTGCCGGCCATGCGCCTAGCCCGGCCAGCGCCGCCAGCCGGCTCAGCGCGGCGCGGCGGGTGGGGGTCGGGCAGTGGCCGGTCATGCGGCAGCGGGCACACGAGGTGATGGCGGAAAGGTCATTCTGCCCTCGCAGCGTGCCTGCCGCACGAGCGACCCTGCCACGCGCAGGCTTCAGCCGCGCGCCTGCCAGAGCCGCCAGGCATTCAGCGGCAGCAACAGGCCGTGCAGCACCAGCACCGGCGCAAGTCCGGCCACCAGGGCATATCCGATGAAGGCCAGGTTGCTGGCGATGGCCACGGCGCGCAGCGCGATGATCGAGCGCACCGAGAACGTCGTCAGCACAAGGCCCGCCGCCAGGTAGCCCAGCAGGTCGGTCGGATTCATCGCATGACGCAGCAGCTCGGTCACGGCAGTCACCTTTGAGGTGGGTTGCCGCTGCCGCGCGGACGGTTCAATCGCTGCCGCTGCGCATGCCGCCGAAGCGCGCCGCCGAACGGACCCGCGCCCGCTCGGCCTCGACCGCGCGGTCACGCGGCTCGGCGGTGGTGACCAGCGAGGCGATCAGCTCACGCGCGCTGCCGGCCACCTCGGCCACCGCACGGTCGAAGGCGGCGGCATTGGCCTTCGAAGGCACGTTGAAGCCGCTCAGCTTGCGTACGAACTGCAGCGCCGCGTCGCGGATCTCCAGCTCGGTGGCCGGCGGCTCGAAGTTGAACAGGGTCCTGATGTTGCGGCACATGGATTCACTCGCTGGCGGCAACGCGACTGGCGTTCCGGTGTGGGTCACGCCTCATTGTGGCGCCCGCCTTGTGGGTGTGCACCGACAAGGGTACGCGGGCGTGTCCGATGGTCGACCAAGGCGGCGCAGCCTATCGTGGCCACGTGTGTCTCCGCCGCCGCCGCGCGGCCGCCCCGCTCAGGAGAGCCTTCCATGAAGACAGCCCATCTCGTTCGATCGAGCCTGTTCGTCGCCGCGATGGCTACGGTAGCCGGCGGCGCCGCGCTGGCACAGGGCAGCAACACGACGCCACCCAGCGAGGGCAGCGCGGGCACGCGGCCCACGTTCCCCGGCGCCACCGGACCCGGCATCAACCCCCAGGGGATGGCGCAGCAGCGCGACAGCGGCCAGGGCAGCCCGCGCAGCGCAGCGCAGACCGACGCAGCGATCACCGCGGCGGTGCGCTCCGAGATGGCCAAGGACCCGCAACTCGCCGCCAGCGCGATCGACGTGCAGACCAGCAGCGGCCGCGTTTCGCTGAGCGGCCGGGCGCCCGACGCGATCACGCGCGACCGCATCGGCCAGCTGGCGTCCACCGTGCGCGGCGTGACGATGGTCGAAAACCGCGTATCGGTGGGCCGCTGACGGCTCGCGGGTCAAGCGGCCTGCGCCGGCACGACCGCTTCCTGCACGACCAACGGCTGGCGCTGCGAATATGGCCCGGAGGTCCCAGTCGATGGCAGTGGCGCGATCATTCC
>CALMQI010000133.1 GCA_937871935.1 uncultured Burkholderiales bacterium
AGCCGCGCCGTGCCACCAGCAGCAGCATCAGCAGCAGCGCCGGCCATAGCCACGACACCCCGGCGCCGAGCCGCGTGAACAGCGTGTCCACACGCTGCACCGGCAGCGTGCCGCTCAGCACCGCGGCCGCGGCGCCGCTGACGGTCTGGGCGCGCACACGACCCTGCGCATCACTGATCGTCAGGTGGCCCTCGCGTGCGGCGCGCAGCAGGCCGACGCCGTTTTCGACGCCGCGCAGCATGGCCATCCGGCTGTGCAGCCAGCCGTCGGCGCCGAAGTCCCAGGCGGGCACGACCATCGCCGCCACGTCGGGCAACGTGCTGCGGCGGATGGTGGCAGGGAAGTCCATGTCCTTGCAGATCGCGAGTGCCAGCGTGTGCCCGTCGATCGTCCGCTTGACGGTCGTGGCGGGGCCTCCGGCAAAGCGCGCCTCCAGACCCTGCACCAGGTGCTGCTTGCGGTAGCGCACCAGCGTGCCCGAGGCATCGATCCACCAGGCCTCGTTGTGGTTGCCCTCAGGGCCGAAGACACCGAAGCCGACCACCAGGTCGGCCTTTGCGTTGCGGGCGGCCGCGGCCAGGCGTTGCGCGACCGCGTCGACATCGGTGGAGGCGATGTCGCCGATGCGCTCGGGCAGCAGCACCAAGCGGGGCTGCGACGCGACGGCCCGCGACACCGCGGCCTCGTAGTCGGCCAGCAGCCGCTCGAAGGCGGCCGGGTCGCTGCGGCGGTCGGCGATGCGGGCATCGATGGCCACCGCCGCCACCGGCAGCGTCGCACCGCCCGCCGGCAGCGCCAGCCGCCACACGCCGAAGGTGATCGTGGCCGCGAGCAGCAGCACCGTCGCCCCCAGCGCCGCGCGGCTGAAGCGCAGGCGCGAGCCGGGATCCGCCGCCGCGGCGAGCAGCGCCGCGACGAGGCCCATCACGAACGTGATGGCCGGCGTGCCGCCGAGGCTGGCCACCTGCACCAGCGGCAGCGCATCGGCCTGGGTGTAGGCCAGGCTGGCGGCGGTGCCGTCGGGCGAGGCGGCAGCCAGCAGCGCGTCGAACGCGGCGAGCGTGATGCCGAACCCAAAGGGCGTGCACCAGCCGGGCCCGCGCTGGTGCAGGGCGCGCGTGACGACGATCACCGCCGCCCATTGCAGGGCCATCGCAGCCGCGATGCCCACCACCACAGGCAGCGGCATCAGGCCGGCCAGGTACGACCAGGGCAGCACCGGCCCGATCAGCGCCGCGACCAGCGCCAGCGCAGCAGCCTCGCGGGCCGACGCGTGCTGCGCGGCCACCAGCAGCGGCACCGGAGCCAGCAAGGCCAGCCACCACAGCGGCTCCAGCCCGTAGCCGAATCGCATGGCGATGCCCGCGGCGATGGCGAGTGCCCACCGCGCGGACCGCGGCAGCGCGGGCGTCGCGGCGTTCATGGCGTGCCGCCCGGCACCGTCACAGCGCGTCGAGCGGATAGATCGGCCGGCGCACGTGCTTGAAGTTCAGCAGCGCGTAGTCCGAGGTGCACACGCCGGTGCCGGCGCACTCGACGATGCCGCGCGCCAGCGCTCGCAGGCCGGCGCGCCAGTGCACGCGGCTCTTCAGCATCAGGTAGGTCTTGCGCTCGGGCGCGATGCCGACGGCGGTGAAAGCGGCCAGGTCGTGCGGCTCCACGTGGTTGCTGATCACCACGATCTCGATGCCGCCGACCACCAGCACGACGGTCGGGCCCATGTGGTTGGTCTCGCCGCGCGCCATCGGCCCGTAGTTGCGGTAGACGCCGTCGCTGATCAGCCGCACGCGGCCGGTCACCGTGCGCGGCTGGCCTGTCAGGCCGATGCTCGGCATGTCGAGCTTGCCGCCGAGCGGCAGCGTCACGGTGGCGCCGACGCCGGCGCGCATCATCTGCTGCACCGCCGTCGGGTCGAAGATCGCGAACGCGGCGGCGTCGGTCAGGCCGGCGTCGAGCATCGCGCCGAGCACCGTCATCGTGTCCATCGTGCCGCCGGAGGCGCAGTTGTCGCTGTGGTCGAGCAGCACGATCGGGCCGGTCTTGCCGTCCGAGGCGTCGGCCAGCTGCCTGGCGCGGGCCATCGATGCAGGCAACGCTTCGATCTCGTAGACGAAACCCTTGCGCTGTGCCCACGCCATTTCCAGCAGTTCGTCGCACCAGCGGCGCGCGAGTGCTGCGTCGCCGTCGGTCACCACCACCGCCGACAGGCCGGCGTTGTGGATGTCGGCGTTCGGAAAGCCGACGAAGACCGACGCACACAGCGCGCCGTCGCGCTCCATCTCCTTACAGCGTGCCTGCAGTTCGCGGTTCGGCGAGTCGTCGCTGCCCTGGCGCATCACGTGCGGCAGCATCGGCTTGTTGCCCCAGGCCATCGCGGGCCGGGCCTGGCCGGCCAGCAGGGCCAGGATCGCGCGGCCGGCGCGCTGACCGGTCTCGAACATGTCGACGTGCGGATAGGTCTGGTAGCCGGCGACCACGGTGGCGTGCTCCGCGATCGCCGGGTAGAAGTTGGTGTGCATGTCGAGCGCGACGCCGATCGGCACCGACTTGTTGATCGCGCGCAGCCGGCGCAGCAGCTCGCCTTCGCCGTCTTCGAAGGTCTGCGTCACCATGGCGCCGTGCAGGTCGAGCAGCACCGCGTCGCAGCCGGCGGCCACTGCCGTGCAGACCTTGTCGCAGATGAACTCGTAGGCGCTGTTCTCGACCAGGCCGCTCGGCCAGGCGCTGGCGGCGATGGCGATTTCGATCTGCGCGCCCGCGCCTTCGGCCAGCTCGATGAACGCGCCGATCGCCGAGCCGGTGCCTTTGTAGGCGGCGTAGGCTTGCTGGCCTGCAGGCGGCACTTCGCCGCCGAGCGCAAAACGCGCCAGCGGCGTGGGCACCGGCGAGTAGGTGTTGGTCTCGTGCTTCATCTGGGCGATGACGATCTTCATGCGAGGCTCCGGGAATGAGGGCGACGCCATCGACCGGCGCCGCTGCTTGCAGTATTGCCCAAGACAGGGTCGGTGCCGGGCGTCATTCGGTGATACAACGGCCCGCGGCGGCACGTGCGCGGTCAGCGGTCGTGCCTCGTGGCTGCCGTCACTGAAAGCGCGCCTCGTTGGAATCGTTCGATCTCGTCCCGCACCCGCAGCACGCACCAGCCGCCATCCGCGGTGTCCAGGCACGCCTGCTCGGCCTCGACGCGGACCGGTTGCTCCTGCGCTGGCGCGTCGACGGTGCGCGCTCGCTGATCCTGCCGCCTGCAGCGGACACGGCGCGGGCCGACGGCTTGTGGCGTACGACCTGCTTCGAGCTCTTCCTCCAGCCCCACCCAGGCGAGGCCTACGTCGAATGGAACCTCTCGCCATCGGGCCGGTGGAACGTCTACAACTTTGCGGCCTACCGCGAGGGCATGACGCCACGGCCGCTACAGCTTGGCCCCGAGATCGCGATGCGCCTCGACCCTGACGAGTCCGCGCTGATCTTCGATGCCGCGCTGCCGCTTGCCGGTGCACCGCCGCTGCCCTGCCGGCTTGGCATCAGCGCCGTCATGGAAGAACGCGGTGGCCTCAAGAGCTACTGGGCACTCGCTCACCCGACGAGCGGCGCGCCTGATTTCCACGCCAACGCCTGTTTCATCGCCCGCCTCGAGCGCATATCCAAGACATCATGAAATTCGGCATCGATCGCCTGCTGGCCGACCCCGCTCTGCTCCGGCAACTCGCCGGCCGCCGCGTGGCGCTTGTCGCGCATCCGGCCTCGGTCACCGAGGACCTCGTGCATTCGCTCGACGCGCTGGTCGCCGCCGGCGTGCGCCTCACGAGCGCCTTCGGCCCGCAGCACGGCCTCAAGGGCGACAAGCAGGACAACATGGTCGAGACCGCGCACGAAGTGAATCCGCGCTACGGCATCCCGATCTTCAGCCTGTATGGCGAAGTGCGCCGCCCGACCGCGAGGATGATGGACACGGCCGACGTGTTCCTGTTCGACCTGCAGGACCTCGGCTGCCGCATCTACACCTTCGTGACGACCTTGCGCTACTTGCTGGAGGCAGCGGCCGCGCATGGCAAGGAGGTGTGGGTGCTCGACCGCCCCAACCCCGCGGGCCGGCCGGTCGAGGGGCTCACGCTGCGTCCCGGGCAGGAGAGTTTCGTCGGCGCCGGGCCGATGCCGATGCGCCACGGGCTCACGCTCGGCGAGTTGGGGCACTGGTTCAAGCGTGAGCTGGCGATCGACGTGGCCTATCGCGTCATCACCATGGAAGGCTGGCAGCCCGACGCTGCGCCCGGCCACGGCTGGCCCGAAGACCGCATCTGGATCAACCCGAGCCCGAACGCCGCGAACCTGAACATGGCCCGTGCCTACGCCGGCACGGTGATGCTCGAGGGCACCACGCTGTCCGAAGGCCGCGGCACGACGCGGCCGCTCGAGGTGCTGTTTGGCGCGCCGGATATCGATGCCGCGCGCGTGCTGCAGCACATGCAGCGCCTGGCGCCGGCCTGGCTGCAGGGCTGCGCGTTGCGGCCCTGCTGGTTCGAGCCGACCTTTCACAAGCATGCGCAGCGGCTGTGCGGCGCGCTGATGGTCCACGCCGAAGGGCGCTTCTACGATCACCACGCGTTTCGGCCGTGGCGGCTGCAGGCGCTGGCGCTCGGAGCGATCCGCAGGCTCTACCCGAGCTACGCCATCTGGCGCGACTTTGCGTACGAGTACGAGCATGGGCGCCTCGCGATCGACGTGATCAACGGCGGGCCCGCGTTGCGCGAGTGGGTCGACGACGCAGCCGCCGCGCCGGGCGACCTCGACGCGCTGGCGGCGCGCGACGAAACCGCCTGGCGCGAGTCGGTGGCGCCGCTGCTGCTGTACCGCTCCTGAGCCGAGCGCCCACACCCGCGATTCGGCTGCGGCGCACAATCGTCGCGTTTCGATCCACTACGACCTGCCCGCACTGCCATGCGCGTCTTCACCGCCACGCTCGCCACCGAGACCAACACCTTCGCGCCGATGCCCACCGGGCTGGCGTCGTACAAGGAGCGCGGCTACTTCGCCGCCGGCCAGCACCCCGATGAGCTGACCTTCTTTGCCGCGCCGCTGTGGGCATTGCGCCAGCGCGCGCCGGCACTCGGCTGGCAGGTGGTGGAGGGCATGGTGGCGATGGCGCAGCCCAGCGGCACCACCACGCGCGTGGCCTACGAGACGCTGCGCGACGAGCTGCTGGCCGACCTGCGCGCGGCGCTGCCGGTGGACATGGTGCTGCTCGGCCTGCACGGCGCGATGGTGGCCGACGGCTACGACGACTGCGAGGGCGACCTGCTGCAGCGCGTGCGCACACTCGTGGGTCCCGGCGTGGTGGTCGGCGCCGAGCTCGACCCGCACCACCATCTCACCGAGGCCAAGGTGCGCCATGCCGACGTGCTGGTGGCGTTCAAGGAGTACCCGCACACCGACATCGTCGATCGCGCGCACGAGCTGATCGACCTGTGCGCGGCCACGGTCGCCAAGAAGATCAAGCCGGTGGCGGCCGTGGTCGACTGCCGCATGATCGCGATGATGCACACCACGCGGCAGCCGGCGCGCGGCTTCGTCGACCGCATCCAGGCGCTCGAGGGCCGCGACGGCATCCTGTCGATCTCGATCACGCACGGCTTCCCCTGGGGCGACGTGCCCGACATGGGCACGCGGGTGCTGGTCTACGCCGACGGTGACGCTGCCAAGGCGCAGGCGCTGGCGCGGCAACTGGCCGACGAACTGATCGGCCTGCGCGAGCAGTTGCAGTCGCCGCAGAAGGGCATCGACGAGTCGCTCGACGAGGCGCTGGCCTTCGACGGTGGACCGGTGGTGATCGCCGACAGCGCCGACAATCCCGGCGGCGGCGCGCCGGGCGACAGCACGTTCATCCTGCGCCGCATCGTCGAGCGCGGCATCACCGACGCCGCGCTCGGCCCGCTGTGGGACCCGATCGCCGTCGGCCTGGCGTTCGAGGCCGGCGTCGGTGCGACGCTGCCGATGCGCCTAGGCGGCAAGATCGGCCCGCTGTCGGGTCAGCCGATGGATCTGATGTGCACCGTGAAGGCGTTGCAGCGCGACATGCTGATGTCGGGCCTGAGCGGCGAGAAGCAGCCGCTGGGCAATTGCGCATTGATCGAGAGTGGCGGTATCCAGATCGTGCTGATCACCGTGCGCAGCCAGGCGATGGGCACCGACCTGTTCACCCAGCTCGGCTGCGACCTCGCGTCGCGCAAGATCGTCGTCGTCAAGTCGTCGCAGCACTTCTATGCATCGTTCTCCAAGGTCGCTCGGCAGGTCGTCTACGCCAGCGCGCCGGGGGTGGTGACGAACGACCTGAAGAGCCTGCCGTACCGGAAGATCAAGCGGCCGCTTTGGCCGTTGTAGCCGCGATCGGCCGTCAGCGGCTCTGCCGCCGCGCCAGCAGCGCCAGCACGTCGCGCAGCAGCGCCGGCAGCGCCATCGCCGACAGGTCCACCGCCTGCGCGCGGCTGTAGAACGGGCTGAGGTCGAGCCCGACACCGAGGCCGAGCACGCGTACCCGGCTCTGGCGCTCGCGCCGGTCGACCACCTCGCGCAGATGGGCGTCAAGGTAGTACGGGTCGTTGGCCAGCTGGGTGGCGCCGTCCATCGGGCAGCCGTCGGAGACGACGACGAGGATCTTGCGCGCCTCGTCGCGCGCGAGCAGCCGGCCGCAGGCCCAGTCGACCGCCTCGCCGTCGATGCCCTCGCGAAACAGCGTCGGCTCCAGCAGCGCGGCGACGCCGGGTCGTGCCTGGCGCCATGGCGTGTCGGCGTCCTTGAAGACTAAGTGGCAGGCCTCGTTGAGCCGGCCCGGATGAAGCGGCCGGCCGGCGCGGAGCCAGTCGCGCTGCGCGCGGCCGCCGTGCCAGGCGCCGGTGGTGAAGCCGAGGATCTCGCTGGCCATGCCGGCGCGCTCGAGCGCACGCGCCATCACGTCGACCAGCGCGGCGAGCGCCGGTGCGTGCTCGCGCATCGAGCCCGAGCAGTCGATCAGGAAGGCGAGCACCGCGTCGCCCGCGCGCTCGTCGCGCTCGCGGCGGAAGAGCCGCCGCTCACCCGGCGAGGCGACCAGCTGCGCCAGGCGACGGCCGTCGATCAGGCCTTCCTCCTCGGCGTCGGTCCAGCGTTCGCGCGTGGGTGCCGCCAGCAGTGCATGCAGCTCGCGCGCCAGCCGGGCGGCGTGCACGCCGGCGGCGGCGATGCGCGCGTCGAGCACGGCCCGCAGCTCGCGCAGGCGCTCGGCGCGTGCCAACTGCGCCGGCTGCAGCACGCGGTCGTAGGCGCGCGTGAAGACGCGGTAGCCGTCGGTGGCCTCGTCGAACACGCGGCTGCGGCCGCTGACGGCGAGGTTCACGCCATCGGCCACCGGTGCGTCCATCGGCATCAGCAGGCGAAACGCCGCGGTCTCCTCGTCGGCGCCGTCGTCGGCCGGCGGCGCGGTGTCGGCGGCGCCTTCGGTCGACGCGATCATCGCCGCGATGTGCTCGGCGATGGTACGGGCGTGCACCGCGTAGGCGGCCTGGTCGTCGCGGCTGTGCCGCAGCCCGGCCAGCGCGCTGCCGATCGCCGGCACCAGCGCGCCGCGCGTGGTTTCCATCAGGTCTTCGGTCTCCTCGAGCACCGGCTCGCCGGTGACGCGCGAGCGCGCGATCTGCGCCACGGTGTAGAGCAGCAGGCCGCGGTCGGTGCCGGTGAGCTCCGAGCGGTGGAACGCCTTCGACCATTGTTCGAAGCGATGGCGCAGGTTGCGCTTCACCCCGGGCAGCGCCGGATCGGCGAGCGACTCGACGCGGCATTGCTCGAGCAGCTCGAATACAAGCAGCGCCACCGGTCGGGGCGGGCGCAGCCGTTCGTGCATTGCAGCGTCGCTGTGCAGCAAGCGCAGCGCGATGCCGTCGGCCGCGCCGCGGAACGAGCCGAAGTCGTCGGCGTCCTCGATGCGCGGGTGCAGGTGCGGCGCGTACAGCGGCAACAGCCGGCGGCCGCGGTGCACGCGGCCGCCCCGGTAGTGCAGGCTGCGCTCGCCGACCAGCGCGCGCAGCGTGGCGGCGCAGAGTTCCTCCACCCGTTGCTGCCGGCGCGCGGCCGCAGCACCCTCGATCACCCGCCCTCCCGTGCGCGCAGCGCGTGCGACTCGCCGAGCTCGGCGTCGAACACGCGCTGGTAGTACTCGGCTACGGTGGCGCGTTCGGCCTCCTCGCACTTGTTCAGGAAGGCGAGGCGAAACGCCGTGGCCACGTCGCCGAAGATCTCGACGTTGTCGGCCCAGCTGATCACCGTGCGCGGCGACATCAGCGTCGACAGATCGCCGGCGGCGAAGCCCTGCCGCGTCAGCGCGGCGACGGCCACCATCTGCTGCAGCAGCGACTCGCGCGCGGCCAGCGCCGGCACGCGGGCCGCGACGATGGCCACCTCGTCGTCGCGCGGCAGGTAGTTCAGCGTCGCCACGATGTTCCAGCGGTCGATCTGCGCATGGTTCAACTTCTGCGCGCCGCTGTACAGGCCACTGAAGTCGCCCTGGCCGACCGTGTTGGCCGTGGCGAACAACCGAAAGCCCGGATGCGGCGCGAGCACGCGGTTCTGGTCCATCAGCGTGAAGCGGCCGTCGCGCTCGAGCACGCGCTGGATCACGAACATCACGTCGGGGCGGCCGGCGTCGTATTCGTCGAAGACCAGGGCCACCGGCCGCTGCAGCGCCCACGGCACGATGCCTTCCTGGAACTCGGTGACCTGCTTGCCGTCCCTGAGCACCACCGCGTCCTTGCCGACCAGGTCGAGCCGGCTGATGTGGCCGTCGAGGTTGACGCGCACGCAGGGCCAGTTCAGCCGCGCGGCCACTTGCTCGATGTGCGTGGACTTGCCGCTGCCGTGCAGGCCCTGCACCAGCACGCGGCGATTGCGTGCAAAGCCGGCCAGGATGGCCAGCGTGACGTCGGTGTTGAAGCGATAGGCCTCGTCGACCTCGGGCACGTGCTCGTCGCGCCCGGTGAACGCCTCCACCGTCCAGTCGCTGTGAATGCCGAACAGCTCGCGCACCGCCACGCGGCGCGTCGGCGGCATCGTCGGCGCGGGCACGGTGCCGCTCATCGGGCGGCGCGCCGCGGTGTCGGCGGCGACAGCGCATCGGCTTCGATCGCGCCCAGCGCCAGTGCGGCCTGCTGCAGTGTCGGCAGCCACTGCAGCGCACGCTCCAGCGGCAGCCGCATCACCGGCGCCTGCAGGGCCACGCACAGGCTGGCGCGGGCGCGGTCGCCCGGCACCGGCACCGCCACGCACACCAGCCCGGGCAGGAACTCCTCGCGGTCGGTGGCGTAACCCTGGCGGCGCACGGTCTTCAGCTCGGCCTCGAGCGTCTTGTGCGTGGTGAGCGTCTTGTCGGTGCAACGCTCGAGCGGCGCGTGCGCGAGCAGCCGGGCGCGCTGCGCCGGCGGCATCTGCGCGAGGAAGACCTTGCCGCTGGCCGAGCAGTGCGCCGGCACGCGCGAGCCGGCCTGCAACGCGAAGCGCAACGGCGCGGCGGTTTCCACGCGGTCGAGGTAGACCACCTCGGCGCCGACCAGTGCCGTGATGTTGCAGCTCTCGCCGATCTGATCGACCAGGCCGCGCAACACACGATGCCGCGCACCATGAAAGGTGTCGTTGAGCAGCAGCGTCTCGGCCAGCCGCCGCAGGCGAACGCCGGTGGCGTAGTGGCGGCCATCGCTCTCGCGCTGCACCAGGCCCGCGCCCTCGAGTTGCTGCAGCATGCGGTGCAGCGTGGGTTTGGGCAGGCCGGTCTCTTCGACCAGGCTCTGCAGCGAGAACAGGCGCTGCTGCGCGGCGATCACCTCGAGCAGCGCGAACAGGCGCAGCGTGGGTGAATCGCCGTTCACTTCCACCGTGTCGACGCGTTGGCGCACGAGCTTCATGGGTCACGATGATAGCGGTGTTCCGGCTTTTGCCCATGCTCCGTATCGGATTCCGGGATTCTGATTGACGCTGCCCGAGGCGCTGCCTATAGTGAGCGCCGGCCAGAAACCCCCGAGGCACCACCATGAACGCACCCCAACCGCTTGCCGCCCGCACCGTCGTGCAGGGCGTGCAGAAGATGACCCCGTCCGAAGCCTTCGTCGAGACACTCGTCGCGCAAGGCGTCGACACCCTGTTCGGCATCATGGGCTCGGCCTTCATGGATGCGATGGACATCTTCGCGCCGGCCGGCATCCGGCTGATTCCGGTGGTGCACGAGCAGGGCGGCGGCCACATGGCCGACGGCTACGCGCGCGCGTCGGGCCGACATGGCGTGATCATCGGCCAGAACGGCCCGGGCATCAGCAACGCGGTCACCGCGGTCGCCGCAGCCTACTGGGCGCATTCGCCGGTGGTGGTCATCACGCCGGAGACGGGCACCATGACGCTCGGCCTCGGCGGCTTCCAGGAGGCCTCGCAACTGCCGATGTTCCAGGAGTTCACCAAGTACCAGGCGCACGTGAACAACAACAAGCGCATGGCCGAGTTCACTGCGCGCGCGTTCGACCGCGCAATGCTCGAGATGGGGCCGACGCAGCTGAACATTCCGCGCGACCTGTTCTATGGCGAGATCCAATGCGAGATTCCGCAGCCGATCCGCATCGAGCGCGGCGCCGGCGGCGAGGCGGCGCTCAACGCGGCGGCCGATCTCATCGCCAGCGCGAAGAACCCGGTGATGATCGCCGGCGGCGGCGTGGTGATGGGCGACGCGTTCCAGTCAGCCATCGCGCTGGCCGAGCGCATCGGCTGCCCGGTGGTGAACAGCTACCAGCACAACGATTCGTTCCCCGCCAGCCACCCGCAGTGGTGCGGCCCGCTCGGCTACCAGGGCAGCAAGGCCGGCATGCGGCTGATCTCGCAGGCCGACGTGGTGATCGCACTCGGCACGCGGCTCGGCCCCTTCGGCACGCTGCCGCAGTACGGCATGGACTACTGGCCCAAGAACGCCAAGCTGGTGCAGATCGACGCCGACGCCAAGATGATCGGCCTGGTGAAGAAGTGCGACGTCGGCATCTGCGGCGACGCCAAGGCGGCAGCGCTCGCGCTGCTCGCGCGGCTGGCCAGTCGCACGCTGGCCTGCGACGCCACCAAGGGCGAGCGCGCCGCGAAGACCTTGGCCGAGAAGGAGGCCTGGGAGAACGAGCTCGGGCGGTGGACGCACGAGCGCGATGCCTACAGCCTGGACATGATCGAGGAGGCCAAGGGCGAGACGCTGCCGTTCTCCAGCGGCAGTCCCAAGGGTTCGTGGCTGCACCCGCGCCAGGTGCTGCGCGAGCTGGAGCGCGCGATGCCCGCGCACGTGATGGTGTCCACCGACATCGGCAACATCAACAGCATCGCGCACAGCTACCTGCGCTTCCAGGAGCCGCGCAGCTTCTTCGCGCCGATGAGCTTCGGCAACTGCGGCTATGCGTTACCGACCATCATCGGCGCCAAGGTGGCGGCGCCGCATCGGCCGGCGATCTCTTACGCCGGTGACGGTGCCTGGGGCATGAGCATGGGCGAGATCATGACCTGCGTGCGCCACGACATCCCGGTGACGGCGGTGGTGTTCCACAACCGCCAGTGGGGGGCCGAGAAGAAGAACCAGGTCGACTTCTACAACCGCCGCTTCGTCGCCGGCGAGCTCGACAACGCCAGTTTCGCCGGCATCGCGAAGGCGATGGGCGCCGAGGGCATCGTGGTCGATTCGCTCGAGGGTGTGGGCAAGGCGCTGAACCGCGCGGTCGACCTGCAGATGAACGGCCGCAAGAGCACGGTGATCGAGATCATGTGCACACGCGAGCTCGGTGACCCGTTCCGCCGCGATGCGCTGGCCAAGCCGATCCGCCTGCTCGACAAGTACAAGGACTACGTCTGAGCGCTGAATTGTCGCCGTCGTCCGCCGCGCCGCGCGAGCCGGCTGCGGGCGCCGCGCACATCCTCACGCTCAACGCCGGCTCGTCATCGATCAAGTACGCGCTGTTCGCGCTGCATGGCGCGCCCGGCGAGCGGGTGGTTGCGGGCCAGGTCGAAGGGCTGGGTGGTGGCGCGGCCACGCATGCCGATGCGCTGCAGCAGGTGATCACGAAGATCGGTGATGCGCGCGTCGTCGCGGTCGGCCACCGCATCGTGCACGGTGGGGTGCGCTTCGACGCGCCGGTGCGCATCGACGACGACTCGCTCGCCGCGATGGCCGCGCTCGAGCCGCTGGCGCCGCTGCACCAGCAGCACAACCTGGCCGGCGTGCGCGCCGCGATGCAGGCGTTTCCGCTCGCGCCGCAGGTCGCCTGCTTCGACACCGCCTTCCACCGCACGATGCCGGCGCTGCACCAGCGCTTCGCGTTGCCGAGTGATCTGCACGAGGCCGGCGTGCGGCGCTACGGCTTCCACGGGCTGTCCTACGAATCGATCCATGCCCAGCTGATCGCCCGCGCGCCGGCGCTGGCCGCCGCGCGCGTGGTGGTGGCGCATCTGGGCAATGGCGCGTCGATGTGCGCGATGCTGGCCGGACGCTCGGTGGCCACGACGATGAGTTTCTCGCCGCTCGACGGGTTGCCGATGGGCACACGCTGCGGTCGCCTCGACGCGGCCGCGGTGCTGTACCTGCAGCAGCAGCTGGGCATGGCGCCCGAGCGCATCGCGCAGCTGCTGTACCGCGAGTCGGGCCTGCTCGGCCTGTCGGGCCTGTCGAGCGACCTGCGGCTGCTGCAGAAGTCGTCGGCGCCGGGCGCACGTGAGGCGATCGAGTACTTCGTCGAGCACGTGCAGGCCGAGGTGGCCGGCATGACCGCCGCGCTGCACGGCATCGACGCGCTGGTCTTCACCGGCGGCATCGGCGAGAACGCGCGCGCGGTGCGCGAGCACGTCGTGCGCGGCCTGGCGTGGCTCGGGCTCAAGCTCGACGCGCGGGCGCATGCGGCGAAGGCCGAGCGCATCTCGTCGGCCGACAGCGCCGTGGCGGTGTGGGTGCTGCACACCGACGAGGAGTCGGTGATCGCGCGCCACACCGCACGCGTGTTGGCCACTGTGCCTGCGCCGGCGCAGCGCCAGGCGCAGCCATGAAGAAGCCGCGCGAACCGCGGGTGCCGATCCACGACCCGCTGGCTTCGCCGGCCTTGCGCGCCTGTATGACCCGGTGGTCAGCCTAGAGCAGCATGAACGACAGTGAGGCATCGAGCCGCGGCAGCGGCTGGCGGCAGCACCGGCACGCGCTGGTGCAGCGCCTGTCGGCGCTGCCGCCCACCGTGCGAGGCTTGCTGTGGACCACGCTGGCCGGCGCGCAGTTCGTGCTGCTGAATGCGTTGATGCGGCTGCTGTCGCAGCAGATCGACGTGTTCCAGACGCAGTTTCTGCGCTACCTGACGGCCTTGCTGCTGATCCTGCCGCTGGCCTGGCATCATGGCCTGGCCCACTACCGCCCGAAGCAGATCGGCGGCCAGTTCTGGCGCGGCGGCGTGCACACCGCGGGGCTGTGCCTGTGGTTCATCGCGCTGCCGCGCATCTCGCTGGCCGACACGACGGCGATCGGTTTCACGACGCCGCTGTTCATCATGATCGGCGCCTACGTCGTGTTCAAGGAGCCGATGCGCTGGGAGCGCTGGGTCGCCACCGGGGTGGGATTCGCCGGCGTGCTGATCGTCGTCGGCCCCAAGCTCACCGGCAGTGCCGGGCTGTACAACCTGGTGATGCTGGCCTCGGCACCGTTGTTCGCGGCGTCGTTCCTGATCACCAAGGCCTTGACGCGCACCGAGTCGAACGGCGTGATCCTGCTGTGGCAGTCGCTGACAATCACCGTGTTCAGTCTGCCGCTGGCGCTGCTGCACTGGCAATGGCCCAGCGCGGCGCAGTGGGCCGGCTTCGCGCTGTGCGGGCTGCTCGGCAGCCTGGCCCACTATTGCCTGACAAGGTCGTTTCGCGTGGCCGACATCTCGGCAACGCAGTCGATGAAATTCCTCGACCTGGTGTGGTCCGCACTGCTCGGCTGGGCGCTGTTCGCCGACGTGCCGACGCAGTCCACGCTGATCGGCGGTGCGGTGATCTGCGCCGCGACGATCTGGGTCGCGCGGCGCGAGTCGCGCGGTGCGGTGGCTGCGGCCGGCGTGCAGAATGGCGCTCGATGAATGCCGCGGTGTCGATCGAAGCACAGTCCGGCTGCTCACGTGCAGGCCGGTCGGCCTGTCGACTGCGCGATCGCGGCCTTTCTACGACATTCACCGACCGCTGTGCGCGTCTGCGTGCCACCGAGCTTGCAAGGCTGCGGGCGGGCACGCCCTGGCGCTCAACCGCCGGCGCCTGGGCCCTGCGGGCCCAGGTTCCCTGCGAT
>CALMQI010000134.1 GCA_937871935.1 uncultured Burkholderiales bacterium
CCTGATGTCCACGACAATAGCCAAATGCCCGGCAGGAGTTGTCCTCCAAGCAGCAACCGTTCCGACTGACCCCGCCGGGGCCGCGGGTCCGCTCGTCGTGGCCCAAATAGAGCATCATGGCAAAGTCAACGACGCCGCACAGTTCGGCCAGCAGTTCGGCGGCCTTCGCCTTGTTGCCGCTCTTGCGGTAGCGGAAGAGGCTCAGCCCAATGTTGCGGGGGTCTTCGTTCGCATCGGTTTCACCGGCGAGTTCGGTCCACGCGTTTGCGTCTTCGAGCAGCGACGGCAGCAGGTGCGGCGCGAGCGATTCCTTCGGCAGGTCGCGCAGGATCTTGAGCGCGGCGTCGCTCTTGCCGGCGAGGTTGCGGACCGCATAGGCGGTCAGCGTGCGGGTCAGGTCGCCGGCGGCGATGGCTTCGGCGACCTGCACGGTGTCGGCCACCGGCGCCGTGATGCTGCGCGTGATGCGCCAGGCCAGCAGGCCCGACACCAGCAGGGCGACGAGCGCCATGGCGGCCATCGCCTGGCGTGCCGCCGCCGTGTGGGCGGCGGACTCGGTTCGGCTGTCCTGCAGCGCCTTCAGCTCGGTCAGCTGCGCCTGCGCGATGCCCTTGGCAAAGGCCTCCAGCTTCGGTTGCAGGGCGCTGTACAGCAAGGTGCGTGCAGATTCGCCTTGCTGCGCGCGCTGCAGCCGGCTGAACTTCAGCAATACCACCAGCACGCTGCTGCTGTGGCTGCCGAGCTCTTCGCCCAGCGACTGGCCGCCGCTCGCGCGCGGCTGCTGCAGCTTCTCGATCAGGTCGCCGATGCGGCTGCGGCCGGACTCGATGCGATCGAGCGCGGCTTTCGTTTGCGCGGGGTCGCTCAGCAGCAGCGAATCGCGTGCAGCCAGAGTCACCTCGCCCACCTCGCCGCTCAGCGCCTGCAGCTGCGTCAACGCCGGCACGCGGTGGTCCAGTGCGTCGGCGAAGCGATGCTGCAAGGTGCCGGCCTGCCAGATGGCGCCGCTGGTCAAGAGCACCAGCAGCAGGCATACCAGCCCGAAGCCCAGGCCGAGGCGGGCGCCGATGCCCAAGCACAAGCGACGCCAGCCGGATGCGAGATTCGATGCCTTGACGTCAGCGCCCATGCCTCAGCCCTCCAACGACTGCAGGCGCCTGATGTCGGCCAGCAGGTGAACGGCGGGCGTGGTGTGCGCATACACCCGCCGCACGCGGGCCGCACCGTCCAGCAGATACCAGGCCGAGCTGTGCTCGATGGCGCCGGCCCCCTGGCGCAGGCCCACGCCATAACGCTCCGCCGTGCGCTCGATCTGCGACGGGCTGCCGGTGAGGCCGATGATGCGGCTGTCGATGGCGCCCAGGTGGCTGCGCAGCGCCTCGGGCGGGTCGCTCAACGGATCGAGCGTCACGAACACGACCGCGGCGTGCGCGGCCGCGTCGAGCCCGTGCAGGACCTCGCGCGCCGTGCCCAGCGCCGCCGGACACGTGCTGCCGCAGCGGGTGAAGCCGAAGAACAGCAGCACCGGCAGGCCGTCGACCCGCCGCAGCGTGAACGGCGCGCCGAACTGATCGATCAACTCGATCGGCCCGCCGACACCGGCGGGCGGTGCACGCCCGTATCGCGGGCCGCCGCCTGTTGCGCTCGCGTCGAGCCAACCGCCGGCCAACGCGGCCAGCAGCACTGTCCTGCGCAACACGCGAGGGCCGGGGTGCATGCCGGGGTCAGGGAGCCACGTTGATCATCATGCGCATGTCCGGATGGATCGCGCACTCGATCTCGAACTTGCCGGGCTTGCCGAACACCACCGTCTTCACCTGGCCCGCGCCATAGGTGCCGAGGTCGAACGGCATCGCGTCGGTCAGACTGAAGATGTTGTGCGAGAAGCCGTCGTCGTTGCGGAACGACACCTTGTCGCCGACCTTGATGCTCAGCGTCTGCGCGGCAAACGCCTTGCCCTTCTGTGCCACCACGTGCTCCTGGGACGCCAGGCTCGGCAGACTCAGCAGCGCGGCGGCGGCGAGAACGGTGTTGAACAGGATTCGCATCGGGTACTCCGGAGATGGTTTGTGTTGTTTGATGAAGCGCGTCGCCCGCAGCAGCGCTCAGGGCTGCCGCATGTTGACCGAGCGCACGAACGCGACGACGTCGCCGATCTGCTCGTCGGTGAGTTCCTCGCCCCATGGCGGCATGCGCGGCGAACGGCCGATGGCCTCACCGCCGCGCCGCACGATCAGGTTGATGTAGTTGTCGTTCTTGTCACTGGCGCGCAGGTTCGACGGACGCGGGTTGTGCAGCCGGGCGGCACGGCCGTTGCCGTCGGCGTTGATGCCGTGGCAGGTGACGCAGTAGTTGGCATACACCAGGCCACCGCGGAACACCGCGGCCTCGGTGCTGTCGCGCGGCAGCAGCGCGCCGTCGGTGCGAGCCGGCGAGTCCGCCGCGCCGGCGGCGGCAGCGGCAAGGGCCAGCCCGGTCACCGCGGCCCGCAGGGCCGTGTGCCAGGCGCGTCGCCGGATGCGCCCCGGCGCGACGATCGAGGGGGCCCTCATTGCGGCAACGCCGGAATGCTGGCGGCACGCACCGCACCGGTCAGCGTCTTCATGAAGGCCACCAGGTCGGCCTGCTCGCGGGCATCGAGATCGAGCTTGCGCACGTCCTTCGACACGTTGCTGCGGTCGTCGCCGCCGCGGACGTAGTGCGCGACGACATCGGCCAGGTTGGCCGCCGCGCCGTTGTGGAAGTACGGCGCCGTCAGCTCCGCGTCGCGCAGGGTCGGCGTCTTGAACGCACCCTTGAGCACTGCCGCCGGCCGGATCTTGTAGCGGCCCAGGTCCTCGGCGCCGCTTGGGTGCGCGATGCCCACGTTGTGATAGCCGTTGTCGGTGAAGTTGGGCGGCGCATGGCAGACCACGCAGTTGCCCTTGGCCGGATCCTTGAAGAGCTGGTAGCCGCGCCACTCCTGCGCCGTGATGGCCCGGCGGTCACCGCTCACCCAGCGGTCGAAGCGCGAGTCGTTCGAGACCACGGTGCGCTCGAAGGCCGCGATCGCCTTGGCCACGGTCTCCTCGCCGATCGCCTCGCCGGGGTAGGCCTTGGCGAACATCGACTGGTAGCCGGGCAGGCGGCCGAGCAGTTCGATCGCGGCGGCCAGGTCGGTGCGCATCTCCTCGGGTGTCTTCATCGGCCCGAGCGCCTGGTCCTCGAGCGACTTCTTGCGGCCGTCCCACATGAACTGGGTGTTGTAGGCGGTGTTCACGACCGTTGGCGTCGCGCGGCCGAGCACGGTGCCGTTGATGCCGACCCCGGTGCGCAGACCGTCGGACCAGCCGAGTGCCGGGTTGTGGCAGCTGCCGCACGACACAGTGCCGTTGCCCGACAGACGCGGATCGAAGAACAGCGCGCGGCCGAGCTCGATGCGCTCGGGCGTGCTGCGGTTGTGCGCCGGCTCGGGCGGTGCGCCGAGCAGCCACTCACGGTCCTGCTCGGTGGCCGCGGGCACGGTCTCGGCGGCTGCCGCGGTACCGACCAACGCAGCGGCCAACCAGAAGCTGCAGTGGCCCAGCCAGTGCAACGCGATCTTGCTCTTCATCATCGATCCCCTCGATACGATCTTCGATTCCCTGACCCGGCTTGATTGCGGTCAGGGGGCATCGCTGTGCCATCGGCAGTGTGGGGATCGAGTTGAGATCGGTCCGGCGAAATAGCGCTCGACTCTGCGTACAAATCGGCCGCGGCTCGACCACTCGTCGCGAAACGGTGCGTCAACGGCGCGAACATATTCGCGCTCGGCACCAACGCAGTGCAGTGTCGCTAACGCGCCCGTCGCAGAGACAGCATCTCGAGCCAGCGCCCGATGCGCGTCGAGAAGCCGAACCGGCTGTCGAGGTCTTCGTCTGCAACCGCGGGCTGCGGGCGCAGCGCCGGCGCGGCGGGTGGCGGCGCTGCAGGGGCTGTCGTCGCCGGTGCAGTTAGGTTCGCGGCGACCTGCGGCACGGCCACGGCCGACGACGGCGCGGGTTCGACGGCCACCGGCCTGCGCAACTGCCCCGACGGGTGCGAGCCTGGCGCCAGCACCGGCCGCGTCGGTCGCGCGGCCATCGGTGCGTCGGCCGGCACCGGCTTGAGCGCCGGTTGCAGCCACTGCAGGATCGGTTGCCACTGCGCGAGATCGGTCTCCACCTTGGCCGGCGGCATGTCGAAGATCGTGAGCCCGTGCTCGAGGCATTTCACGTAGGTCTGCGTCTCGCGCAGTGCACCCAGGAACGGCAAGTTCAGCTGCCCGGCCCACTGGCGCAGCGACTCCTCGGCCTTGGTGCGCGCATCGATGCGCATGCCCACCGCAGCGATGCGGCAGCGGCCGCGCACGACGCGCGGATGCGCCTGCAGCTCGACCAGGCATTCGGCGGCCGACTCGCGGTCGAACATCGAATACGACACCGGCATCAGCACCACGTCGGCCAGCATCACCACACGCAGCAGGTCGTAGCCCTTCAGGCCGCCCGGCGTGTCGAGCACCACATGCGTGATGCCGGGGGGCGCGCGCAGCACGTTCTTCGGGTCGACCGTCCAGCCGACGATGCGCGGCGCTACGGTCAACCGCTGCTTCTCGCGCTGTCGCAACCAGGCGTGCGACGACTGCTGGAAATCGGCGTCGCCCAGCAGCGCCGGCAGGCCGTGATGGACGCAGTAGGCCGCCAGATGCGTGGCCAGGGTGCTCTTTCCGCTCCCCCCCTTGCGATTGATGACGGCGATGACGGGCATGTCCGGCCAGCGGCTCCAGGGCTGCAACGGTGCATTGCAACACCAAAAACCCGCACCGGCGGCCGACCGTGGCGCCAAGGGTGCGCTCGAAACGAGCGGGAATGCACGTCCGCTCCCCGATGCTCGCAGGCGGGCGGCCAAAGCGCCGCCGCCTGGCGGCGGGACTACGATCGCGCCTTCGCCCACCCAGCCCCGAGCCGCCCGCCATGACCGCCACCGTCCACACCATTCCCGTCGCACCGCTGCGGCTTGCGATGCAGCAGCTCGTGCGCGGCTTCGGCAGCGCACCCGAAGAGGTGGACGCGGTGGCCGACAACCTGATCGAGGCCAACCTCACCGGCCACGACTCGCACGGCATCGGCATGCTGCCGCGCTACGCACTGTCGTATCTGGAAGGCGGCCTCAAACCCAACACCCACGTGAAGACGGTGTTCGACGGCGGCGCGCTGCTGCGGCTGGACGGCGACGCCGGCTTCGGGCAGGTGGTCGGCCGCGAGGCCATGGCGTTGGCGATCGAGCGCGCCCAGGCCCACGGCAGCTGCATCATGGCGCTCGGCAACGCGCACCACCTGGGGCGCATCGGCGCCTGGGCCGAGCAGGCCGCGGCGGCGGGGCTCGTCTCGTTGAGCTTCGTGAACGTGATCTCGCGCGGCATCGTCGCGCCGCATGGCGGCGCCGACGCACGCTTCGGCACCAACCCGTTCACCGCCGGCGTGCCGCTGCCGGGCCGCGAGCCGCTGATCCTGGACTTCGCCACCAGCGTGATCGCGCAGGGCAAGACGCGCGTGGCGCACAACAAGGGCGAGTCGGTGCCGGCTGACCATGTGATCGACGACCACGGCCGCCCGACCACCGACCCGCGCTTTGCAGTGGTGGAGCCGTTCGGCGCCATCCTCACCTTCGGCGGCCACAAGGGCTACGGCATGGCGGTACTGTGCGAGCTGCTCGGCGGCGCGCTGGCTGCCGGCATGAGCCAGCACACCGACGACACCAGCAAGAAGCGCATCCTCAACGGCATGCTGAGCGTGCTGATCAAGCCCGAGGCGATCGCCGACATGGCGGCCTACGAGCGCGAGCTGCGCGCCTTTACCGACTGGGTGACCGCGTCGCCGCCGCGCGCGGGCTTCGATCGCGTGCGCCTGGCCGGCGAGCCCGAGCGCGAGTACCGCGCGAAGCGCAGCGCGCAGGGCGTGCCGGTGGACTCGACCACCTGGCAGGAGATTCTCGACGCCGCGCGCAACCTCGGTGTCGATCCGGCGACGGTGAACCGCACGGCGGGCGTGTGCTGACGGCGGCGCCGGGCGCGGTCGGGAAGCCGCTTTCGGGCTGTATCGAATGGCGGTTCACGACCTCGACCCACCCCGGTCACTCGGCCGACCTTGACCGCAGTCAGTCGCAAATCGACCGACCGGCCAGGAGCCGTCCCATTTGCACCGTCATGCGCCGAAGGCGAGGCAGACCGGGCTGCCACAGTGGAGCGAGCCCAGCGTTCTGCCGAGGTTCCCATCGGTCGGATTCACGTCGATCACAACGATCTCATCACTGTCCTCGTTGAGGACGTAGAGCGAGCGCCCGCCGGGGTGCAACGCGAAGAAGCGAGGCGTGCGGCCCTCGGTAGATCGGCTTTGCCGGTGTTCGAGTCTGCCGGTGACCGCGTCGATCGCGAACACCTCGATCGTGTCGCAGCCGCGGTTGCTGGCGTACAGGTTGCGGCCGTCACGGGAGGCTTCGATCTCCGCCGCGCGGCTGTTGCCCGTGAAGGTGTCTGGCAACAGCGGCAGCCACTGCCGCGGGGCGAGCGCGCCAGTGTCACGGTTGAACGCGTAGACGGTGACGCTGGAGTCCAACTCGTTGACCGCATACAGCCAGCGGCCACCGGGATCGAAGGCCACGTGCCGAGGACCGGCGCCTCCGCGTGTTTGCACGAACGGTCTCTCCGCCGGCACGAGGCGGCCGCCTTCAATGCGGAAGACGAAGATGCGGTCCAGCCCCTTGTCCGGCACGACGACAAAACGTCCGCTTGGGTCAAAGGGGTTGAAGTGCGGCTTGGAGAAGGGTTGCTCTGTACGGTGTGGACCGGGTTCCCCCGGTAGCGTCATGCGCTGCTCGACAGGGCCGAGTCGGCCGTCGTCAAGAACGGGCATCACCAGGACTTCACCGGTGAGGTGGCTGGAGACGACGAGTTGGCGCTCCTGCGGTCCCAGCGCCAGGTGCACCGGATTGCGGCCGCCACAGAATTGCGTCTGCAGCAGGCTCAAGGTGCCCGACATGGGTTCGACTGCGAGCACGCTACAGCTCGATCGGTCGCCATGTACGGTGTACAGCCGGTCGCCACGCCGGTTCAGGGTCAGGAACGACGGGTTCTCCAGGCCGCCCAACACTTGGACCGGCGACAGCAAGCCGTCGTCGCCGACGCGGCACACGGTGACGCCTTCACCTCGCGCCTTGCGTTCGCGGGTGGTTCTGGAGCCGATGAAGGCCAGCATGCGAGCGTGCGCCGCAAATCAGGCCGGCGGCGCAACCGTAGCGCCTGCGATGCCGTGCCGGGTCAGGGCCTCACGAACGAAGCCGCTGGCCTTCATCTCCTCGACATAGCCCGCCAGCAAAGCGCGCGCCGCCTCGCCGCGGCCCTTGGGCAGACCCATGGCCTGCTGGATGACCATAAAGTGCCCCGGCAGCAGCCGATGTCCGGGGAAGCGCAGCATGTCGGCTTCGAGCTGCTGCTTGACACCTGCGGCCACATCGAGCCGCTGCCCGACGAACACCTCTACCACGGTGGGTGAGCTGGGTGCACGCACCAGGCTGGCGTTCTTGATCTCGCGCGTGAGGTGCAAGTCGTAGGCACTGCCCGCGCCCACCACCACGCGCGTGCCAGCGCGGTCGACTTCTTCGTTGGCCTGCAGCGGCGACTCGTTGCGCACCAGATAGCAGCCTTCGATCAGCACGTAGGGTGCGGTGAAGCCGATGCCGGCGCCGCGCAGCGGGTCGACAGCGAAGAAGCCGACGTCGGCCTGCTCCTCCGTCACGGCCTCGACCGAGTGCCCGGCCGTCTTGAACACCACAAGCTCCAGCGGCACGCCCAGCCGCTGCGCCAACGCGGTGGCCAGGTCCACCGACACGCCTCGCGCCTGGCCAGTGGCTGGGTCTGTGCCAGCGAGGATCGGATTGCCGAGGTTGATCGACGCGCGCAGCACGCCCAGCGGCGCGAAGGCGGTGACGATGCCTGGCGGTAGTGCGGCAGTGTTCATGGCGGTGCTCAGGCCTTCAGCAGGCCCTGGATCTTGGCGATGTTGCGCAGCGTGCTGCCCAGGTGGCGGCGCATCGCATCGCTGGCCTCTTCGTTGCGCTGCCGGACCAGCAGGTCCAGCAGATGCAGGTGCTGCTTGGCGTGTTCCTTGTAGCGCTTGCGGTCCTGCATCGAGCGGTATGACAGCAGCCGCCGCACGCGGTTGACGCGCCGGATGGTGTCGATGAAGAACGCGTTGCCGCTGCCTTCGACCAGGGCTTCGTGGAAGCGCACGCCGCGGTCGTGCAGTTGCAGCGCCGTGTCGCTTTCGATGCCACCGTCCAGCAGATGCCGTTCCACGGCGCGCAGACGCTCGATCACGGAGGGTTCCAGCCGGTAGCCGGGCTCCAGCAGCGCCGCGGGCTCCAGAGCCAGGCGCATGCGGTAGGACTGCAGCAGGCTGTCGGGCGTGGTGAGCATGGTCGAGAACACCCAGCCGTAGCCCGGCTTCTTCTCTGCCCAGCCTTCACCGGCGATGCGGCCCAGCACGACATCGACCTCGCCTTGCGTGGCGCCGTAGGTCTTGCGCAGCAGGGCTTCCGTGAAGTCGTCGGGCAGCGCGCCGCGCAGCCGGTCGTCGGCAATGCGAAAGTACAGATCGGCCGGCGTTTCGGCCTGTGCCAGACCCAGCGCTTCGAGTGCGCGGTGCGCGGGGCCCTGTGGGGCCTGCGCCAGGAAGTAGCCGCGGTTCGGTTCGCGCTGCACGACGCCTTTCTCGTGCAGCACCTGCAACGCGTCGTTAATCGGCGAGCGCGAGACGCGCAGCCGGTCCGCCAGCTTTTGCGCCGGCAGGTGGCTGCCCACGGGCCAGGCTTCGCTGTGGATCAGCTCCACGATGCGTGCGGGAATGGAGGTGTCGAGTGCCATGGCTCGATTGTCCGGGCTCCTCAGGCATTGGCGCCCAGGCAGCGCTGCAGGATGCTCGGGATCACCCCGCCGGCCCGCAGCAGTTCCAGTTCGAACTCGGTCTCGACCGCGGCGGTAGCGGCGAGTGTCTGCACCGAGCCGTCTGCGCGCAGCAGGCGCACAGCAACCGGCCCGCGTGGCGCGAGGCAATCTGCCAAGGCTTCGATCTCGAGGCGATCACCCGGCGCCAGCGTCAGCGCGTCGGGGCCGCTGCCGGCGCGCAGG
This sequence comes from uncultured Burkholderiales bacterium, assembly GCA_937871935.1. Taxonomy (GTDB): domain Bacteria; phylum Pseudomonadota; class Gammaproteobacteria; order Burkholderiales; family Burkholderiaceae_C; genus JAEUPI01. The sequence goes on from CALMQI010000134.1 coordinate 9,182, forward strand.
CGCAGCGGCAGGATGCCCATGCCGATCAGGTTGGAGCGGTGGATGCGCTCGAAGCTCAGCGCCAGCACCGCTCGGACGCCGAGAAGGCGTGGGCCCTTGGCGGCCCAGTCGCGCGATGAGCCCGTGCCGTAGCGCTCGCCGGCGACGATGACCACGCTGTCGCCGGCCGCGGCATAACGCTCGGCGGCCTGCCAGATCGGCAGACGTTCGCCGCTGGGGGCGTGCACTGTGTATGCAGCAGGCGCACCCGGTGCGAGACGGTTGACGAGCGTCTTGCTGTGGAAGGCTGCGCGTTGCATCACCTGCCAGTTGCCGCGTCGAGAGGCAAACACGTTGAGGTCGTCGCGGTCGTCGCCCTGCGCGACCAGGAAGTCGGCCACCTCGCTGTCGCGCGGGATCGCGCTGGCGGGCGAGATGTGGTCGGTGGTGACGTCGTCGCCCACCACCAGCAGCGGGTGTGCGGTGTAGCGGCCGAGCTGAGAGCCTGCCGCGACCGATGCGAACGGCGGGCGGCGCAGGATGGTCGAGCGCCGATCCCACGGATAGCGCGCGCCGCCAGGGCTTGGCAGCGCCTGCCAGGCCGGATTGGTGCTGGCGCGGGAGAAGTCGCGCACGAAGTCGTCAGCGCGCAGACCCAGCGCCAGGCACGCCTCGATCTCGTCATGCGTGGGCCACAGGTCGGCCAGCCGCACCGGCCGGCCATCGGGCAGCACCTGCACCGGCTCATCGCGCAGGTTGCGCGCGGCGTCGCCTGCCAGCGCGAAGGCGATCACGAGCGGCGGCGACATCAGGAAACCCAGGTCGAGATCCGGATGCACGCGGCCGGGGAAGTTGCGGTTGCCCGACAGCACGGCCACCGGATGCACCTGGCCGTCGGACATGGCCTGCCGAATGGCATCGGGCAGAGGCCCCGAGTTTCCGATGCAGGTGGTGCAGCCGTGGCCGACGATCTGGAACCCGACCGCTGCCAGGTCGTTGTCCAGGCCCGCACGCGCAAGGTACGACACCGCCGCGGGCGAGCCCGGCGCCAGCGAGGTCTTGACCCAATCCGGCACACGCATGCCCAGCTCCCGCGCCTTGCGGGCCACCAGCCCGGCGGCGATCAGCAGCCGAGGGTCCGAGGTGTTGGTGCAGCTGGTGATGGCCGCAATGGCAATTGCATGACGTGGCAGGGTCGTGTGCGGCGCGCGCGGCTCGAATCCGATGCGCGCCAGCACCTCGCCAGTCTGGTGAATCGCCAGCAGATCCTGCGGTCGACGCGGGCCGGCCACATGCTGGCCGATGGCGCCAAGGTCGATCTCGACCATTCGCGTGTAGCGCGGCGTCGCCTGTGGGCTGAACCAGGTGCCGGCCGCGCGGGCGTAGGCTTCCACTAGCGCGACGTGAGCCTCGTTGCGCCCGGTCTGCCGCAGGTAGGCGAGCGTCGCCCCATCAACCGGGAAGTAGCCCGTGGTCGCGCCGTACTCTGGCGCCATGTTGGCAACGACGCAGCGTTCACCCGCCCCGAGCGTGGCCACGCCGGGGCCGAAGAACTCGACGAACTCGCCCGACACGCCAATGGCCCGAAGCCGCTGGGTCACGACGAGCGCAAGGTCAGTGGCCAGCACGCCGGCGCCCATGCGGCCGGTCAGGCGCACGCCGATGACGTCGGGAATGCGCAGCACCGTGGGCACGCCGAACATCACGGTCTGCGCCTCCAGCCCGCCCACGCCCCAACCCAGCACGCCCAGGCCGTTGACCATCGGGGTGTGGCTATCGGTGCCGAGCATCACGTCGGGCACGGCCCACGGCTCGCCATCGCGAGTCTCCGTGGTCACCACCGTGGCGAGTTGCTCCAGGTTGATGGTGTGCATGATCCCGGTACCCGGCGGGTGGACGCGCACGCCCTGCAGCGCGGACGAAGCCCAGCGCAGGAAACCATAGCGCTCACGATTGCGGCGCAGCTCGTGCTGCAGGTTCAGCGCAGGTGCATCGGCACGTGCGTAGGCCTCGACGGCGAGCGAGTGGTCCACCGACACGTCCACCGGCAGCGTGGGATTCAGCAGCGCAGGGTCGGCGCCGGCTTCGGCCAGCGCGTCGCGCATGGCCGCGATGTCCACGAGCGCCGGCGTGCTCGTCGTGTCGTGCATCAACACGCGGCCGGGCTGGAAGGGGATCTCCGCTTCGCTGGTGCCTGTGTCGACCCAGGCCAGCAGCGCGGCCACCGCCGCGTCGCGTGCGGCGCCGATCTGGTGCCGCAACACGTTCTCCAGCAGCAGACGCAACACGACCGGCAGGGCATGCAGGCGCTGGCCAGCGGCGGCGTGCAGGTCGATGCGACGGTAGGCGGCACCGCCGACCTCGAGCAAGGCCGTTGGCTGGGAATTGGTGTTTTCCACAATCCCAAGTTTGCATTTATCTTCCATAAAATGCAATCATGGAAACCCGCAAGGCGAGGGTTTCAGCCCTCATCCCTGGTTGCCCCAACGCCTGCCGAGAGCCCTCTCCATGAAGCCGATTCGACGCCACATCCTGTCCTCATTGCTGCTGACGGCCGCCAGCCTGCTGGCCCCGCTCGTGCAGGCGCAGGACTTCCCCACAAAGCCGATCACGATCGTTGTGCCTTTCTCTGCAGGCGGCGGTGTGGACGTGATGGCGCGGTTGCTGGCCGACAAGCTGCGCGCTTCGCTCGGCCAACAGGTCAACGTCGAGAACAAGCCTGGCGCCAGCGGCATGCTGGGTGCGCTGGCGGTGGTGCGCGCGCCGGCCGACGGCCACACGCTGCTCATGGCCTCGGCCGGCGAAAGCGCGATCAACCCATTCATCCACAAGGCCAAGATGCAATACGCGCCGGAGAAGGACCTGGCGCCCATCACCAACATCGTGCGCGTGCCCAACGTGCTGATCGCAGGCGCCAAGGCGCCGTTCAACACGATCGACGAGTTGGTGGCACACGCCAGGAAGAACCCCGGCAAGCTGTCCTACGCCACCAGCGGCGTGGGCAATCCGCAGCATCTGAATGGCGAACTGCTCGAGGAGATGGCCGGCATCTTCATGGTCCACGTGCCGTACCGCGGTGCCTCAGGTCAGCTCATCGACGTGGCCGCGGGCAACGTCGACTTTACCTTCGTCAGCATGGCGGCAGCGGCGCCCTTCCTGAAGGACGGCCGCGTGAAGGCGATCGCCGTCACTTCGGCCAAGCGTGTGCCTTTCGCGGCCGAGGTGCCCTCCATCGCCGAAGGCAAGGCGGCGCCCAAGTACGCGCTGGAAAACTGGTTCGGCCTCTTCGCGCCGGCGGCCACGCCGGCGCCGGTGATCGCGAAGATCAATGCGGCGGTCGTCGCCGCGCTGCAGCAGCCCGACCTGGCCAAGCGCATGAGTGATCAGGGCGGGCTGCCGGCGCCGATGTCACCTGCCCAGTTCCGTGACTTCATCAAGGCCGAGTCGGCGCAGTACGCCCGAATCGTCGAGTTCGCCAAGATCACGACGGACAACTGACCGGACCGGCCCGCCTCACGTACCACCACCCAAGGAGACATCATGTCCATGAACCGCCGCCAACTTGCCGTCGCTGCCGGCATCGCCCTCTTCACTGCGTTCGGCTCTGCCAACGCCCAATCACTCGAGATCAAGATCACCGCCCCAGCCGGCGCCGGCGGCGGTTGGGACGGTACCTCTCGCTCGCTGCAGCAGGTGATGACTGCCACCGGTGCCGCCAAGAGTGCCCAGGTGGTGAACGTGCCCGGTGCCGGTGGCACGGTGGGCCTGGCGCAGTTCGTCAACACCGCCAAGGGCGACGGCAATCAACTGCTGATGATGGGCGTGACGATGGTCGGCGCCGTGCTAACCAACAAGTCCCAGGTCACGCTCGACCAGGTGACGCCGATCGCGCGCCTGACGCAGGACGCCCTCGTCGTGGTGGTGCCCGCGAACTCGCCGCACAAGACGATCAAGGACCTGGCCGCGGCGTTGAAGGCGGACACCTCCAAGGTGGTGTGGGCCGGCGGCTCGGCCGGTGGTGCCGACCACATCCTGGCCGCGCTCATCGCGCGCGCCGCGGGTGGCGACGCC
>CALMQI010000135.1 GCA_937871935.1 uncultured Burkholderiales bacterium
GTGGCCATTTTCTTCCTGCTGCGGGTGGTTCCCGGCGATCCCGTGGTCGTCAAGCTGCGGGCGGACGGCGCGCCGGTCACCGAGGAAACCATCCAGGCGGAACGCAAGCGGCTCGGCCTCGACAAGCCCCTCTTTTACGGCGGCTGCCGGAGCTATCTGCCGCCGCGGGAGTGTCATGTCACCGCGGACAATCAATTCCATGATTACATTGGCGGGCTCCTTCGCTTCGATCTCGGCAACTCGTTGTGGACCGGGCAGCCGGTGGCCAAAGAGATCGCCGGCCGCTTTCCCGTCTCCCTGCAGGTCGCCATCATGGCGACGCTGATCGCCGTGATGATCTCGATCCCGCTCGGAATCATTTCAGCGGTCTACAGGGACACCTGGGTGGACTATGTCGTGCGCATATTCGCGGTGTCGGGCATCGCCGTGCCAGGCTTCTGGCTGGGAATGCTGATGATCCTGATGCTGTTGTCGCTGTTTGGCTGGCTGCCGCAGATCGGCTATGTCTCGATCTTCGATGATCCCGTCAAGAACCTGTCGGCGCTGATCTGGCCGGCGCTGTCGGTCGGCTATCGCTACGCGGCCGTCTCCACGCGCATGATGCGCTCGACGCTGCTCGAGGTGCTGCAGGAGGACTACATCCGGACGGCGCGCGCCAAGGGCCTGTGGCGGTCGCTGATCGTGCGTCGCCACGCCATGAAGAACGCCATGCTGCCGGTCATCACCGTGATCGGACTGGAGTTCGCGTTTCTGATCGGCGGACTGGTCGTCACCGAACAGGTGTTCAACCTCAACGGCATCGGCAAGCTGTTCGTCGACGCGGTCGCCCGCGGTGACTTCAATCTGATCCAGGGGCTGGTGCTGCTGATCGCCGTCATTTCGATCCTGGTCAATCTGGCCGTCGACATGATGTACGGTTTCTTTGATCCGCGGATTCGCCAGAGCTGAGAGTTCTCTGAACACGAAGGACGAGCGTCATGGCTATTTCCACCGTACCGGCCTCGGCTCCGGTTCTGCCCAAGCGCCCCAATCAGGTTCTCGCCTTCACCAAGGCGCAGCCTTTGGGAGCCTTCGGCGTCATCGTCATTTCAGTCTATCTGATCTGCGCGTTGGGGTCGCATTGGCTGGCGCCCTACGATCCCGAGGCCGTCGACTTCGCCGCGATGCTCTCGCCGCCAGGGCGCGAGCACTGGTTCGGCACCGACGAGATCGGCCGCGATGTGTTGTCGCGGGTGATCTGGGGCGCGCGGGCGTCGCTGCTGGCCGGCGTGGTGTCGGTGTCGATCTCGCTGATGCTCGGCGTGCCGATCGGGCTGGCGGCAGGCTTTCTCGGCGGCTTCGTCGACGCGCTGATCTCTCGCATCACCGATGCGTTTCTCGCGTGCCCGTTCCTCATCCTGGCGATCGCGCTGGCGGCGTTCCTCGGCCCGAGCCTGAGCAACGCGATGATCGCCATCGGCGTGTCGGCGACGCCGATCTTCGTGCGGCTCACGCGCGCACAGGTGCTCAACGTGCGGGTCGAAGACTACGTCGAAGCCGCCCGTGCGGTGGGCAACCCGCCGTGGCGCATCGCGTTGCGCCACGTGCTGCCCAACGTGACGGCGCCGCTGATCGTGCAGGCCACGCTGGCGATCGCCGCCGCGGTGATCGCCGAGGCGAGCCTGAGCTTCCTCGGCCTCGGCCAGCAGCCGCCCGACCCGAGCTGGGGCAGCATGCTCAACACCGCCAAGAACTACATCGACCAGGCGCCGTGGATGGCGATCTGGCCGGGGCTCGCGATCTTCGGCCTCGTGCTCGCGTTCAATCTGCTCGGCGACGGTCTGCGCGACGCGCTCGATCCGCGGCAGCGCTGACGCGGCCGAAGACCTCGGGGGGCACGCCGATTGCCGGTAGGGCTGTTCCCCACCCGGACAACCGACATGCCGATTCACCGCCGCCGCCGTTTCGCCTTCGCCAAGCGGCTGTCGCGCCAGCGCGTGCGCTGACCATCGACCTGTTGCGCATGCATCCTCGCGTGTGGCCTACGGCGGGGTCTGCGTTGCGGCACCGTCCTACAAGTCGGCTCGCCGGCGCTCGACATGATGAGCGCATGGGGTGCGCCACGGTCACGACGATCGGTGCCGCGACGGCGTTGCACGCGGTCCGCTGGCTGTCCGCCTCATGTGCCTTGATCGGCCTGGCCGCATGCATGAGCAGCGCTCGCCTGCCGGAGGCGGCCGCCTCGCGCCACGATGCCTCGCCGGCGGTGGCGGTGTCGCCGCCCGGTCCATCGCGAGCAACCGCACCACCCCCGACGGCCAGGGCCGACTTCCGGCGCGAACGCCCTTCGGCACAGGCGCGGCAACTGGCCGACTGGGTGGCCGCCACGGGTGACCACGGCGCAGGCGAGTTCGCCATCGTCGACAAGAAGGGTGCGCGTCTGTACCTGTTCGACGCAGCGGCGCGGCTGCGTGGCGCCAGCCCGATCCTGATCGGATCGGCGGTCGGCGACGACTCGGTGCCCGGCATCGGCACGCGGCCGATCGCCCAGGTGAAGCCGTTCGAGCGCACCACGCCTGCCGGACGCTTCGTGGCCGAGCGCGGCCGCAACACCAACGGTGAACGCGTGATCTGGGTCGACTACGACAATGCCGTGTCGATGCACCGGGTGCGCGCCACGGTCAAGGCCGAGCGACGCCTGCAACGGCTGGCCACGCCCACCGTTGCCGACAACCGCATCTCCTACGGTTGCATCAACGTGCCGGCCGCCTTCTATGACCGCTACATCGACGCGGGCTTTGCGCAGCAACGGGCGATCGTCTATGTTCTGCCCGAAGTGCATGCCATGCACCAGGTGTTCGGCCTGACGCCCGCGGCGCTGCTGGCGACATCCACCGCGCGCTCGGCCGGCGGTCTGCGGGGTCCGCCGTTTGCCCAGGTGACTCGGCTGCCCGAACCCCGGCTCGGGCTTCAGTGAACCGCCGCGGCGTCACGCCGGCGCCGCGGTCCCGCCAGCTCTGCCTGCGCCGACGGGCGCGCGAAATTCGATGTCCCCACAGCTTGCCGACCACGACATTCGGGATCGGTCCCCGACCGCCGCGCCGCCGCACCTGCCTCGCCGCTGTGCACTGTTTCTCGACTTCGATGGCACGCTGGCGCCGATTGCGCCACGGCCGCAGGACGTCAAGGTGCCCGAGTGGGTGGTGCCCACGCTCGGCCGCCTGCAGTCGCAGCTGCAAGGCGCGCTGGCCATCGTCAGCGGGCGGCCGCTGGCCACGCTCGACAGCCTGCTGCGGCCGCTGCGGCTGCCGGCCGCGGGCGTGCACGGCGTCGAGCGGCGGCTGGCCGATCGCCGCGTGCGGGTGCATGCGGCCGTGTTGCCCGATGCGGCGCGGCGCACCGCGCAGGCGTTGGCGGCGCAGCACCCCGGCGTACTGGTGGAGTTCAAGCCCGGCGGCCTGGCCGTGCACTATCGCGCTGTGCCCGAGGCGGCCGCGGCCTGCGACGCCGCGCTCGTGCAGGCGCTGGCCGGCGTCGACGGCTGGGAGCTGATGCACGGGCACTGCGTCGCCGAGGTCAAGCAGCGGCGGGTGTCGAAGGCCGCCGCCGTGCGGGCCTTCCTGGCCGAGGGCGTGTTCGCCGGTCGGGTACCGGTGTTCGTCGGTGACGATTCGACCGACGAGACCGGCATCGCGGTGGCGCGGGCGCTCGGCGGCCTCGGCGTCAAGGTGGGCAGCGGACCGAGCGACGCGCAGCATCGCCTGGCCGACCCCGAGGCCGTGGGTCGCTGGTTGCGCGCCTCGCTCGACGAAGCCGATCACGAGGCCGCGCGCTAGCGGACGGCGACGATGACGTTGGGCGGTGTCGACGGCGGCCACGACAGCCAGAGCAGCCAGGGCAGCGCGGCGGTGCCAGCGTCGCTCGACCTGGCGCTGGTGGGCAACTGCTCGATCAGCGCGCTGATCGACGCCCAGGCCCGCGTGGTGTGGTGCTGCCTGCCGCGCTTCGACAGCGACCCGGTGTTCCACGCGCTGGTCGACTCGCCCGACGGCATCGGCGCCGAAGGCTGCTGGCAGATCGATTTGGCCGACCGCGTGAGCAGCGAGCAGCACTACGTGCCGGGCACCGCGGTGCTGCGCACGCGCCTCACCGACGCGCAGGGCGGCGCGATCGAGATCACCGACTTCGCGCCGCGCTTCTTCGAGCATCAGCGGCCGTTCCGGCCGCTGATGCTGGTGCGCCGCGTGCGGCCGGTGGCCGGCCGGCCGCGCATCCGCGTGCTGCTGCGGCCGCGCGCCGACTGGGGCGCCCAGGCGCGGGGGCGCACGCGCGGCAGCAATCACCTGCGCTTCGACGGGCCCGAGCTCGCGGTGCGCCTGACCACCAACGCGCCGTTGACCGATCTGTTCGAGGAGCGCCTGTTCGCGCTCGACGCGCCGATCAGCATGTTGTTCGGCGCCGACGAGCCGCTCACCTCGGGCATCGAGGCGACGGCCAGTCTGTTCGAGGAGCGCACGCTGCACTACTGGCGGGTCTGGACGCGCCGGCTCGCCCTGCCGCTGGAGTGGCAGGAGGCCGTGATCCGCGCCGCCGTCACGTTGAAGATGTGCCTGTACGAGGACACCGGTGCGATCGTCGCGGCGATGACGACGAGCATTCCCGAAGCACCCGACAGCGGCCGCAACTGGGACTACCGCTTCTGCTGGATGCGCGACGCCTTCTTCGTCGTGCGCGCGCTGAACAGCCTGTCGGAAGTCGGCACGATGGAAGACTACCTGCGCTGGCTGCACAACGTGGTGGCCGACGCGGGCGACGGCGGCATCCAGCCGCTGTACGGCATCGGCCGCGAGCGTCGACTCGACGAATCGAAATCCGAGCACTTGCGTGGTTATCGCGGCATGGGCCCGGTGCGGGTAGGCAACCAGGCCTACGAGCACGCGCAGCACGACGTCTACGGCAATATCGTGCTCGGCGCCGCGCAGTCGTTCCACGACCACCGGCTGTTCCGCCGCGGCAATCTGGATGACTTCGTCCAGCTCGAGCGCATCGGCGAATGGGCCTGGACGCTGCACGACAAGCCCGACGCCGGCATGTGGGAGATGCGCACGCGCGTGCGTGTGCACACCTCGTCGGTGCTGATGAGCTGGGCGGCCTGCGACCGGCTGGCCAAGATCGCCGCCGCGCTGGCGCTGCCCGAACGCGAGGTGCACTGGCGCGGCCGCGCCGAGGTGATCCGCGCGCTGCTGCTCAAGGACGCCTGGAGCGACAAGCGCCAGGCCTTCGTCGAGAGCCTCGGCGGCAGCGAGCTCGACGCCAGCGTGCTGCTGATGGCCGAGGTGGGCTTCATCGATCCGCGCGACACCCGGTTCGTGTCGACGGTGGCCGCCATCGAGTCGCATCTGGCCGACGGTGCCCACGTGCGGCGCTACGAGGCGGCCGACGACTACGGCGTGCCGCACACGGCGTTCAACATCTGCACCTTCTGGCGCATCGACGCGCTGGCCCGCATCGGCCGCACCGTACAGGCGCGCGAGATCTTCGAGACCATGCTCGCGGCGCGCAATCCGCTGGGGCTGCTGTCGGAAGACACCGACCCGCGTACCGGCGAGATGTGGGGCAACTTCCCGCAGACCTATTCGATGGTCGGCATCATCAACGCCGCGATGCGCCTGTCGGCGCCGTGGGACACGGTGATCTAGCGTGGTCCGTACGTCATGAGCCGCCTCGTCGTCGTCTCCAACCGCGTCGGCGATCCGCGCAAGACGATGGCCGGTGGCCTGGCGGTGGCTGTGGGCGACGCGTTGCGCGACAGCGGTGGGCTGTGGTTCGGCTGGAGCGGGGAGACCACCGAGGACGCCGGGCCCGATCCGGCGTCGCGTGAACTGCATCTGCAGCGCGCCGGGCGGGCGCAACTGGCGACGCTGGATCTCACGGCCGAGGAACGCGACACCTTCTATTTCGGGTTCGCCAACCAGGCCCTCTGGCCGGCGTTTCACTACCGGCTCGATCTGGCTGACTTCTCGCACGGATTCGCCGAAGGCTACCGGCGCGTCAACCGGCTGTTCGCGCGGCGGCTCAAGCCGCTGCTGCGGCCGACCGACCTGATCTGGGTGCACGACTACCACCTGATTCCGCTGGCCGCCGAATTGCGTGCGCTCGGCTGCCAGCAGCGCATCGGCTTCTTCCTGCACATTCCGCTGCCGCCGCCGCCGATCCTGCTGGCGGTGCCGGGGCACGACTGGCTGATGCGTTCGTTGTTTCACTACGACCTGGTCGGCTTGCAGACACGCACCGATGCGCAGCACTTCGATCGTTATGTGCGCGACGAGATGGGTGCGACGGTCTCCGGCGACGACGGCGACCACTTCGTCTGGAACGGCCATCAATTGTGCGCGCGTGCCTTCCCGATCGGCATCGACGTCGACGGCTTTCGCCAGATGGCACAGTCAGCCGAGGCGATGGAGGCTCTGGAGAGCTTGCGCCGACAGTACGTGCAGCGCCGGTTGCTGGTCGGCATCGACCGGCTCGACTACTCCAAGGGCCTGCCACAGCGGCTGCGCGCGTTCCGGGACCTGCTCGACCGTTACCCCGAGCAGCGCATGAGCGCCACGCTGATGCAGATCGCCGCGCCGTCGCGCGAGTCGGTGATGGCCTACGAGGACATCCGCCGCGAGCTGGAGTCGCTGTCGGGCCGCATCAACGGCGAGTACGGCGAGACCGACTGGATGCCGGTGCGCTACATGCACCGCAGCTGGTCGCGCCGCCGCCTGCCGGGCCTGTACCGCAGTTCACGCGTCGCGCTGGTCACGCCGCTGCGCGACGGCATGAACCTGGTGGCCAAGGAATACATCGCTGTGCAGGACGAGGACGACCCGGGCGTGCTGGTGCTTTCGCGTTTCGCCGGCGCCGCCGAGTCGCTCGACGCGGCGCTGCTGGTCAACCCGTACGACATCCATGCCACGGCCGACGCAATGCGGCGTGCCCTGTCGATGTCGCAGCCCGAGCGGCGCGAGCGCCTCCTCGCCTTCGGCCGGCCGCCGGCGCAGGGCGACGAGGCGGGCCTGACTCGCGATCTGGCTCGCAATCTTGTCGATGAAACCATCGCTGGTCGTGTACTGGCCGCGCTGGGCGTCGAAGATCTGCTGGCGGATCGAGGCGCCGAAGTTGCCCGTGATGCCGCCGCCAACAGAGCGGTTGAGGTTGGACAGGCTGCGCTGGGGATCGAGCGCAGTGCGAGCCGAGTAGTCGGACAGGTCCTTGCCGATACGGCCGAGCACGAGGTTCAGCGCTGCCTGTCCCTCGGCAGTTGGCTTCAGGACGCGCACGAGGTCGGATTTGACCGCCGTGCCCATCTCTGCGGGTCCAAAGCCACGTTGCGCGCCGACCATCATCAGCGAGAGCATCTGATCGGTGCCAAGCCCCATGCCGGCGCCGATCGTCTGGAACTGTCGCATGCCTTCCATGATCGAGCCGACCGACAGCTTCGTCTGGTCGGCCGCCGTCACAACCATGTCGGCCTGCTTGCGGACCCAGGCGCCATAGCCATCGCCCTGAGGCGCCTTCTGGATGACGCTCAGGGTGTGCAGGAAGTCGGCGATGTGCTTCGGGTCCGTCTCGCTGTCCGCCTTGGACAACGCGACCGCGGCCTTCGCCGTGTCCTCCAGCATCTTCGCCGGGCCTACGTCCTTCTTGCCGGCCTTCGCCAGCACCTCCAGCATGCCGCTGATCTTGGTCGCGCTGAAGCCCATCGCCGCCGACATCTTCAGCGACGATGTCGA
>CALMQI010000136.1 GCA_937871935.1 uncultured Burkholderiales bacterium
GCGGCTGGCGCTTCTGAACACGCTCGTCTACCCCGAGTTCTCCGACGCGGTGATCGCGTTCATCACCGCGTGCAGCGCGAAGGTCTGCTCGGCGTTCCGCGGCGTGACGCCGTAGGCGAGCCCCTTGACCACGCGCTCCAGGCGGTCGGTCCGGGGGTTGTAGGTCGCCAGCGCGGAGTTGCTGCTGCTCCGCAGGATGAAGTACTGGTGAGCGACCGGCTTTACGGCCAGGATCTCGGCGACCGGCACCCCCTCTTCGCGATAGAGGCGGTCGATCAGCGCCGGGTCTCCCACCTCCACTTCCTCCTTGCCTTTGTAGAGGAGGGAGACGTCTTTGATCTTGACCGTCTCGTAGTCCTCGGCCGCCAGGTTGAGCGCCCGGGCCTTCAGCCGCAGGTTGATGTCCTTGCTGATCAGGATCACCTTGCGCCGCGGCTCCTTCTGGGCGAGCGAAAGGGCGGTGTTCAAGATGCGGTGGTCGGCCTTGCGGGTGCCGAAGACGTCTCCGGCGTCCGGATGGCCGTTCTCGTCGGTGATGACGCGGAAGCGGCCCCGGGCCGGGGCCTCGAGCGGGATCCACTCCTGGAGGATGTGGTGCACCGACAGCCGGTCGATCTGGCGGATGAACTCCCGCGCCTGGAGGTTCAGCACCGAGTTGCCCTTCTTGAACTGATCGAGCTCCTCGAGCACGGTGATCGGGATGGCGACGTCGTGCTCCTGGAAATTGTGCAGGGCGTTGAAGTCGTAGAGGATGACCGAGGTGTCGAGGACGAAGATCTTCTTGGCAGCCTGAGAAGTGCTGGGCATCGCCTGGAGAGCGTAGCGCAGGCACCGGAGCCGAACAAGGCAGGGAGGGACGAGGCGCTGTTAGAATCCCCCGCCATGTGCGGCCCCCGAGGAGACGAGCGATGACCCCCGGCGGGGCGAAGCTGCGGGTGCTCGGCGCGGCGGTGCTGTTCTCGACCGGGGCGGCGGCGATCAAGGCGGTCGAGTTCACCGGCTGGCAGGTGGCTTGCCTGCGCTCCGGGGTGGCGGCGCTCGCCCTCTTCGCTCTCATCCCCGAGACCCGGCGGCGGCCGACCCTCAAGGTCCTCGGGGTGGGGCTGGTCTACGCCTTCACCGAAAACTTCGTGCTGCCGCTCTCGCACGACGAAGTGGTGCACGGCAAGGGCTCGCTGCTCGGGCGCATGCCGGGTGACGAATGGCAGCGCTTCGCGAACCTGCGCGCGTACTACGGCTTCATGTGGGCGCACCCGGGCAAGAAGCTGCTGTTCATGGGCGGCGAGTTCGCGCAACGCCGCGAGTGGAACGCCGATGCCGCGCTCGACTGGCACCTGCTCGAGCACGGCGACGCGGCGCCGCTGCACACCGGCGTGCAGCGTCTGGTGCGCGACCTGAACGTCGTCTACCGCGACTTCGCCGCGTTGCACCGCTGGGACGTCGATCCACGCGGTTTCGAGTGGATCCGCCACCACGACGCCGGGCATTCGCTGTTCGTCTTCCAGCGCCGCGCCGACGACGGCTCGACCGTGCTGGTGATCAGCAACTTCACGCCGGTGGTGCGGCGCAACTGGCGCTTCGGCGTGCCGGCGGCCGGGCGCTGGCGCGAGATCATCAACACCGACCTCGCGGTCTACGGCGGCAGCGGCGTGGCCAATGCGCCGCGCGATGTCGAGCCGATCGCCTGCGACGGCCATGCGCAGTCGCTGTGCATCGACCTGCCGCCGCTGGCCACGCTGATGTGGGCCCCGGCGAGCCCGCCCGCTGCGTAGCGAGACGCCGGCCGTGAACGTGCTGCTGGAGCCGGGGCTTGCCGCGCCGCTGGGTGCGAGCGTCGAGCCGGGGGGCGTGAATTTCGCGCTGGTCGCGCCGGAGGCCACGGCCGTCACCCTGTGCCTGTTCGGCGACGACGGCCTGCAGGAAACGCAGCGCCTGGCGCTCAGCGCCCGCAGCGGCGGCGTTTGGCACGGCTGGCTGCCCGGTGCCGGACCGGGCCTGGTGTACGGTTACCGCGTGCACGGCCCTTGGGCTCCCGCGGCGGGCCAGCGGTTCAACGATGCCAAGCTGCTGCTCGACCCGTATGCGCGCGAGGTCGTGGGCCATTACGGTGGCAGCGAGCTCTTCGTCGGCCACGACGCGGCCGACCCCGCGCGTCGCGACGCGCGCGACAACGCCGCCGTCGCGCTGAAGGCGCGGGTGGTGATCGATCCCCCGCCGGTGCCGGCGGCCGAGCACGTGCAGGTGGCAGCGGGCGCCACCGTGCTGTACGAGATGCACGTGAAGAACCAGACGATGGCCCACCCCGAAGTGCCCGAGCCGTTTCGCGGCACCTATCGCGGCGTGGCGCATCCGGCGGTGCTCGACCATCTGCTGCGCCTGGGCATCACCACGGTGAGCCTGATGCCGCTGCAGCAGCGCGCCGACGAGCCGCGGCTGCTGAAGCTGGGCCTCGTCAACCACTGGGGCTACAACCCGGTGGCCTGGTTCGCCGCCGAGCCGCGCTACGCCGCGCCCGACGACACCGACTCGCCCACCCAGCAGTGCCGCGCCATGGTGAAGGCGCTGCACGCCTGCGGCCTGCAGGTGGTGCTCGACGTGGTCTACAACCACAGCGCCGAGAGCGACGAGCTCGGCCCCACCTTTCACCTGCGCGGCCTGGGCAACGCCACCTACTACCACTTGCGCCGCGACGACCCCGCGCGCTACGAGAACTGGACCGGTTGCGGCAACAGCCTGAACCTGACGCAGCCGCCGGTGCTGCAGCTCACGCTCGAGTCGCTGCGCTTCTGGTACCAGTGCATCGGTGTCGACGGTTTCCGCTTCGACCTGGCGCCGGTGCTGGCGCGCGACGCCAGCGGCCTGTTTGCGCCCGGCGCCGCCGTGTTCGCCGCGCTGCGCGACGATGCCGTGCTGCGCGATGCGCGGCTGATCGCCGAGCCCTGGGACATCGGCCACGGCGGCTACCGGCTCGGCCAGTTTCCGCCGCCGTGGGCCGAATGGAACGACCGCTACCGCGACAGCATGCGCCGCTTCTGGCTGCTGCGCCACGAACCGCGGGGCGCCTTCGTCGACGCGCTGGCCGGCAGCAGCCCGGCCTTCGAGGCCTCGTCGCGGCCGCCGTCGGCGAGCGTGAACTTCGTGACCGCGCACGACGGCTTCACGCTGCGCGATCTGGTCAGCTACAGCCACCGCCACAACCACGCCAACGGCGAACACAACCGCGACGGACACGCGCACAACTTCAGCGTCAACGGGGGCGTCGAGGGTGATACGCACGATGCGGCCGTGCTGGCCGGGCGTGCGGCGCTGCGCCGCGCATTGCTGGCCACGCTGCTGCTGTCGCTGGGCACGCCCATGCTGCTGGCCGGGGACGAGATCGGCCACACCCAGGGCGGCAACAACAACGCCTACTGCCAGGACAACGCCACCAGCTGGCTCGACTGGGCGAGCGCCGACGAGGCGCTGGCCGGCTTCGTCGCCCGCTGCATCGCGCTGCGTCGCCAGCATGCGGTGTTCTCGCGCGACCGGTGGCTGCACGGCAGCGACGTGCAGTGGTTCGGCGCCGACGGCGTGTTGCTGCAGCCGGCCGACTGGCAGGCGCACGGCGTGCACGCGATGCAGGTCTGGCTGCACCCGGCGGTCGCCGGCGAACCCGAGCTGCTGCTGCTGGTCAACGCCCATGCCCACGCGCAGGCCTTCGAATTGCCCGCAATGCTCGGCTCCGCGCCGCTGCGCTGGATGCTGGTGCTGGCCAGCGACGCCGACACTGCGTCGTCGCCGGCCCCGCTGTCGCCAGCCGTCAGCGTGCCGGCCCACGGCCTGTGGGTGGCCACCGGTCAGGTCGACTGACGCACCTCAATCGACCCTCGAACCGCTGGTGGATCCGCTGGTCGGCGGGGCACCTGCACGCCATACTGATGGCGCCAGACCCAGAACGAGACAAGGAGACGACGCATGGACCGACTCCCACCGAGCACCCAGCTCGTCCGCCGCACCATCGCGTTGGTGCTGGCCGGCGGTCGTGGTGCGCGGCTGAAGCAACTGACCGACCGCCGCGCCAAGCCGGCGGTCTATTTCGGCGGCAAGTTCCGCATCATCGATTTCGCGCTGTCCAACTGCGTCAACTCCGGCATCCGCCGCATCGGCGTGCTCACGCAATACAAGTCGCACTCGCTGCTGCGCCACCTGCAGCGCGGCTGGAGCTTCCTGCGCGCCGAGATGAACGAGATGGTCGACCTGCTGCCCGCGCAGCAGCGCCTCGACGAGGGGCACTGGTACCGCGGCACCGCCGACGCCGTGTACCAGAACCTCGACATCATCAGCTCCAGCCGGCCCGAGTACATCGTGGTGCTGGCCGGCGACCACGTCTACAAGATGGACTACTCGCTGATGCTGAAGGACCACGTCGAGCACGGCCTGGGCTGCACGGTGGGCTGCATCGAGGTGCCGCGCGAGGAGGCCAGCGCCTTCGGCGTGATGGCCGTCGACGGCGAGCGCCAGGTGGTCAGCTTCCTCGAGAAGCCGAAGGACCCGCCCCCCATGCCGGGCCGCCCCGACACCACGCTGGCCAGCATGGGCATCTACGTCTTCGACGCCGACTACCTCTACAAGATGCTCGAGGCCGACATGGCCGACCTGACCTCCAGCCACGACTTCGGCAAGGACGTGATCCCGCGCGTGGTGGCCGAGCGCCGCGCGCTGGCGCATCCGTTCTCGATGTCGTGCGTGTCGACCGCACCCGAGTCCAAGCCGTACTGGCGCGACGTGGGCACCATCGACGCGTTCTGGGCGGCGAACCTGGACCTCGCGTCGATCACGCCCGAACTCGACATCTACGACAACGACTGGCCGATCTGGACCTACCAGCGCCAGCTGCCGCCGGCCAAGTTCATTCCCGACCGCGACGGCCAGCACGGCAAGGCGGTCAATACCATCGTCTCGGGCGGCTGCATCGTCTCGGGCAGCGAGGTCGTCAACTCGGTGCTGTTCTCCAACGTGCGCGTGCGCTCGTTCTGCGTCGTGCAGGACGCGGTGATCCTGCCCGGCGTGACGGTCGAGCGCGGCAGCCGCCTGCGCAAGGTGGTGATCGACCGCGGCTGCACCATCCCCGAGGGCATGGTCATCGGCGAGGACCCGGTGGCCGACGCGCAGCGCTTCGAGCGCACCGAACACGGCGTGGTGCTGGTGACGATGCCGATGCTCGCCAAGTTATCCTGACGGGATGAACTGTCGAGCCCGCCCGCGGGGCGGTTGCTGCTGATGCGCGTGCTGCAGGTCAGCGCCGAGATCTATCCGCTGCTCAAGACGGGCGGCCTGGCCGACGTGGCCGGCGCGCTGCCGGCCGCGCTGGCGCGGGTGGGCTGCGAGGTGCGCGTGCTGCTGCCGGGTTTTCCGGCCATAACGTCCCAACTCACCGATGCGGTGGACGTCGCCGAGTTCACCGCACCCTGGGGCGAACGCGCGCGGCTGCGCTTCGGCCGCTTCGCGGCACTAGGCGGCCAGGCCGGCTACGTGATCGATGCGCCGGCGCTGTACGACAGGCCGGGCAACCCATACCACGACGGCGCCGGCCAGGCCTACGCCGACAACCACCGCCGCTTCGCGCTGCTGGGCCTGGCCGCCGCGCGGCTGGCGCAGGGGCTCGACGCCCTGTGGGCGCCGCGCATCGTGCACAGCCACGACTGGCACGCCGCGCTCACCAACGCCTACCTGGCGCTCGGTGCCGCGCCCGGCGCGCGCACGGTCTACACGGTGCACAACCTGGCCTACCAGGGCCTGTTCGATGCCCGCGTGCTGGCCGAGATCGGCCTGCCGGCGCGTGCCTTCGCGGTGACCGGCGTCGAGTTCCACGGCGCGCTGTCGTTCATGAAGGCGGGGCTGTACTACGCCGATCGCATCACCACCGTCAGCCCCACCTATGCGCGCGAGATCCAGACCGTCGAGCAGGGCTGCGGCCTCGACGGCCTGCTGCGCGACCGCCGCTCCGTGTTGTCGGGCATCCTCAACGGCGTCGACGAGACGGTGTGGAACCCGGCCACCGACGCGCTGCTGCCGTCGCGCTACGACGCGCAGCGTATCGCCGGCAAGGCGCGCTGCAAGGCCGCGCTGCAGTCCGAGCTGGGCCTGGCCGTCGACAACACGCAGCCGCTGTTCGGCATCGTCAGCCGCCTGGTCGAGCAGAAGGGCCTGCCGCTGCTGCTGGCGGTGCTGCCCGACATCGTCGCGCGTGGCGGGCAGCTGGTGATGCTGGGCTCGGGCGACGCGGCGCTCGAAGCCGCTTTCACCGACGCCGCGCGGGCCCACCCGCTGCAGGTGGCCGTGCGCATCGGCTACGACGAGGCCTTCGCCCACCGCGTGTTCGGCGCCACCGACCTCACGCTGGTGCCCTCGCGCTACGAACCCTGCGGCCTGACGCAGCTGTACGGCCTGCGCTACGGCAGCCTGCCGCTGGTGCGTCGTGTCGGCGGCCTGGCCGACACGGTGGTCGATTGTTCGATCGAGGAACTCGCCGACGAGCGACGCGTGGAACAGGTTCACCGCCCCGGGGATGTGGCCGGCGACCGGATCGAACGGCTCCTCGTCGCCGCGGAACCGGGCCGGAGACCGGGCGTCGATCACCACCTTGTTGGCGATGCCGGTGTTTTCGTCGGTCTCGTCGCGGGTTGTGACGCCCTCGATGAGATCCTCGTACTTCACCTTGCCGGCGAGGTCGGTGACGATCGGGGTCGCGAAGGGATCCCAGTCGGCCACGCGCTCGCCGCGCTTCACCTTGTCGCCGTCGTCCACCTTGACCACCGAACCATAGACGACGCGGTGCGATGCGCGCTCCTTGCCCTCTTCGTCGATGACCACGATGGTGAGGTTTCGGCCCATCGAGATCAGCTGCTTGTCGCCGTTGCGAACGACCGAGCGGTTCTTGATCTTGATAGTGCCGTCGAAGGTCGATTCGATGAACGATGAATCGGCAACCTGCGCCGCGCCACCGATATGGAAGG
>CALMQI010000137.1 GCA_937871935.1 uncultured Burkholderiales bacterium
CGCCTGGACCAAGAGCGGCGACAAGTACGTGCGCAACGCCGACGGCACCTACACCTACAGCGGCCGCAGCGACGACATGCTCAAGGTGAGCGGCCAGTACGTGTCGCCGTTCGAGGTCGAGGCCACGCTGGTGCAGCACCAGGCCGTGCTGGAGGCCGCGGTGATCGGCGTGCCCGACGCCGAAGGGCTCACGCGCACCAAGGCCTACGTGGTGCTCAAGCCCGGTCAGGTCGCGAGCGATGCGCTCGAGGCCGAACTGAAGGCCTTCGTCAAGGAACGCCTCGCCCCGCACAAGTACCCGCGCCAGCTCACCTTCATCGCCGAGTTGCCGAAGACGGCGACCGGCAAGATCCAGCGCTTTCGCCTGCGCGAAGCCGAAGCCGTGGATCGATGAATGCAGGCGTCGAATTCGTCGAGCTGTCCTGGGCCGGCCGCGCGGTGCGCATCGAGCACCGGTGGCTGGCGCGCGAGCGCCGCGGCGCGCCGCTCATCGTGTTCCTGCACGAGGGCCTCGGCTCGCTGGCGATGTGGCGCGATTTTCCCGCGCGACTGTGCGACGCGGTCGGCGCGCGCGGGCTCGTCTACTCGCGCCCCGGCTATGGCCGCTCCACGCCGCGCGGCGCCGACGAGCGTTGGAGCCTCGACTTCATGCACCGGCAGGCGCACGAACTGCTGCCCGCGCTGCTCGCCGCGCTGCACGTGGCCGACGCACCGTGGCTGTTCGGCCACAGCGACGGCGGCTCGATCGCACTGCTCTACGCGGCGCGCTTTCCGGCCGCGGTGGCCGGTCTGGTCGTGCTGGCGCCGCACCTGTTCGTCGAGCCGATCAGCGTGGCGAGCATCCAGCGCTCCCGCCAGGCGTATCGCGAGACCGACCTGCGCGAGCGCCTCGGCCGCTACCACGACGACCCCGATTCGGCGTTCTGGGGCTGGAATCACATCTGGCTCGACCCGGGGTTTACCCGATGGAACATCGAGGCCGAATTGCCGTCGATCGTCTGCCCCTTGATGGCGGTCCAAGGCATTGACGATGAGTACGGCACACTGGACCAGATTCGCGCCATCGCGCGGCGGTTGCCGCAAACCCGTTTGCTCGAATTGCCCGATTGCGGACACAGCCCGCATCGTGACCAACCCGTGCGCCTGATCGACGAGGTGTCGCGCTTCTTCACTTCTCAACAAGCACTCGCAGGAGACTGATCCCATGACCCTTCATCGCAAGCAATTCATCCTCGGCGGCATCGCGGCCGCGTGCCTGGCCGTCGCGGCGCCGGCGTTCGCCCAGACCGGCAAGCTCAAGGTCGGCCTGATGCTGCCCTATACCGGCACCTTCGCCGCGCTGGGCAATGCCATCGAGAACGGCTTTCGCCTCTACGTCGACGAACAGGGCGGCAAGCTGGCAGGCCGCGAGATCGAATTCGTCAAGGTCGACGACGAGTCCGATCCCGCGAAGGCCACCGACAACGTGAACAAGCTGATCAAGCGCGACAACGTCGACGTGCTGGTGGGCACGGTGCACTCCGGCGTCGCGATGGCGATGGCCAAGGCGGCCAAGGATTCCGGCACGATGCTGATCGTGCCCAACGCCGGCGCCGATGCGGTGACCGGTCCGATGTGCGCACCGCACATCTTCCGCAGCTCGTTCTCCAACTGGCAGCCCGGCTACGCAATGGGCGAGGTGGTGGCCAAGCGGGGTCACAAGAAGGTGGTGACGATCACCTGGAAGTACGCGGCGGGTGACGAGAGCGTGGGCGGCTTCAAGGAGTCGTTCACCAAGGCCGGCGGCACCATCGTCAAGGAGCTGAGCCTGCCCTTCCCCGGCGTGGAGTTCCAGGCGCTGCTGACCGAGATCGCCTCGCTCAAGCCCGACGCGGTGTACACGTTCTTCGCCGGTGGCGGCGCGGTCAAGTTCGTCAAGGACTACGCCGCTGCGGGCCTGAAGAAGAGCATCCCGCTGTACGGCGCGGGCTTCCTGACCGACGGCACGCTGGCGGCGCAGGGCGCCGATGCCGACGGCCTGATGACCACCCTGCACTACGGCGACAGCCTCGAGGTGCCGAAGGACAGGACCTTCCGCCTCAACTACGCCAAGGCCTACAAGCTGCAGCCCGACGTGTACGCGGTGCAAGGCTACGACGCAGCGCAGATCCTCGGCATCGGCCTGGCGGCCACCAAGGGCGACGTGAAGAACAAGGCCGCCTTCGCCGCCGCGGTCGAGAAGGCCCGCATCGAAAGCCCGCGGGGCACCTACACGCTCGGCAAGACGCACAACCCGGTGCAGGACATCTACCTGCGGCAGGTGTCGGGCAAGGAAAACAAGCTCATCGGCGTGGCCAGCAAGTCATTGGCCGACCCCGGCCGCGGCTGCCGCATGTAGCTGAAATCGACAACTAGGCGCTGGTCAGATTTCGCCGCGCTTGAAACCCAAGGGGAACCCGCATTTCGCCGTTGTGGTCTGATTGGCCATGGACGCATTCAGCACAACGGCTGCCAACCCAGGCCTCACCCCGGCCTTGAACCGCTCGGCACTGCGCGACGCCATCGGGGCGCTCACGCGCCGTAGCGAACCTTCACTGTTGCCTGGCTTGATCGAGCAGGCTCGGCTGCCCCCCCGCCGCGCCCGCCAAACCCGCGAGATCGGGCGTGCCGCTGCCGCCGACGGGCTGGAACATCATTTCGATCAACTTGCTGTAGGCGGTGTTGATCAAGTTGTCCATGTTGGTGTCGGAACCGATCTGGGTCAGCTTGATCGCCCCTTCACGGCGGAGATCGTCGAACGTCGCCCGAATCTCGGCCGCCAATTGGGTCGCCGCGAGCCCCGCGCTAAACGCCTGGTGCTCATAGACCTGATCGAAGTTCGCTTCGAGCAACGCACGCTGCGGCCCGCGGAACCCCGAAAGATCCATCTCGAACGAAAAGGAGATGTCGGGCGTCGGCGTCGCGAACGACTCCCAGAGCAGCTTCGCCCCCTGTTTGGTCAGCTGGATCGAGACCGCAGCCTGTTCACCATCCAAGAGCGGCGCCGCGCCCATGCCGAGCACCTGGGTCGAGAGTCCACCCTGCGGGTCACGCACCGACGA
>CALMQI010000138.1 GCA_937871935.1 uncultured Burkholderiales bacterium
AATCCAGTCGGGCTTCGGGCGCACGGGCAAGTGGTTCGCGATGGACCATTTCGGGGTTGAGCCTGACCTGGTGACATGCGCCAAGTCGATGGCGGGCGGCTTTCCGCTGTCAGGCGTGATTGGCCGCGCCAAGATCATGGATGCGCCGGAACCCGGCGGCATTGGCGGCACCTATGCGGGCAATCCGGTGGCGTGCGCTGCGGCACTCGGCGTGTTCGATGCTTTCGAACAGGAAGGCCTGATGGAAAAGGCCACGGCGCAGGGCAAGAAAATCATGGCGCGGATGAAAGCGATCAAGGCCAAGGGCAAGGGCATGGTGGAGAACCTCTGGTTCCAGCTGACGGGCGGGCCTGCCGGCGGCATCGCGGCCAACTGGGCGGGAGCGATCCAGGCTGCGAGTGACGGCCAGTTCGTCAAGGCAGCTGCGATGGCAGTGCCCAAGGCGATCGGCAGTGTGATCAAGGCGGGCGACATCAGCCAGCGCGGCATGACCAACGCCAAGGGAGAGCCCTTGGTCCAGCCGGACGAGTTCGGTATGATGGAAATTGCCCTGCAAGCGATGGGCTTCCAAACCACGAAGGTGACCAACGTGTACGACAGCCGCTCAGCGTTCAACGAAGCCAAGGGCAACCGAGATGGTGTGCGCCAGCAGCTTTTGCGGGATTACGCACAGACGCGTCTGCGCGGAGGCGATGTGCGGGACGTTCTGGAGGATGTGAAGGAGTTCAACCGCCGCAACCCCGGTGTGCGAGTGACGCACGCCGCCCTGGAACGGGCGGTGGGGCAGCGGAAGCAGCAGCAGAAGGCTACCAGGAGTGGGGTGCCGGTCGGGAAGAAAGACCGGGATCTCGCGGACGAACTGGGGATCTAGGGCGCGCTACGGCATATCGGGCCAGACCCGGTTGCCTAACCGCATGTTCTCCTTGGCGGGGACAACTTGCATGTTGCGGGCGATGTTTAGGCCGGACATGCTGTGCTTGCCTCTCTCCTTAGCGCCCTTCAACGGGTACTCGTGATGGACGTGCATGTCCAGACCAACTGCCCGTAGGGCGTCCCTCCACGCGTAGATTGCGTTGACCTCCGCGCGCTCGACGGGACAGGTGCGCAAGCAGTCAGGGATGGCGCGTGTGAGATTGTTCTCTCGGGCACGCACCGAGGCGAGAACCTGACCCGGGTTCGCTTTAGCCCATTTTTTCGCCGCCGCCAAGCTGGAGTTGTGCCCCTCGGGCGTTGCGCGGTACGCTGCGATTGCGGTCCGTTCTTTTTGGAGGTGCGCTTCCCGGCGGACAGGGCACGCGTTGCGTTTTGCGACGGTTCTAAGGGCAGCTGCGACGATCTTCTCGTGGCGCTCGGGGATCTCTTTCGCGTCGTTCACCCACCTAAGTTGACGTGCCAGCTGCGCGGCGTGCGCGGCGGGGGCGAACGATTTCACCCACACTCGACAAGCGCGTTCCTCCGCTCTCAGCGCGGCGTGCGCGGCGGGGGCGGATGCTTTGAACCGCGCAGCGCCCCCCTTACCTCGAAACTTCTTTTCGGCGGCCTCAAGCTCGCGCAACCGAGCCAGCCTCTCGGGCTCCTTTACCACAAGATGTGCTCGGTACTCTTTCGAAATGTGCGCCATGGGGGATCTAGGTCTTCAGCTCGCTGTACGCCCAGAGCGTATGGACCTCGTCCTGCCGGCGCTTGTACAGAGCCCGCAGGTACTCAAGGTTCCACTGAGCGTCGGCTGACGCGACGTGGGCCGCAACGCTGTCGATCGTCTCGCGCACGGCGCCGCTGGGGTCCAGCAGCGCAGCAATGGTCGGCAGGTCCTGCTCGGTCTTGTAGTGCCACGGCGTGCGGCTTGGCCAGAACGCAGTACGCAGGTTCCCTAGGCCGAACGCGATGTGGTTGGCCCACAAGCCGTAGTCCTGCCCTTGCGGAAGGCGCTTGGCCAGTTCAGCGCGGACGTCGGCGAAGCTGGAGCGCTGCACGCCGGGCGGTGCAACGTGCACTTGCGTGAAGGTGGAGAGCGGCGGGTCCGCCCACCAGGAGACCGTGCCAGGGTCGATGCGGCGCCCCGGCTGATCCACCGTCATCCAGAAGTCCGTCGGCTCCACCAGCTGCTCGCCGGTCTTCAGGTTCATGCCGGCGAAGCCGATCTGCAGGATGTGCGCGTCCGTGGTGAGGGCGAGCGTCTCGATGTCGATGCTGTAGGCGATGGGGTTCATGGTGCGATCTTCCAGTCAGTTGCGAAGAAGTCGGCCTGGGTCGCGACCCAGGGCTGGCGGCTGCCGTCAGCGTAGGTGATGTAGAGGTAGGGCAGGGTCATCTTGCTCTTATCGTCGGGCCACTGGACCTCGAGCCACGCGCCACTGAATGGCCACCCCGACCGGGTGATGCGCGATCCGCTGAGGGCGCGGTCCCAGGCTTGTGAGAAGTTCATGCGTTGTTCGCTTTCGTTGTTGGTTGGGAGGGGTGAAGGGGGACGATGTTCGACGGTGCGTCTTCTCCTTGAACGATGCTGTTGAGGGCTCGGGTGTTGACTTGCCACGACGACACTTGCGAATTGGTTGCGCTGGCCAGCCCGCGCCACAGGTCGCGCTGCACGACGAAGGTGGCCTGACCAGAGCGCCGCACGTGCTGCATGAGCACACCCCGCTCGATGCCAGCGCGGCGGATGACTTCGAGGCTGACCTTGTTCTCCTGGCACCACGTTCGCAGCGCCGCGACGTCCACAAACGCTGTGTCCATGCTGACCACGTGCCGGACCTTCACCGTGGAGGGCGGGTTGCCCTCATTGAGGATGCGATCCTCCTTGTTCCGCTCGACACTGCGGTTGGTCCAGCCGTCAGTGATCAGGGTGTGCGGCCGCAAGTCGGCCAGCGCGCGGCCCAGGAGCGACACACCATCCAGAGGCATGACGTTGTCCTTCACGAACTGCGCAGCGGTCGCCTCTGCCTTGATCATCTCCAAGAGGACGGTGGTGGGTGGGAACAGCTCAAGACCTTCCTTGCGCAAGATCGTGCACAGCACGAGCGCCGCGGCCAGCGTGCGGGTGAAGAACCGAGCCTTCTGGTCCCAGGCAGTCTTCGCACTGACCAGCTCCATTGCCTTGGCCATCATCGCGTTGATGCCGCTCAGGCCCAGGATAGACATACGCCGGTGGATCACCGCGCCCAAGGCGCCCGCCACTTGCGAGCGTATCACTGCGTACTCGGCGCGGAACAGGTCCTGCGAGGCTTTGTCGAACTCCAGGCCGTCGACGTTGAGCTCGATCATGCGGTACTGCGACGCGTCGGACTCACTGTTGGCCACCGCTGCCAGATCGCGCAACGACTTGTTGGTGCTGAGCAAGTTCACGAGGGACCAAGGCGGATCCTCGCGCATCTCGCGGTTCTTCGACAGGGTCTGCTTCGCCGCGCCGTTGGCCACCGCGGTCACGATCGACGCGACATCCGGTGCCGGCAGGTTGCCCATCTCGTCCATGAACGACGGCAGCGTGCCGAGCAGTGACAGGCCCTTGATCACCGCGTTCTTGGTGGCGGAGTCCTTGTCCTTGCCCTTGGTGAGCGCCTCGGGGTTGCCGTACGCCAGGGCCACGCACTGCATCAGGGTTGTCTTGCCGCGACCACCCTCAGCGGAGTAGAGCGACACGGTCAGGCTGTTGGCCGGCAGCGCCGTGCCCCCGCCCCATGAGCCCATCGTGAACGGCATCAGGGGGCTGGCCAGCGAGAGCATGGCGGCCAGTTGGAACTTCTCCAGGCCGGGCTTGTCGTAGTGGCGCCGCATGAAGTCGCAGTGCAGCTTGGCGCGCGGCTTGATCACATCCTCCCAGACTTCGACGCCGTACTTTCCGGACCCCGTCTTGGGTAGTGGGAGCGGGTAGTTCCCGGCCACCGAGGCGAGGGTGCCGTCGACCAAGCCGGTCTCCAGGGAGCCCATGCCGATGACGTGCTCGCCGTGGTGCACAGTCAGGGCGTCGCCGTCCACGAACACGCCGAGCCGGTCCTTGATGCGCACGCGACGCGAGATGTCGCGGATGCGATCCATGCTGTCTTTGAGGTACTTGTCCATGAGTTTCTCTGCTTGCTGATGCGACCCCACGAAGATCCCCGCGCCGGCCAAGAACTTGCGCATGTCCTGGGGTACCGCGATCGTTGATGCGGGGAAGCGAGTGGGGCCCTTGACTGACTTGTCCATCGAGTCGATGTGGCAGATGCGCACCAGAGACTCGGTCTCGTCGAAGGCCCAGTCTTCGAGCCAGAACACCGTGCGGCTGAACGCCACTTCTACGATGGTGGGGATGACCTCGCCGTCCTGGTTCTCCTTCTCGATCTTGTGCTGCGCGACCAGCTGGCCCTTCTTCACTGCGTACCCGGCGGGCAGCTTGCCGTCCCATGGGTCGCCTGTCGGCGCGGCCACAGCGGGCGGGGGCGGTTGCTTCTCTGGGGGCAGCTGCTCGATCTGCTGCACGGACATGGCGCCCAGGCTGATAGGTGACCGGATCTTGCCGTTGTGCGGGCACGTCTCGCAGGCCTTGGTGTGTTTGGAGAACTCAGCGCAGGTAGTCGGCCCGGTGGCCCAGCGTTCGAGCTTCTTCTCCGTCTCCTGGAAGTCGTAGCCCGCGTAGCCGTCGCTCATGGGGTGAGCGGCCTCGTTGCCCTCGACGGTGAACTTGACGATGCCCAGCATGGCGCGCCAGTAGGGCTCGGGTACGTTGCCCCGGGTCTCGCGCACATGTGCGACGGCGGCGCACTTCTCGATGACTTTGTTGATCGACTTCGGCGGTCCGATGACCACGCCTTCGAGGGCCTCGGCGTTGATCGACGTGTCGTACTTGGGTTTGACCTTGAGTGGGAATGCGGTAGAAAGTGTCTCCACGTCGAAGGTGCGGCCCGTGTCCTTCAGCACGCGCACTGCGTCGCCGCTCTTGTGCAACGTCCCAGGTGGGCGCAGCACGCGCGCGGTGTCGCACGTCACCGACGGGTCGGCCTTGAGGCCCAACTCTTTGCACTGGGCCTTGAGCGCTTCGGCCAGGGGGATCCACTCGGCGGGTGCCACGGCTTCGCGCAGCACGTAGTAGATGTGCAGCCCTGCGCCGCTCGAGACGATCAGGGACGGGGTTGTGGTGGTCTTGGCGAACGCCGCAAACGCAATGAGGGCGTCGCGCTGTGAGGGGTAGGTGCCATCAGGGTCGCGCTCGAACTTCGCCGCGCCTGCGTCGATGTCGAGCCGCAGTGCCTTGAGCAGGGCGACGTTGTCCTGCTTGCGGGTGGTAGGGTCGGTGAACGACGAAGTGGCGAAGTACACGCCCTGGGCAGTACCCTGCGCTTCGGTGAGCGCTACCAGTTCATCGATCGTCTCGGCCCAGCGGTGCGCCTTGGTGGCGCCGAGGAAGAGACAGTAGTGCCCGTGCGGCGGAAGAACCGCTTCGAAGAAAGCCTTGAGCATGGGGTCCTCGGTGAGCCTTGACGGCTCAGGACCGCAGGCGGGTGACGGTGGTCTTCATGACGATCTTCAGGGCCCCGCTGCGATTCGTGGTCCCCTTCGACAGTGGAAGGTCCCCCTCTTCGATCGCGGCTTCGAGCACTTTGAGGATCGTCTGTACACGCCCCAGTATATACGGATGCGGGGCCTTGTGGCCTCGGACCCAGTTGTTGACGGTGACCCGGCTGACCGGCACCAGGGAAGAGAATTCGTGCTGGAGCAAACCAGCACGCTTGATGACACTGAAATCCATTGGATGCTCCATAGAAGGGGGTGGGGGGCGGGCTCGCCGTTCTGGCGAATTAAGCTGACGGGGCCCTGTGGGGTCCGTCCGCACCTTCCCCCCGAAAACTCAGTCGTCGAAGCCGGCGAGCAGATCGTCCATCTCGTTCAGCATTCCGGCTGCCTTGCTCTCCACCGCAGGAGCGGGCGCAGGAGCGGGCGCAGGAGCGGGCGCAGGAGCGGGCGCAGGAGGTGCCTTGGGCCGGGCAGAGGGGGTAGCCTTCACCTTCGGCGGCACGACGGGAGCGGGGGCCGGAGCGGGGGCCGCGGCCTCCACCGTTTCCGCGTCGTCCGTGTCGCCTGCGCTTGCGGTGGGTGGGCGGTCGATCAGACCCACGATTTCCTTGATGACGTCGGAGTCGTAGTGCTCCTGGGCCGAGGCGTAGCCAGCGTCGTCCAGCAAGCCGACCGGCTTGAACGTCAGCTTCGGGCTGGCCGCTTCCTTGTCGAAGGCGACCTTGAGCACCATCGCGTTGTACGGGATGCCTCGCGCGTCACCAGACTTGATGGCTTCAGCCAGGGCAGGGCGGCTCGCCGGGGGCACGCGCAGCAGGTAGGCTTCGTCCAGCTTGTCCGGTGCCGCCACGGCGACCCGGGTGTTGATGGCGCACGCCGTGCCCTTGGCCTCACCTTCCGGTGCGTCGGCGCCGGGGCGGCGCGAACCCCACACAGCGTGCGGGCAGGTGCCGCACTTCTTCGACTGAGGCGACAGCGCAGCGGGCGACGGGGCCACTCCGTCCATGGTGTAGCACGTGGGCTTGGCGCGGTCAGCGGTCTTCTCGTCGAACACGGCATCGAAGTAGACGCGCGACTTGTTGTTGATGCGCAGCAGCGCGAGGTTGATCGAGCCCAAGGTTTCATCCGGATCGTCCGGGCGCATCAGGGTCTTGCGCTCGCCGTCCTTGACCAGGGTGAAGACCTTGCCCTTGATGGACATGGTCGGGTAGCTCGGACCCTGGCTGATGGCGTCGCGGTTGACGTCCACGACAGCGGTCTTGTTCTTGAGGTATGCAGGGATGACGCTTCCTGCGGCGAACGGGATCATTGCGGACATGTGGGTTCCTTAGCGGCGGATGTTGACGACGGTGACACGGGAGACGTTCACGCCGGGGGGCAGATCACCAGTTGCCTTGGCGTATTCTTCAACTGCGGTTTTGCTGACTCGGTGCTCCAGGAATTGGAATTGCGCGTTCTCTTGGATCCAGGGGAAGAGAACACCCCAGTCGGCCACCGTGGCCGACGTCTTCACGCTCTTGTAGGGCGTGCCGAACTTCGTGCGGAAGGACTCGAGGCCCATCGTGTTGAGCATGCCGAGCATGTAGGTCTCGACCTTCTCCATCGCGGTATCGAGCGCAGCAACCTGCGCGTCGTACGCGGCCTTCATTTCGGCCTTCTTGTCCCGCAGCTTGATGTACCGCTCGACGAGTTTGTCGAGGTCGGTGGGCGCACCGTCCACCGGGGCCGTCGGGTCAGTCATTGGCGTTCCCTTCACCGTCCGACAAGCCGGCCGGGATGGAGTTGTTGTCGACCGGCGGCTGCGAGTCGGGGACGGGCGCAAACGTCCGTGGCGGTGGCGGTGGCTGGTAGCTCGCGATGAGGACGATGTGGTTGGACACCAACAGGGCCAGCAGTTCCTGCAGGGGGATGGCAGTGTTGGCCAGGACAGCGGCGCCCACACCGCCGGCTTGATCGATGGCGCGCATGAGGGAGAGACGACTACGTTCGTAGGCCTCGACGAATTCAGTGGGGGACATGGTTTTCTCCGTTGGGGGATGTATTGTAGCTTACATGGATGGGGCATGCAATCGAAGTTTTGGTTGCTTGCGGTTCTCGACTAGCCACCACGAACCGTCGAGCGCCCGCCGAACGGTGCAGCGGACGAGGTAGCCGGAGCACCGGTAGTCCGGCCAGTAGAAAGCGATGTCGACGGTGTCTCCGATCCGCGCTTCACGGAGCATCGCGTGGGTGTGCGAGTGGAGGTGGGCGCAATCGGGCCACTTCTCCGGGCCACAAGCGACCAAGTCGCCTGGAAAAACGACGGGTTTGAGTTTCATTGGTCTCCGTCGATCGTTGCGAGCAGCAGGCCCTGCATGGATTCTTTGCGCTGCAAGCGGGCGTACATTTCTCGCTCGAGGGGGGTTGCTTCGATGTGGACGATGAGGGTCGTCCGCTTCTGGCCAGGACGCACGATCCGTGCGCAAGCCTGCTGGTAGGTCTCGTTGGAGGTGATGGGGGCGAACCAGATTATCACGTCCGCTTCGGTGAGCGTGAGCCCGTGGGACAGCGTGCCTGGGTTCGCGACGATGATGTGGGGGTCGCTGGTCTGCTGGAAAGCCTTGAAGATCTCGTTGCGCTCGTGCGCACTGGTGGCGCCGTGCACCACACCGACAGTCCACCGCTTGCGCAGCGCTGTCGCGACCGAGTTGAGCGCGCCGGTGAGCGGCACGAACACCAGCACCTTGGCGCCGGCCTCTTCGATGACTTCTTCGACGAGGTCCACGCGCGCCTTGTTGGGCATGTGCACTTCCTCGCCGTTCTTGTCGTATGCCACGCCGCAGCAGATCTGGACCAGCTTGGCGATCTTCACCGCTTCGTTGACCGCCTGCAGCTGGCCCTCACCCTCGACCTCTGTCTTGAGTCGCTTGGACATTTCGTCGAAGGCCCGTGCCTGCTCGACGCTGAGCGTGGTGTGGCGCGTGATGAACGTGGTGGGCGGCAGGTCGATGCAGTCTGCGGTGCTGAACCGGATGGCGGGCTGCATGGCCTCGCGCACGATCTCGATGGCCCCGGCGCGCGGGCGCCACTTGAACTTGCTGATGGGCACCGTGACCGCGTCGCGGAACTGGCCGAAGAAGTCGGTGACCTTGCCCGGGCTGATCAGGCGCACCTGCGCCCACGCGTCGGTCGGCTCGTTCGGAGTGGGCGTGCCCGTGAGGCCCCACACCCACGGCATCGGGTTGTTGATCGTGCGCGTGGTGTTCCCGACCTTCGTGCGTTGTGGGTTGTTGACGATCGAGTTCAGAGCCTTCCACCGCTCGGTGCTCGCGTTGCGGAACGTCGCAATCTCGTCGACCACGACGATGCCTGTGCCGGGCAGCGTGCGGATCAGGTTGGCGGTCTCCGCGTCCTTGATGCCGTCGTGGTTGATGATGTAGACGTCGTACTCATCCTTGAGCAGCTTGTGGCGCTTGGCGCGCGTGCCGTGCACCACGGCGAACGTCATGTCGAAGAAGTTCTTGAAGATCTCGTCGCCCCAGGCGCGCTCGAGCGTGGACAGCGGGCTGACCACCACCATCCAGTCGACCTTGCCCTTCTTGCGCAAGTAGTCGAACGCCCACAGGACGCTGCGCGTCTTGCCGCTGTTGTGCACTACCACGCCGTTGACGACGAAGTTGTGGTGCGGAGCTCGCATGCTCAGGTCGTAGACATCCACTTCGCCGCCTTCGCCGATGTACTGCACGGGGGACGCCTTTGGCAGGGCGACAACCACACCCCCTTTGGCGCTCACCGAGCCGTCCAGCGCTTTGAAGTTGGCGTGCCCGCGAGCGTGATCGGCTGCGGGCTTTACCTCCAGATTCTCCGGTCGGTTGTCGCTCTTGCGTCCATTGATGTGATGCACGTGGAGCGCGCGGCCCACCGGGTGGCCGTACGCTTCCTCCGCAACGACGATGTGCTCGAACACGTAACCATTGTTGTCGGCGCGTGAGTGCAGCGGCATGTGAAGGCGAACATAACCGTCGGTGTCGACGAACCTGCCACCGCGCCAGGCGGGGTTGCCGTCGCCCAACATACTCGCACTATGCCGTTCGTGCTTGCATAGCCGGCAAGTTTGCGCCTCGGCCCGCTTCGAGTAGTGCTGAACGACGCGCAGCGCACCGCAAGCCGAACAACTCAAGGCCCGTTCTCCGTTGGTGACAAGTTCATCGCCGATCTTGAGCGAGCCGGCCTCAACCCACTGCCCCCCAGGCTGCGCTAGTCGATGGTCGGGGGTGCAGCGCAGCGTCTTGCCGTCTTCTAGGAGGATGCGCAGCGTGCGCTGGCGGCCCTTGAACACCACGTCCTCGAGCGCGTTCAGTCCATATACGCCCCCCTTCAGCGAGCGCACCTCCCAAGCCGCCTTGTCGGGCAGTCTGTGGTACTGCTCGAACAAAGCGCGCAGGGTGATCTCGCGTGACTTGCCGTAGCGACGAACGCGGACCTTGTCATCCCCCGAGATGCACCCCATGCCGTTGAGGCAGAAGGCGCGGGGGTTGGCGGCCAGGAATGCGGCTGTGATCTTCTGGTGCTCGAACGGCTTGTTGCGGCCCGGCCAGTCGTAGTGGTGCGCGATGGGCGGCGGCGGGTCCATGCCCATGTTCTTCAGCAGGCGCACGACCTCTTCCTCGTGCGGCACCGCTACCAGGGTCTTGCCCTTGTACTCGAACGTCTTGGCCTGCGGCAGGAGCGTCGTGACGCGCTCTGGATCACGCAGGTTGAGGACCAGCTTCTTGTGCTTCTTGGAGACGATCATGAGACGGGCGCGGTTGCGAACCTCTTGTGCTTGCTGCCGTGAACGATGATCACGGGGTTGGCGGCGCGCGTGCGGGCTTGGTTCCCGTTGCAGGCCTTGCAGGTGGCGCACGTGCGGGTGAAGTTCCCTTCCTCGCTGGCGGGGCAGATGAACTCGCGAGTCAGCACGGGCTCGTCCTCGGTGCGCACGCGGAACGTCCGCCAACCCTGGCGCAGTGCAGCGATGTGCTCGGAGGTCGAGTCGACCGAGGCCATGCACAGGCGCCGAAGGAAAAACATCTGGTCATTGGACAATTCATCGTTGCCCCACTGGTGCGTGTATCCGGTGTGCCCGTTGGAAAACAGAACCAGCCGCTGCCAGATGCGGGCCGGCACTGCGGCGGGGTCGCCGTAGGTGCCCAGGCGCACGACGCGGTGGCTGCCCAGGCTGCTCAACGTCTTGTTCGGGGCGGTGTAGATGTCCGGGTACCCGCCAGCGAGCCACTTCTTGTAGACCACGGTCGGGCCCTGGGCGACCACCACGTAGCACGCGCCGCCGGTGAAGGGGCGATGCTTGCAGTCCCCGCAGATGGATGAGTCGGTGCCGTCACGCACTGCGTCGCTGGGACGCTTGTCCTTGCGCAGGATGTAGGTCTGCACGAGCGCGCCGGTCTTGGTGTTCTTGCTCGGCGCGGTGATCGCGATCGCCACGATCGGCGTTCCGTCCAGCAGGCTCGGGCCGTCGTAGATTGTGTATCCGGTTGGGTCTTTCATTGCTTTCCAGTTCGGGGAAGAGGACGGCTTGGCCGTCGCTGTTGTAGGTGAGATCTGTTTTCCACGACGCCCACTGACCCAGCCGCGCCCACGCCTGTCGCGTCCAACAGCTGAGTGCGTCCTGGGCGTCGCTGTCGTAGACGCGGAAGCGGTCGATACGCCCGAT
Source organism: uncultured Burkholderiales bacterium (assembly GCA_937871935.1). Classification (GTDB taxonomy): domain Bacteria; phylum Pseudomonadota; class Gammaproteobacteria; order Burkholderiales; family Burkholderiaceae_C; genus JAEUPI01. The sequence continues at coordinate 11,180 of CALMQI010000138.1, forward strand.
GGAAGCGTCCCTGAGCAGCTGCATCCCGAAAGAGGACATGTGGATGTAGCGCGGCTGCTCAGGGATGTCCTGTGCGGTCATCACATCCATCGCCTCCATGATGGTGCGCATCATCTCGTTGCGGCGCGCTTCGTCCCGCATGACATCGTTGGCGCTCGTGCTCCAGGGCGAAGTCGTGAGCCTGTCCGCCAGCAGCACTTCGGTCGCGGTGAGGTTGGGCATCACTTCACCGTCACTTTCAGCTGGACCCGGTGACCGCGCCACTGACACCCGAGGCACGAGGCCTGCGCATCGTCGTCTTGCACTTTGACGCTGTGGCAGTAGTGCTCGCCGGTGTTCGCCATGAACATCTGCTCGGCCGTCACCGTGACTGCCGCGCTGCCGCACGTCGGGCAGGTCAGTGTCTCTTCGTCGTTCATGGCTTCACTCCCGGGTGGACCTGCTCGAAAGCAAGGCTGACCGCCCTGATGGCCCAGTCTCGCTGGCGCTCGGGCTTGACGCCGTCGAGGGTGACCTCGCCGGGCTCCACATCGGGGTAGCTGGCGCGCCACCACGACTGAACGTGGATCGCGCCATCGGGGGTGGCAGGGGGTAGGTCACCGACGATGCGAGCGTGCCGCCCTGCGGCGAGGCTCCACTGGTTGAGGTTCCATCCGAAGAGCATCACTTGCCGTACCCCTTCTTACCGCGCCTCCAAGCCGAGTTCTCCGACTCGTCGACGACGCGCAGGTTGCCCGGGGTGTTGGTGCCCCCCTTGGCGATGCGCTTCTTGTGGTCGACGTCTTTGTCGGACGGCAGGTCGCCGACCTTCTTCTCGACGATGGCGCGAGCCTTGTTGCGTTGCGCCCGGTTGGCGATCTGCTCCGGCTTACCGTGGTACTCCCGGTACTCCTTTTTGTAGTCACGCGGCACGATCAAACTCCTTTCAGCGGGGTTGGTTGAGGGGCGGTGGGTGCGACATAGTCGCTGGGGCGCATCCACCAGTCGTATCCGCATGACGTGCACGTCACGAGGAGAAACTCTGGGTTGAACGGTGACGGGCGCTGGTACGCCTTCGTCGTCTCGATGCTTCTGCACTTCGGGCAGGTGGGGATCAGGGTGAATGGTGTCATAGGATCGCTTCCAGTTCTGCGGCGTCATAGCACACAACTGCGCAGCCGCCCGCGCCGTTGATCTCTTCGATTTGCCCTTTCTGCAGTTCGGTGAGGCGGCCTCCAGGTGCCTTCGCTTCGATGGCGTAGAACTTGCCCACCACCGTGCCGACCATCTCGGGCGTGACCACCACGGCCTTGCAGATGATGAAGTCGGGCACCCCACTCTTGCCGAAGCCGCCGGTGGCGGGCATGAACCACCAACAGCCCAGGAGCGAGTTCAGGAACTTCTTGATGCCCGCTTTCACTTTCGACTCTGGCGTAGCCATAGCTCCCCCTTCGTGAATCCACCCCACTCTTTCGCGCGCCGTCAGACCGCCTCGACCAGGAACGCCGTGGGGTGCAGCGCAGAGACAAAGTTTTCCGCGGCGTAGTAGTTGTACGCATGAACTTCCACAATCAGGGCCACGGTGCCGTACTCATTGTCGAAGTGCACCTTGAATTTGTACGTGTTCACTGACGGTCACCCTTCCTTTCCGGAGTACTGGCACAGGCTCTTGGGAACCGGGCACCACTTGCTGCACAGGCCGCTGGGTTTCTTCGGCCACTTGTCGTTCGCCAGCGCGTCCTCCATGCGCTTCACGCGCGGCACGAACTCCTGCCAGATGAACGGGATGTCGGCGCGGGTGTAGACGTCCGTCTCGATCTTGTCGTAGGCCAGCCACACATACCCCGTGCGCACCTTCTCCACAGCGGGGTGCACTGCGAACGTCAGGCCGGCTGCCAGCATCAGCTGGTCGCTGTCTGCCTTGGGCTTGCCAGTCTTCCAGTCCATGGTGACTGCGCTCTTCTCGCGCAGGATGGTCAGGTCCAGCTTGCCGCGCGCCCAGGCGTCGGGCGCCCAGTAGTCGGTGGACTGGAACGATGCGTTGACCGCCACGTTGCGCTCGGCGAGCTTCGCGCCCTCGGTGGCCATGACCTTCATCATGATGGGCTGGTAGACCTTGTGCTTGTCGGGCAGCGTGCGGCCGTTGACCGCCTGCTGGAGCGGAACCACGTCAATTTTCGGGCCGAGCGAGTACCGCCTTGTTCCTGGATACACCACGCGCAGCTCGTCGAGTTTCAGGTCGGCCATGGCGATGCGCTTCGCCTTGCCGACGTTGACTCCGCGCAAGAGCGCGACCCGCGGGGGCGTCTTCACAGGCTGTACTCGAACTCGTAGAAGTGCTTGCCGCCCTCGATGATCACCTTGAAGGTGCCCTCGAGGCCCAGCAGTTCCCCGGTCCCCGAGTCGGGCACCACGGTGATCTCCAATCGCTGCGCGACGGCGGTCATGGTTCCTCGATGTTGCAGGGCGAAACTACCGCGACGGCCGTGGAGCGTGCCTTCGACGCGCTCGATCGCCACGTAGGCGGCGGACGTCTTGACCTCCGTGCCGGCGGTCAGCATTTGGCCCATGCCGGTGGCCTCCAGATCCCCCCGCAACTGCTTCTCGAGCGAGAGGCGACCGAACAGGGCGTTGGCCTCCGGACCGTCGAGAGCGATGGCCGTGACCTTGACGTCGAACGTTCCCTTGGCGACCTTCATCGAGTTGTTGCCCTCCGGCGTGGTTGCGGTGCCGAGCACCAGGACGAGCATGGCGACAATCCAGAGTCTCTTCATGTCGCTAGCCTAGAGTCGGCGCATCGGCAGGGGATTGAAGAAAGGCGACATGGTTCGACCGAAGCTGGTGCCACCGCGCGGCGTCCTCTATTGGAAGCCGTCGCTCGACATGCCGGGCTACGCGCGCTTCTGGCCGAGCGCGAGGTGCGCACCACGGGCTACGTCACCATCACTGCCGACCGTGGGTTGTGCGGCGGTGCATCGGGCGTGCGAGAGCATGGAATTCTCCGAGTGGTAGGGTGCGCCCGCCTTTTCGAGCGCCCCGTGACCACCCCATGACGCAATTCACCCCCCCCGTTCTAGACATCTACCGTGGACCTCGTGAAATTTCCTCGCGGATCGCCAATCCCTACCGCGATCAAGATCCCGCGCTCGACCGCCGCGGGGCCGCCGCGCAGCGACGCCGAAATTTGGAGGCGTACCTCGATCTCGTGGGTACGCCGCGCCTGGTTCTCTTGGGCGAGGCGATCGGTTACCGAGGGGGGCGGTTTTCGGGAATTCCGTTCACGAGTGAGCGGCAGCTCGCGGGGCCTGAGGGTGTGCTGCTCCCCTGGGCCCACGCATCGTTTCGCGCCACCAGCCGCAATCAGAACCTCTGGCTCGAACCGTCGGGGTCGATCGTCTGGGGAGCACTTCAGGCCTTTCAAACATCGCCGCGCGGCGTGCTGCTGTGGAACGCCTTCCCCTGGCATCCGCCGGGAGCCGCCGGGCCGCTCAGCAACCGTACCCCGGAAAGGCGCCTGTTGCTCGCGAACCTCCACGTCCTCGAGGCTCTGCTCGCGGCCAGTCAGTCGAGTGTTTACGGCCGGGCCTTCAGCGCCGTCAACCAGCGTTCATTGCTCTACGGTGACAGGGTCATCTCTGCCATCGCGGCTGCGCCACCCATCGCCACGCCGTTTCCGATGGATGATCTCGGCGGACAGTTGCAGGTCGTGGCGAATCTGATCGCGTCACGAGACGTCCTGAACATGCGCCGGCAGGTCTTTATCATCGCGACCGGCGGCTTCGATACCCACGACGCCCAGAACGAGCTGCAGCCTGGCCTTTTCGCGAAAGTCAGCAACAGCCTGGTGGCATTTTCCGCGGCG
>CALMQI010000139.1 GCA_937871935.1 uncultured Burkholderiales bacterium
CAGCGTCTCCTCGGAAATGCGCGCCCGCTTGTCCGGGTTCACATGTTCGAGCGTCCGCATGTTGTGCAGCCGGTCGGCGAGTTTCACCATCAGCACGCGGATGTCGCTGGAAATCGCCACCAGCAGCTTGCGGAAGTTCTCCGCCTGCTGCGCCTGCTTGGTGACGAGGTCGAGCTTCCTGATCTTGGTCAGACCCTCGACCAGTTCGCCAATTTCCTTGCCGAACATGCCGTCGATCTCGTCGCGGGTCGCCGTGGTGTCCTCGATCACGTCGTGCAGCAGCGCTGTCGCGATGGTGGCGTCGTCGAGTTTCATGTCGGTGAGAATGGCAGCGACTTCCAGCGGATGCGAGAAGTAAGGATCGCCGGAAGCGCGGTGCTGGTTCGAATGCGCCTTCATCGCGTAGACGTAGGCGCGATTGAGCAACGCCTCGTCGGCGCCCGGATCGTAGGCGAGAACACGCTCGACGAGTTCGTACTGCCGCATCATCGGCAACATCATCCAAGGCAAATGGTGAGGTGCCCGAAGCATCGCGCGGGCAGTCGGCGACCATTGTTGCGAGATGATGGACTATGACCGAGGTGGCGGCCGCCGCGGGGGTGCCGCGCACCGCATGCGCAAATACGATTGACGAGTTCGTGAAGGAGTTCTCAGCCGCGCAGAACGCGCGCGAGCTGACCACGCTCGTCGCCAAGGTGGATGCCATCGGGCCGGCGGCGTTCGTCACCGACCTCGGCCTGCTCGAGAAGCGCGGCGGCAAGAGCGGCGACTGGGTGGCCGCGACGGTCTAGACCGGCTGCGCGGATCGGCTCACCGAGTGGTGAATTCGCGCCAGTGGTAGCTGCGCTGCGGCGCCTGACACTGGAAGTTCCGCGTCGCACGCGCAGCGTCCGCACAGGGTTCGAAGAACTCGTCGGCGCCGGGATTGCGGAACTCGCGGATGCGCGCCACCAGCCAGCGCGCCTTGTCGACCTCGCCCTGTGCGGCGAGCGCCTGCGCCCACGCGATCATCAGCCGGATGTCGAGCAGGTGGTGGGGCGCGCGCTGGAATGCCAGCAGCTGTGATTCGGACAGCGGCGCCTTCGGCTCACCGAACGCCGTGGCGGCGGCGTAGTCGGCATGGTGCGCGAACAGCAGGCTGCGCTGGCCGCGGGCGATTCGTTCCTCCAGCGGTGCGGCGTGCGCGGGAGGCTCGTAGATGATGGCGATGCGGTGGTAGTCGAAGACCGAGGCAGCGGCCACAAGCAACATGGTGAGTCCCGCCGCTGCCATCGGGCCCGAGCGCATCAGCGGTGGCCGGTCCGTCGCGTCCACCGTCGTACGTTCGTTGGCTCCGGAGCGCGTGAGCGCGAATCCCCAGGCATACATGCACGGCAACAGGAAGTGGGCATACCACAACGGGTACTCCAGGCTGCTGTGAAGACAAGCCATCAGTACCAGCATGAACGCAGTGCGTTGCACGGATCCCTGCTCGTCCGCAGTACGCCAGCCGCGCTGCCAAGCCCGATGAAGAGCAAGCGCAAGCAGTCCGGCGACCGCGAACGCGACGGGCAAGCCCAGTTCTACGGCAAGTTGCACCAGCAGGTTGTGCGTGTGATCGAAGAACGCAACCGGCCGATTTGGGAACTCGGAGAGCGTCCACGCCAGGTTAAATTCGCCCGGGCCGACGCCTAGCAGCGGTTCGCGCAGCGTCATGGCCCAGGCGTTGGACCAAATCGCGAATCGCGAACTCGAGATGTCGCCGCCCGATTGCAGACCCATGCGGCTCTCGGCGCCAAAGACATGTCCACCCGCGTTCGCCCAGAACCACGTTGCGAGCCAGCCGAGCGTGTAGATCAGCGGTGCCGCCACGAGCAGCCCGCGCGTGGCGCGGGACAGGCGACGATCACACAGACCCCATGCCGTCAGTACCAGCACGCCGAGTGCGCCGGTGCGCGAGCCTGTGAGAACGACGGCGAAGGCGAGGAAGGCGTAGGCCACTGCGCAGGCGGCGCGGCCGAGACGGCGCAACTCGTACAGGCCGATCGTCGCGATGATCGACCACAGCAGCAAGCTGGCCAGGTGGTTGGGCTGCCGGAGATTTCCGACCGCGCGGCCCGGCAGAGCCGATCGTGCGATGGTGTCACCATCCGCCCAGTCCGGCGCGAAGACCTGAACTAGTGCGATCAAGCCACTCAGCACGCCGGCGCCTGCCAGTCCCCAAAGAAACGGGAGGAAATGCGCCGTCGTCAGCTTGCGCGCACCCGCCGACGATCCGCTCCAGACAACGAGCATCGCGCCAGCCAACGATGCCACCATCGAGGTCGCGATGGCCGGTGGAAGATGCGATCGCAGCACGGACGCCGCGGTCATGACACCGAGCACAGTCAATGCCGCCGCCAGAAGCGCCGAGTCACGAATCGCATCGCGCCACCGCTCAGACGACGCGCCCGATGCGAGCAGCGCGACGCTGGCGCCCCACAAGCCGTTGGCCAGCGCCTGATTCAGAAACGTCGGTGACGGCGGCAGGTTGAAGGCCACGAGCATCGGCGCCAGCGTGGCAGCGGCCAGCACAATGCCCGCGCCCTTTGACCCCGTCGTCATCTCGAAGCCCGATTGCACGGGCTGCCTTCGCCCGCTATGGTGCCGTGGGCAGGGCAACGCCCTGCATCGCCGGATCGCCTTGCGCCGCCAGCGCGCGCCAGTCCCGCATCGCTTGCTCGCAATCGGGCTGCGGGTTCAGCAGACACAGCCGCTCCAACGCCCAGCGCGCCTCGTCAGGCTGCCCCCGCAGCGCCGATACCCGCGCATAGCGAAAGAGGGCACCGCGCGCTGGGTACCTCGCCAGCGTTCGCCGCATCTGCACGAAATCAGCGTCCGGAAGGCCAGCGGTCGGTGGCGCGAGCAGTCGCTCGAGTGCCGAGTGGAGATAGGTGAGGACAAGAGGGTGGGCCGCTTCGCGGGGATGGGGGTTGTGGATCTGCGCGGCGCGCATTCTCGCAGCCAGCAGGTCGTCTTCGATACGTCGGTAGTCGCGCGCAATCAACAGCAATGCGACCGACATGACGACGAGTGCCGCGGCAACCGCCGAACGTGGCGCGGCCACCACTACCCGACCAGGCTGCCAGGCGGTCAATGTGCCCATCATCACCGCGGCTGGCAACAGGAAGAAGAGATAGGCGTACGGCAGTTCGAGCAGACAGTGAGTGAACAGCACCCCGAGCGCCAGCAGCAGCAATCGCTGTTCAGTCGTGCGGCAGGCTCGCCACTGCCGAAGCGACCACCAGGCCAGTCCGCCCACGATAGCCAGTCCTAGTGGCAGGCCGTTCCAGACCCACAGATCAAGCACGAGGTTGTGGGCGTGCTGAACGATGTTCTCCAGGCCGGGGTATTGATCGGCCACGTTCATGTGGGCGACGATGCCCTGGTTCCAGCCGTAACCGAACCAAGGCCGTTGCCAGACCTCGTCGAGTGCCATTCGCCAGATGATCGGCCGAATGCCAGTCGACGCCTGTTCGCGCAGATCGGCCGGAGCAGCGCTCGCCAGCTGCTGCGCCAACGGTTCGAGTCCGACGACCAACGCGGCAAACCAGGCGAGAAGAGCCGCCACTGCCCGGGTGCCGGGCCCGGTGGCATGTTGTCTTGGCACATAGAGGGCAGCAACAGCCAGCAGGCCGACTTCGAGCGCCCCTGTGCGCGATCTCGTCAGCGCTACGCCGACGAGCAGAAAGGCGGCAGCCATGAGTGCTGGCGCTCGGTGAATCTTGTCGCGCGCGAATCCCCACCACAGGCCAATCAGGCCCCAGCACAGCAGCGTGGCCAGGTTGTTCGGTTGGCCCAGATTGGCGAACGCCCGCCCGCGAATCAGCGCGAAGTGGACGAACGGCCCCAACCAGTCCTGCTGGAACCATTGGTAGAGCGCGAACCCCACGCTGATCAGAGATGCCACCACAACCGAAGCAAGCAGCGCGTCGACGAGTCGCCCCGGGGCCAGTTCCTCGGCACGGCGCGCCACCACGAGCACGAGCGCGAACGCGGCCAGGTACAGCATGACGACCACGGCTTCCCCGGCGAACACGAATAGGCCCGCTGCAGCCTGCAACAGCGGTACGGTCGCCAGCAGCAACATCGAAACACTCAGTGCGTCCAATGAAAGGCGGCCTGGCTGCAAAAGAACCCAGATGGCGACCGGAATCATCGCGGCAGCGACCGCCGCTTCGCTGTAAAAGGCCGGCCAGGGCTCGCCGCGCATGGGCTGCAGCCAGGGCAGCGTCGCGACGAGGACCCAAAGCAACCAGCCCAGTCCCGTCGGGGAATTCGTGGTGGACCGGTGCGGCAGTGTGGGTGACATGCGGGCTGTCTTGCGCAAGAGGATTGTCTCGCCAACAAGGAACAAGGCGGCCTTGCGGCCGCCTTGCGCATCAAGCTCTACAGCAGGCCGCGATCAGGTCGGGCGGCACTCGCTCGGCAGGTACTTGGCGGCGATGTCGGGTGACGCGCAAAGCCAGCGCAACTGGCCGCTGCCGACATCCGAGGGCGTCAGCGTGATAGTGCCGCCAGCGCCAGGCACGATCGACGTGACGGTGACAATACCGGAGGTGTCGGTGATTGCAACGCCCGACACGTACTTGGTGGCGCCAGGGAACGCGTAGCCACTATTCGATGCCGTCACGAGTGACAAGCCACCCAGCGACGAGCTCGACTCGGCCACCGCCAGCTTGGCCGGCGAAGCCATGATGACCACTTCACTGACCTTGGCGCGGGTCGTGTAGTCCTGGTACGCCGGCAGCGCGACGGCGGCCAGGATACCGATGATCGCGACCACGATCATCAGTTCGATCAGCGTGAAGCCCTGTTGGACACGTTTCATATTTACTCTCCTTGAGCGGGGTGGGTTGGGGTCCGCCTTCTTTCATGCAGTAGTCGTGCCAGCGAATCGACCCGGAATATCGGGCCGCAAATGATGGCTAGTTCACGTTCGTTACAAGGAAGTGCCCAATTGCGTCACCTGTGGCCATCGGGTCGGTGACGCAAACTGTCATGCGTCAGAACTGGCCGTTGTTCCAGTACCGGGGAATCATCCCCACAGGCACGTCACTGCCGGGTCGCGTGGCCTGGACAAAGGTGGCTGCGCTCAGCAGCAAGTGCCCGGCGACGAGCGCCAGTGCCAGCGCCAGCCCGGCGCGATGCGCGCGCATCGGGCGGGCAGGCTCGTTGCTGGGTCCAGCGTCGGCGGTCGCCAGGGCGCAACCGGCAGCGACGAACCACCAGGTCTGCGATACCGGCATGACCAGCGTGCCCGATACCAGCGAGTCGATGCAGCCGACCACGGCGGTGAGCAGGCAGACCGCCGTGAACACCCGCGCCAGCGAACCGACCGGTTGACTGCGCGTCTGGTCGATTCGCCGAACGAAGAGCCCTGCCAGCAACACCGTGAGTACCGCCGTCACCGCGACGCCCCACTCCGACGCCCATTGCAGCACGCTGTTGTGCGGGTGCGCGGCCATCGGGTTCTTCAGATGCGCATAGTGCATCGGGCCGACGCCAAGCCACGGATGCTCGACGATGTCCTGCCACGCCAGCTTCCACAGGTAGAGCCGCGCCGCGTCGTTGACGCTGGTCAGACGCTGTGCCGCGCTGCCGGTCGCGGTGTTTTGCAGTCCCAACAGATGAATCGGCAGGACAAACAAGAGCAGGTAGATGGCTGCGCTCCAGGCGAATGCGACGGCCATCGTCCGCAGGATCTGCCTGGCCTGTGCCTTCAACAGCCACGGCAGAGCGAGCACGAACACCGTGAAGGCGATCAAGGTGCCCCGACCGCCGGTGCGCCAGAGCAGCGCCAGGCCGCCCGCCAGTCCGATCCATGTTGCGACCCGAACCCAGCGCGCGGCCGGCAGCAGCAAGGGCAGCAACAGCAGCGGCAGCAGGATCGATTCGACGTGGTTCAGGAACCGGTGATTCATGTACATGAAGCCGAAGTCGCCCGCGGCGGGCACCAATCCGTCGGCATAGCGAAAAGCCACGCGGGGCAGCTCCATCAACAACGAGAGAAGCGCCGACAGGGCCAGGACCGGGGGCAGCTCGACGCGGAGCGTCGGCAAGGGCGTGCGCGCGAACACGAGGGCCAGCAGGACCAGCAGGACCGTTGCACTGGCCTCCAGCGCCGCATGCTGCAGGCCCGGCGCAGCCAACACGGACGCGCCCGCGCCCGCCACGAGCGCCAGCAGGAGGTATCGCGATACTGCACGCTGGGGCCGCCACGGAGCGCCCAGATCGACCCACGCCCAGGCGGCCAGACACATGACTAGCGTTTGAAAGATGCGTGCCCCGTCGTGCGGACTCATCGAGCCCAGGAAGACCGTCGCCCAGGGCATGGACAGCATGAACGCGTAGGTGCCGTAGCGCGCCCAGGCGGACGGGTCGAGCTTGCCGAGAAGGGCGAGTCCGTTCACGGCAGCCGCTCCGCTGCTCGGGCTGCGTCACGATCGCGCGGCGCAGCATGCATGCCGGCACCGCGGCTGGGGCCGGTGCTAGTCGATCGCAATGACCTGCCCGTGCTGCAACGCGCGGATGCGATGCGCGCTGCCGAGCGCGCCGATCTCGGTCATCACCACGTCGAGTTCACCCGGCTTGATGTGCGTGATGTACACGTTGATCGGGTTGTCCAGACGCGCCAATTCCTGGCCGAGCACGGCCGGGCACAGATGGCGACTCACGCGGGCCAGCTGGCGCTCGTCGTCACGAAACGCGGTCTCGATCACCAGCGAGGAGATGCGCATGCCGTGCAGGCGCGTCCACAGGGCCGGGTTAGGCCCGGTGTCGCCGGTGTAGATAAAGGCCCCGCGGCGGGCCACCGGCGCGCCGAGCACGGCAAAGCCCACGGCCGGCACCGTGTGCACGGCCGGCAGCACCTCGATGCGGCGATCACCCAGCGTAATGATCTGCCCGATCTCGAACGGCACCAGCTGCAGGATCGGCGCGTCGGCCGACGGCAGCCGGGTGAAGTCGGGCCAGATCACGCCGTTGAAGATGTGGGCGCGCAGGGCCTCGATGGTCTCGGGCAGCGCATGCACCTGGATCGCCGGCTTGCCGATCCGGTTGCGCATCACGCTGTCGGCTAGCAGCCCGATCGCGAGCACGTGGTCCATATGCGAATGGCTGACCAGGATGTGGTCGACCCGTGCCAGTTCTTCGAGCGTCAGGTCACCGACCCCGGTGCCGGCGTCGATCAATACGTCGTGGTCGAGCAGGAACGACGTCGTCCGGCAGCCCGCCGCGATGGAACCGGAGCACCCGAGGATTCGAACCTGCATGTTGCTGAACTGACTGAGTGCGCCGCTCTGGGCCGGACCTCGGTGGCATTGGGACGCCCGGGGCTTTGACGCGCCGGACGTCGACACCCCGATGCATGATCGTGGCGTCGCTAGCGCATCCTGAGGCGCCGCGCGGTTCGATGCAAGGTAGGGAATTGGCGTTCGCGCTGCGCTGACCGGCGCACGCGACGCCCGGCATTCACCCTTGTGATTTGCATCACAGCGCCCATGCGGCAGTGGGTTGTCCGGGCGAGTGGCGAGCCGGCCGAGCTGCCGGTTCAGGTCTGGATGAATTGCATCTGCGTGCCGGCGAGTTCGATCACGTCGCCGTTCTTCAGATGCACCGAGTCACCCGACAACGGCGTGCCGTTGATGGCCGGCCGGTGGCTGCCCTCGACATGGGCGATCACATACCCGCCCGGCCGCTTGGTGATCGAGGCCACCTGCACGCCCGGCTTGCCGACGGTGGTGACCACCTTGGTCAACGCCACTTCGCGCCCGGCGGCCGCACCATTGAGCACCTTGATCGACGCCGGATTGCCCTGTGGACCCAGCGCGCCGAAAGCGGAATTGCTGCCCATGCCCGAGGTACTGGAGAAGCCCGGCGGCGGCGCCGCGGTGCCACCGGCACCTGGCGCCGCAGCACCCGGCCGCATGATCATGGTCTTTTCGTAGTCGCTGCCTTCGTCGACCAGGTACTTGATCTTGTACTTGCCGATCTCGACCGTGTCGTTGTGGGCCAGCAGCTGCTTCTTGACGGCCTTGCCGTTGATGTAGGTACCGTTGGTGCTGTTGAGGTCTTCGATGAAGACGTCGGCGCCCACCATCTGCAGCACCGCGTGCTCGCCGCTCACCGCCAGGTTGTCGATCACGATGTCGTTGTACGGCCGGCGCCCCAGCGTGGTCTTGTCCTTGATGATCTGGACTTCCTTGATGACCACACCATCGAGCGACACCACCAGCTTGCCCATGCTCTGCTCATCCTCTACCTGTTGTCGGCCGGCCGTGGTGCCCGGCATGCCGTGACTTCAGCGGCGGAACGGCCACCAGGAACGCCCGGTGATTCCCGGCCCTCCGGCTGCGCGAACCAGAATCAGCGAGATATTATCCTTTCCGCCTGCCTCGTTGGCGGCTTCCACCAACGCAGGGCCCGCAGAATCGATCGAGTCGTGGGCTTGCAGCAACTGGGCGATGCCAGCGTCGTCGACCATGTCCGACAGTCCGTCCGAGCACATCAGGTACACGTCGCCCGGCAGCACCTCGTGCAGATGCGTCTCCAGCAGCACGGTGTCTTCGACGCCGACTGCACGCGTCACCAAATTCTTGTTGGCCGAGAAAGCCGCCTGTTCGGCGGTGATGAGGCCGGCGTCGATCTGTTCCTGCAGCAGCGAGTGATCGCGCGTGATCTGGCTCAGCCGTCCGGCGCGCCAGCGATAGGCGCGCGAGTCGCCGACGTGGCCGAGCAGTAGACGGTTGTCGCGAAAGACAGCGACCACCAGCGTCGTGCCCATGCCGGCGTACTGCGGATTGGAGTTCGCGGCATTGAAGATGGCGCGGTTGGCGTTGTCGACGCATATGTCCATCGCGCGCCGGACTTCAGTGTCGGTGGCGTGCCCGGTCGCCTCCTGCAACCAGCGTCCGAGTTCGGTCTTGATGAACGAGGTGGCCATGTTGCTGGCCACCTCGCCGGCGTTGTAGCCGCCCATGCCGTCGGCCAGCACGGCCAGTGCGTTGGCCGAGTCGATCTCGACCGAGTCTTCGTTGTTCGAGCGCGCGCGGCCCGGGTCCACGGCGTGGAAGTACTCGAAGGTCATGTTGGAACGATCGGGTGCCCGGGCTGTTCGAGGAGAGCTCGGATCGATTGTGCCTCGGAACCGTGCGTTGCCCGGTCCCGGGGGCGCCCTGAGCCGTGGGGGACCTCACGGCGAATTGACGGTTGGCGAGACATAGGCCTGCTCCAGCCCCGCGGCCATTGCGTCGGCACTTGCTGGGCGCTGCGATGCATGCTTGGCCAGTGACGACATGATCAGCTGCGAAAGAGCCATCGGCAACTCCGGGCATAACTGCTCCAGATCACGCACCGGATCGTTGGCCACCGCCCGCAGCAACTCGCCGAGCGTGGGCGCCGCATACGGCCGGCGGCCCGTCAGCAATTCGTACAAGCTTGCCCCCAGACCGTACAAGTCGGCGGCGGGCCCGACGTCGCCGCCGGCCAGTTGCTCGGGCGCCATGTAGTCGGGCGACCCGATGGCCTGCCCCGACTGCGTTTGTGCGTGGTCGGCCCAGCGCGCGACGCCGAAGTCGCCGAGCTTGACGATGTCGTGCGACCAGTCGACCAGCACGTTGGCCGGCTTGACGTCGCGGTGTATCACCGACTGTGCATGCGCATGGGCCAGCGCGCGGGCCAGACGGGCTCCGATGCGGGCGACCAGGCGGTGCGGCAGCAATCGGTCGGGCCGCGTGTAGCGACGCAGGTCGGTGCCGATCACCAGTTCGAGCGCCACCCAGCCGGTGCCGCCGACGCGCCCCGCGTCCAGCACGGCGACGATGTCGGGATGGCGAAGCAATCCCATGGCCCGCGTCTCCCGAACAAGAGACTCCTGCGCCGCCCGGGTGCCGGTGGGATCGCCCGCGGTCAACGGCAGGGTCTTCAAGGCGACCCACCGTCCGTCGGTCTCGTCCTGCGCCAGGTAAACAGCGCCAACCGCGCCGCGGCCGATCAGGCGCTCGAGGCGGAAGCGTCCGATGCGAGGCGCGGTCGGCGGGCCTACACGAGGGCCCTGCGCGGTCGCCGGAGATCCGGAGGAGCGAGGCTTGAAGAACAACCGAAGGTCCCGACGACGCCGCAAGCGCCTCGGGACCTTAGCACAGCGCTTAGTCGGCGAGCGCCAACATCAAGGCGACGCCCGACGACACGGCCACCCGGGCCTGCCACTGCTCTCCCGCCTCGGCCGGCAGGTCCGCCGCCAGCGGTTCGCAGGCACGGCCCAGCCGCGGCGCGCGCGCATCGAGTAGGCGCAGCGCGGTGCCGTGCTGGGCGCGCAGGCGGCTGCTGATGCGCTCCAGGGCCTCGCTCGCCAGCAACCAGCGCACGCTGCCTGGCGTCTGCTGGGAGAACATCGGCTCGATCGCGCCGCGCAGATCCTGCAGCCACTTGCGCTGCATTTGCTGGCGCCCGGCGTGGGAAACCCATCGGCCCGCATGCCGGGTCAGCCTGGGCGGGCAGGCCACCACGATCCATCCAGCATCGTCGGCATCACGCCGCAGCATCGGTTCGATGATCCGGCGGGCGTGGGCGGCGTTGTCGATGAAGACGGCGATCTGGTCCATGGCAGTTCCTTTCGGTGGATAGGTCACTGGACGGCTGACGGTGGTGCGGCGATCGGTTCGCTGCGGCGAGCCACCCAATGCCCGGCCAGGAGCACGGCGGCGACAAGGCCCGCATAGGTCGCCCAGCGGGCCAGCCAATGCGGGTCGAACAGGGCATCGAGCAACGGCTCGGAGACGATCATCTTGGCGGCGGTGAAGGCCAGCACGCCGGCGCCGGCGTAGACGATTGCCGGGAACCGGTCGATCAATCGCAGTACGGCCGTGCTGCCCCAGACCACGATCGGCACGCTGATCAGCAGGCCCAGCACCACGAGTTCGAAACTGCCGTGCGCCGCGCCGGCCACGCCGAGCACGTTGTCGATGCCCATGGTGGCGTCGGCGATCACGATCGTGCGCATGGCGCCCCAGAACGAATGTGCTGGCCCGCTGCCGTGCTCGCCGTCGGGTCCGCCGGGCGCCAGCAGACGGTAGGCGATCCACACCAGCGCGAGGCCTCCGACGAGCATGAGTCCCGGGACCTTCAGCAACCAGACGACAGCCATCGTCATCAGCGCCCGAACGGCAACGGCGCCGACTGTGCCCCAGACGATGGCTTGGCGTCTCAGCTTCGGCGGCAGTCGACGCGCGGCGAGCGCGATGACGATCGCGTTGTCACCGGCCAGAACCAAGTCGATGAGGATGATGGCCCCGAGGGCCATGAACCAGGCAGACGAGAAAAGCTCCATACGCGCGCGCTCCGTGCAGTGTCAGACCCGACACGCGCCGCATGAGTTTGGCCGCAGAGCCATGGAGCCGAAGATCCATACCCTCGAGCCGCCGCCATTGCGAACGCGCCTCGAAGGTCTGGCTCGGCATGGAGTGGTTGGTATCGCCCGACTGACCGGAAGCAGATCGCTTCGTATTGACGGTCCGTCGCGCCCTCGATCCGGCACCATGGCGGTACCGGATCAGGTGGAGCTACTCCCCTTCTGGGGTCGATTAGAGCAACAGTTCACCCGGCCTGCAAGGGACGGGGTCTTTGCCGTTGTCACTTGTGTGATGCCTTGCGCTGCGCGTGCCGCCGCTGCAGCAGCATGCCGAGCGCCACCACCAGCGCGGCGCCGACCGCTCCACCCATGTTGACCTGCCAGTGCGGCAATTCGCCGACCCGCTGCACCAGCGCCGGATCGGTCAGGAACATCTCGCCGGCCAGGAAGCCCAGCAACGCGGCGCCGGCGACGATGATGATCGGAAAGCGTTCCATCACCTTCAGCAGCAGCGTGCTGCCGAAGATGATCAAGGGGATGCTGAGGGCCAGCCCGATTACCAGCAGCGGTACGTTGCCTTTGGCCGCTGCGGCCACCGCCAGCACGTTGTCGAGACTCATCACCAGATCGGCGACGAGGATCGTGCGGATGGCAGCTACCATGCCGCCGCCGTCCTTGCCGATGTCGCCGTCATCGTCGTCGTCGTCGAGCATCAGCGAGACGCCGATGTAGACGAGCAGGATCGCGCCGACGATCTTCAGGAACGGCCACTTCAGCATCTCGACCGCGATGACGGTGAGCACCACCCGCATCACGATCGCCGCCGCGCTGCCCCAGAAGATCGCCTGCCTCTGCTGCTGGGGCGGCAACGATCGCGCAGCCAGCGCGATCACCACCGCGTTGTCGCCGGACAGGATGATGTTGACCCAGATGATCGAGCCGAGTGCGGCCCAGAACGCGGCCGACATGTAGTCCATGGGGTCTCCGATGTTGTGCGTGGGCGGTCCAGCCTGGCGTGGCCGCCTTTGTAGGTCCTCGCCCCGGAGTGTAAAGACGCGGGTCGCCGCCGCCGTGCGGAGAAATACGAACTACGGTTGCGCGTCGGGACCGCTGCGCTAGACCAGGGCCTTCAAGAGGCGGCCCATCTCGCTCGGATTGCGCGTCACGGTGAAGCCGCACTCCTCCATGATCGCCAGCTTGGCGTCGGCCGTGTCGGCGCCGCCGGAGATCAGCGCGCCGGCATGGCCCATGCGCTTGCCCGGCGGGGCGGTCACGCCGGCGATGAAGCCGACGACTGGCTTCTTCATGTGGGCCTTGCACCAGCGGGCAGCCTCGGCTTCGTCGGGGCCGCCGATCTCGCCGATCATGATCACCGCGTCGGTGTCCGGATCGTCGTTGAACAGCTGCATGATGTCGATGTGCTTCAGCCCGTTGATCGGGTCGCCGCCGATGCCCACGGCGCTGGACTGGCCCAGCCCGATCTCGGTGAGCTGTGCCACCGCCTCGTAGGTCAGCGTGCCCGAGCGGCTGACCACGCCGATGCGACCCTTCTTGTGAATGTGGCCGGGCATGATGCCAATCTTAATCTCGTCCGGCGTGATCAGGCCGGGACAGTTCGGGCCAATCAGCAAGGTCTTTTTGCCCTGCATCTTATAACGCGTGCGGATCATATCGTGCACGGGAATACCCTCAGTGATGCAGATAACCAGATCAAGTTTGCCATCTCCATCAAGATCGCCTGTGAAAATTGAAGTTGGACTTGATCCGGTTATAAAATCAATTTTGGCAGCATAGGCAATACTGCCTGGCCCGCTGCTCGTATTGCGAAGTACAGACATGTTACTGCCATTTTCCAATGCCAAGTCATTTTTTCCATCCCCGTCAAGATCTGCAATTGAAATATCAGCAGGGGCTGATGCCGTTGTAAAATCAACTTTAGGTGCATAGGAACATACATCGACTGTTCCCCCTGTGAATGTGGGAGTAAAAGATTTTCCTGAATAAGCAATTAATCCAGCAATGGTTACGGTTATAGGTTGATACGTTGCGCCAATCGGAACTGTAACAGTTAATTGTGTTGCCGTTGCAGCTGTTACTACCGCCCGCGTAGCGCCAAAGTAAACAATGTTGTTGGCGGGTGTAGAACTAAAATTAGTTCCAGTGATGGTGACCGTTGTGCCGATCGGACCGGAAGAAGGACTGAAAATGGTAATAGTAGGTATCGGCAATGAAGCACAAGAAGCTGCGGATGATGCATCTCCTGTGATTGTCCAGCCTTTTGTTGTAGTTAAATTGGTTCTGGCAGCAGCAGCATTAGTGCCATACTGCCTTCCGGTGGCTCCTAATATTCTTCCATTAGGCGTAGAAGGATTTGTGCTCCATCCGATTAATGTAGCCGAGTAATTATTGCAATCTATACTGCTATTATTAAGCATGCCCGTCAAATTAACACTCGGGTTTAAGCTCCAGGTTCCTATGTTTTGGTTGAAGTCGCTTGCATCAGCAAACATACCGCTCATGTTGGTAACAGCTGCGGTATTCCATGTCGCGATGTTTTGGTTGAAGGCAGTGGCAAAATCAAACATTCTGCTCATGTTAGTAACGGCAGATGTATTCCAAGTACCAATGTTTTGGTTGAAGGCATACGCATCAATAAACATCCCATTCATATTGGTAACGGCTGAGGTATTCCAGACCCCGATGTTTTGGTTGAAGTCAAAGGCATCTTCAAACATTCTGCTCATGCTAGTAACGGCCGAGGTATTCCAGGAACCAATGTTTTGGTTGAAGTTATAGGCATACCCAAACATACTACCCATGTTGGTGACAGCCGCAGTATTCCATCCACTGATGTTTTGGTTGAAGGCATAGGCACTAAAAAACATACTATTCATGTTGGTAACGGCCGCAGTATTCCAGGCCCCTATGTTTCGGTTGAAGACAAGGGCACCAGCAAACATAGCTGCCATGTTAGTAACGGCCGTAGTGTTCCAGACTCCAATGTCTTGATTGAAGGCAGCCGCATCAGCAAACAGACTAGACATATTAGTAACAGCCCCTGTATTCCATGAGCTGATATTTTGGTTGAAGGCACTTGCCAGAGAAAACAGCGCTGACATATTGGTAACAACAGATGTATTCCAAGAACCAATATTACTCGGTGAATTCAAGGTATTACACATACTAAACATACCTGACAAATCAGAAAGACCTGATAAGTCAGGTAAATCGGTAGCTGTTACTTGCAAATTGGCACAACC
The DNA here is from genome assembly GCA_937871935.1 of uncultured Burkholderiales bacterium. Lineage (GTDB taxonomy): Bacteria > Pseudomonadota > Gammaproteobacteria > Burkholderiales > Burkholderiaceae_C > JAEUPI01. Next base: position 14,629 of record CALMQI010000139.1, read on the forward strand.
ACGAAATGCATTTTGCATACTTGACCAGACCGTAGTGCCCCATTGTTCTACACGGGTAAGCCTGTTGCGATCTGTTCCCGTGTTGATGATTATGCGTTGGAAGTTGGTTGGGGCAATTTGTAAGCGAATAGTAGCGCCAGTCGGTAGGCCTGTGATGGTTAGTGTTGCACCACTCCAAGTGCCACTGCCTGATGCTGTGCCGGGTGAAATTTCTTGCCAGGTATAATTAACCGAACCACTGGTAGCTGTGCCAAAAGATAATTGGGTTGTGCCAGAACCCGCAGTTGCCAGATTCCACTGTGTAATGAAATTTTGAGCTATACCCTGTTGCCCGGCACAAAGCAGATAAAGGAAAAGAAACAGTACTGAAAATGGGGAGTTTTTCATACACCAAATGTCAGTCAATTTGGTGCGGCAGGGTATCACATGATGATGTGAACG